>NZ_JBQAEF010000003.1:0-512691 GCF_051915185.1 Bacillus cereus group sp. MYBKT14-1 | reverse complement strand
ATACAGAAAGGTTCCAAGAAAAACTTCACGGCCTTTCCCCGATAGAATATCGGGAAAAGGCCGTGGCATAATACTCTTTTTATTACTGTCTACTTGACAGGGAGATGACCAATCATTAGCTCTCTTTTTTTCATTATTTAGCTTCTGCTGTTTTTTCTTTTGCAGAACGTACTTGCTCGTCCGCATGGTAAGAAGAACGCACAAGTGGGCCAGCTTCACAGTGGCTAAATCCTTTGCTAAGTGCAATTTCTTTAAGCTCTGCAAATTCTGCTGGTGGGTAATATTTAAGAACTGGTAAATGCTTCTTAGATGGTTGTAGGTATTGCCCAAGAGTTAAAATATCCACATTGTTTGCACGTAAGTCATCCATTGCTTCAATTAAATCTTCTCTCGTTTCACCTAAGCCCACCATAATGCTCGATTTAGTTGGAATATCAGGCTGCATTTCTTTCGCTCGACGTAAAAACTCTAATGAACGTTCATATTTTGCTCTAGCGCGAACTCGGTCAGATAATCGACGTACTGTTTCAATGTTATGGTTTAAAATATCTGGTTTTGCATCCATTAACATTTTTAAGTTTTCTTCTACTCCACCCATATCAGATGGTAATACTTCGATAGACGTGAATGGGTTTTTACGACGTACTGCGCGTACTGTTTCAGCAAAAACAGCTGCTCCCCCGTCCTTTAAATCATCACGTGCAACCGCTGTTATAACAACGTGCTTTAAGCCCATTTGTACTACTGAATCTGCTACGCGTTCTGGTTCTTGTAAATCAAGCTCAGTTGGTAAGCCTGTTTTAACCGCACAAAAACGACAAGCACGTGTACAAACCGCACCTAAAATCATAAATGTTGCTGTTTTTCTTACAGCCCAGCATTCATGAATATTCGGACATTTTGCCTCTTCACAAACGGTATGAAGATTCTTAGAACGCATCATTTTCTTTAAGCCTGTATAGTTTTCATTCGTGTTTAACTTAATTTTCAACCATTCGGGCTTGCGCTTATATTCTGTTTGTTTTGTCATGGTTATCAACTCCGCACAATATGAAATAGTTTACCGTGTTCGCTTCTTTCAATGTAACATATCTATTCTAACGTATGAAAGCGATTTGCTCAAATGAAGATTCTAAGATTTTTTCCAATCGTTCCCTATAATGAAATACTCCGTATATCCCACACTAAAAAGAGTGATGTTGTGAAAGGAGTCTATTTCATGCTTCGAAAAATTTCTCTTTTGCTTTCTATTTGTTTTCTTCTCCACCAAAACATCGCTTACGGTGAAGATAATCAGCAAAGCATATACGAAAAGCGCATGGCACTATATAAAGAAACCGAGCAGTCTTCAGGCATTCCATGGTATTACTTAGCTGCAATGGATCAATATGAAAGAAATATACGGAGCGTAAGAAAAGATATTCCGAAAAAACCAGATGCCATCATTTCCCTTTATTTCAAACCAGAAATATGGGCTGGACCTATTAATAGTAACGATACTCTCCCCCATACAATTTCTCTATTTGGCGGAATAGGTTTAGATGGTGATAAAGATGGATTTGCAAATGCAAATAGCGACCGTGATCTTCTGCATACCGCAGCGACTATTTTAAGGAAACAAGGAACGTCAGAAGACCGTATTAAGATTATGCTCTGGGAATATTATAGACGTGCAAAAACAGTTGATTTAATTAGCGAATATGCCCAAATTTATAAACATTATGGCCGTATTAATTTAGAGGGAAATGCTTTTCCTCTTCCGATCCGTAGTGACCATAGCTACCGTAGTACTTTCGGCGCTGGAAGAAGTTTTGGCGGCAGAAGGATTCATGAAGGAACAGATATTTTCGCCGGATATGGCGTGCCAGTAAGATCGACTTGCTATGGCATTATTGAAACGAAAGGTTGGAACCGCCTTGGTGGATGGCGCATTGGTATTCGCGACCTTCATAACAATTACCATTATTACGCTCATTTAGGCGGGTTCTCAAAAGAAATACAGCTTGGACAAATTGTTGGGCCAGGGAAAGTAATCGGATTTGTTGGTAGCACTGGTTATGGACCTCCTGGTACAGCCGGAAAATTTCCGCCCCACTTACATTTTGGCATGTATAAAGACAATGGCTATACAGAATGGGCCTTCGATCCATACATGCATTTAAGCCTTTGGGAACGCAAAGAACGAGCAAATACAAAACGATAACCGTAGCTGCATTGCTACGGTTATTTTTTATCCATTAAAAGCCTGGCTGATCCGGGTTTCACTTTATTTACAACTAACTATCTGTTTTCTTTTTATCAGGTACAGCAACACTTCCACTTCCATAATACGTAGGCACTTCCCCTTGAACGATACGCGTCGCAATCGGAACATTTTGTTTCACCGTTATCTCTTTCGTATGAAATGGAATAATTACTTGCAATGTTACTTCCATTTCCATAACAATTTGAATCGCTGTAGTATTAATCCCATGCGGCTCAATTTTTTGTTTAATATCTGTATTCACATGCCCAATTGGCGTGAAATGAATCGGAATATCTGGTCCTATATTACCAAGAAGCGCATTATCAGTTACACGCCCAAAAGGAACTGCCATAGTCGCCCCGTTTTTTTCAGAAATACCTAGCTCCTTCAACTTTCCTTGTTCTACTTGCTGCAAATATTTTTCTATGTACGTGGTCGTTGACGTTACGATTTCATTTACTTGCTTTGTATTTAAATTAATTGTAGATACTTTTCCGTTTTTATCATTCTGTACTTTCATTAATGAATCTACATCGAATCCTTCATTAATTCGATCCTTTACTGCCTTCGTCATAATTGCCGTCGCCATTTTATGCGTCTCTACTTCCCCATATTTAATTAAGGTCGGCTGAATATTATTATTCACAATCCACAACCCTTGCGTAAGTAATATAATAAAAAGAATAAACGACATAAGCAGTATATACCGAAAGGCAATAGGTCCCCTTCGAAACCGCGAGTTTTTCGAGCGAAATATACTCATAAAAAAACCTCCTTCTTATATCATTTCTATGCAAGAAGGAGGGACGATATATGCTTATCTCATTTTTAATAATGCTTCTTTTCCAATCGTTCCTGCTGGAATGCCTAATGCTTCAGCTCCAGTCGTTACCGATTCTAGCGGCGCTTCAAGAAGTTGTTCAATCGTTCTTACACCAACCGCACGGCCAGCAATAATTCCTCGATCACCTAACTTCTCATTTAAAAGACCTACATCTAATGCACCACACATAATATATCCTTTATCGCTCATTACAGCTAGCAAATTTGTCTTTGGAAGTTTCACGCTAACCGCAATAAACGTATAATTATCAATTATAATTGGCTCCACATTAACCATAGTTCACACTCCTCTCTTTCTTATCTGTATGACAAGAGAAAAATGAGTGTTACAAGTTAACTAGCCTATAGTTTAACGGAAGATTTATAAGTTATTAACATATCTGTTAACACATCTCTAAGTAGTTCTGGCATATAATATTGTTTGTCAGAAAGTGTGGATAGCTCTGGGTATAAGTAGCCAAATGTAAACATATCAATTGTTCCTACTGTATATATACGATCTAATTCCAGCGATTCCCCGTTAATTAATACATCTTCGAGTAAAATTTTATTCCCAGGAATCGTATCTGGAATTACTTCTACACCCGCGTAAATCATTTTCCCCATCACTTTCCCACGAAATCCGAATCCTTTCACCTCAAGATTCTCCATATTCGGCTTACGTGCTTTCAAAATAACTTCTCTTAATATCTTTCCTGGAACTTTCAAAGCACACGGATTAATTGGATGTGGACAAATTCTGTGAATATCTCCGCGCGTTACGACACCCTCTTCTAACCCTTCAAGAAGTACACCAGCATTCACCATGCCAATTTCTGCACCGCACCATGTTTTCAGCGCACTTGCTAACATATGAGAAAACGGCGTCTCATGAAACCAATCAACCTGTAATGACTCTTTTAAATGAACGACAGGCTCTGCCATTATATGCTTACTTTCTTCCTGCAGTATTTCAATTGTGGATAACGGCTCGCTATAAGCACCTAACCGTTCCGTCTTAATCGCTCTACCGTCCTTTTTCAACAGCTTCTTCGTCTCTTTATCCACAGTAAGCTGCACGTGCCCAACGTAACGTCCCCACTTTTCACAGCAACAAAGTAAAGTATTATTCATTAGAACACCACGCTCAAATAAATGATGCGTATGTGCCCCTAAAATAACATCTATATCATAATGCTCTGCCATATACTCATCCATACTTTTTCCAAGGTGAGAAAGGACAACTGTTATATGAGCCTCATCTCTCACTTCTTCTAAAATAGACTCTAAATGGATAAGCGGATCTTCAATATGCCAATCGAGCATTTGATAAAACTCTGGATACGCAACAGTTAACCCGATAAAAGCAATCGTAATCCCATCTGTCGTTGTATGTAATTTATAAGGCTTTGCCCATGATGGACGTACACCTTCTTTTTCAAATAAATTTGCGACAAGTACTTCAAATCCAGCATCATCATAGAGCCGATTTAAATGCTCTTTCGCTAACGTAATGCCTTCATTATTTCCGATCGTTATATAATCATATAACGCCTCATTTAAAAGCTTCGTATTCCCAATCCCATTTGTCGCTTCCGAAATACTATGAAAACGATCCACATGATCGCCGATATCAATCGTCAAAACCGTCTCTCCCGCTTCCTGTCTTCGCTTTTTCTCCCCTAGAACAAACCGAGAAATTTGCGGCCAATTTTCAAAATGACTATGTATATCGTTTGTATGATAAAGGTGGATGATTGTTTCTTTATTTGTATTCAGAGAAAAAACCTCCTCTCAGTTCCTTACTGCCATTTACGCTATGCGCACACAATAATCCTGTAAATACTTTTCGTCTTTTCTTGCTATTTTACATTGTACTCGCATTGTGAGAAAAAGCAAAAGATTGTCCTTTTTATATGAGAAACTTTTGCTAATGCAGGAAATAATTCCAGATAGTGGAGGAAGGGGTGGATTTGTCAAAAAGTTTAATAGAGAATTCAGTGGGTGGTTGTTCAAGTGGATTTGTCAGTATCTTTGTCTTAAACCTAGTCGTTCTCTGTTCTTATAAAATATTTGGGGTATGTGAGGATTTTCTTTTGTCTTATCTTGTCGACAAATCGATATTCCTTGTCGAAACGTTGATATATTGAAATAATCGTTGATATATTCCCGTTTATGATCGATATATTTGAAAAATCGTTGATATATTTAGCTGAACACCCACCCGGGTATCCTCTCCCACGGCCAAGACAAATCCGCAAAACAAAAAAGCGCCCTGCACAGCAGGACGCTTTCTTCATACATATATTATCCAGTTCCAGCGGCTAGAATGTTCGGTGGCTTCACTTCTTCCTATGAGGCAAAAAGCGCCTCTACGTCAGAAGCTCCATCCCCCTCACATTCTGAACGAGCCGCTTCCACTTTAAATATGTCCAGCTTCGCCTCCTAGACCCTCATGTCTAAGAACCTTAGCCACAACGGGTCTGAACAGTCGGCTCCGCATTTCTATTTAACCGATAGAACCTTCCATCTCAAACTTGATTAGGCGGTTCATTTCAACTGCGTATTCCATTGGAAGTTCGCGAGTGAATGGCTCGATGAAGCCCATTACGATCATTTCTGTAGCTTCTTGCTCAGAAATACCGCGGCTCATTAGGTAGAATAATTGTTCTTCTGATACTTTCGATACTTTCGCTTCGTGCTCAAGTGAAACGTAATCGTTTTTGATTTCGTTGTAAGGAATTGTATCAGATGTAGATTGGTTATCCATGATTAACGTGTCACACTCGATGTTAGAGCGAGAGTTTTTCGCTTTTGGTCCGAAGTGTACGATACCACGGTAAGTTACTTTACCACCATGCTTCGCAATCGATTTAGAAACGATTGTTGAAGACGTGTTTGGTGCTAAGTGAATCATTTTCGCACCAGCATCTTGGTGTTGGCCTTTACCAGCAATCGCGATAGATAATGTTAAACCACGAGCGCCTTCGCCTTTTAAGATAACTGCTGGGTATTTCATCGTTAATTTAGATCCGATGTTACCGTCAATCCATTCCATCGTTGCGTTTTCTTCACAAACCGCACGTTTTGTAACTAGGTTGTATACGTTGTTCGCCCAGTTTTGGATTGTTGTATAACGGCAATATGCATCTTTCTTAATGATGATTTCTACTACCGCACTGTGAAGTGAGTTAGTCGTGTAAACAGGTGCTGTACAACCTTCTACGTAGTGTACGTGTGCGCCTTCGTCTACGATGATAAGCGTACGCTCGAATTGTCCCATATTTTCAGAGTTAATACGGAAATACGCTTGAAGTGGTGTATCAACTTTAACACCTTTTGGAACGTAGATGAATGATCCACCAGACCAAACTGCAGAGTTTAATGCAGAGAATTTGTTGTCTGTTGGTGGGATTACTTTTCCGAAATGCTCACGGAAAATATCTTCGTTCTCTTTTAATGCGCTATCTGTATCTTTGAAGACGATTCCTAGAGCTTCTAGGTCTTCTTTCATGTTGTGGTATACAACTTCAGATTCGTACTGTGCAGATACACCAGCTAAATATTTTTGCTCAGCTTCTGGAATACCTAATTTATCAAATGTTGCTTTAATTTCATCAGGTACTTCATCCCAAGACTTCTCAGATTTCTCAGATGGTTTTACGTAGTACGTAATTTCATCGAAATCTAAGTCGTTTAAGTCGCCGCCCCATTGTGGCATTGGCATTTCGTAGAACTTATCCAGTGATTTTAAACGGAAGTCTAACATCCACTGTGGTTCTTCTTTCATACGTGAAATTTCTTCAACGATCTCTTTTGTTAAACCGCGTCCAGCACGGAAAATCGAAACGTCTTTGTCTTTGAAACCATATTTATAATCGCCGATATCTGGCAGTTGCTTCGCCATGTTGGTGTGTCCCTCCTTAGATAACCTCGTTTTTAGGAACCTTTAACATTACTTATCTTCGTTTAAGCCCTTTTCTAACGCTTTCCACGCTAATGTTGCACATTTAATACGTGCAGGGAACTTGCATACGCCTTGTAATGCTTCAATATCTCCTAAATCGATGCTGTCATCGTACTCTTTTCCTAGCATCATGTCAGAGAAAATTTTCGAAAGCTGAAGTGCTTCTTCAATTTTCTTACCTTTTACTGCTTGTGTCATCATTGAAGCTGAAGACATTGAGATTGAACATCCTTCACCTTCAAACTTCGCCTCTTGCACAATACCTTCTTCTACTTTCATCGTAAGTTGAATACGATCGCCGCAAGTTGGATTGTTCAAGTTAACGGTAACACTATCTTCTAACACGCCATGGTTACGAGGATTTTTGTAATGATCCATAATAACTTGACGATATAACGTATCTAAATTATTAAATGACATTTGTGAAATACTCCTTTGTCTTGATTAGCGATTCAACAAATGTATCAATTTCTTCTTTTGTATTATATAAATAGAAGCTCGCACGTGCTGTTGAAGAAGCTTTTAGCCACTTCATAAGCGGTTGTGCACAGTGATGTCCTGCGCGAACTGCAATGCCTTCTACATCTAATACAGTCGCTACATCGTGAGGATGTACGTCTTCAATATTAAATGTAACAAGACCAGCGCGATGCTTTGGACCATAAATTGTAACGCCATCTACTTCTGATAGTCTTTCTAAAGCGTATTGCGCTAATTCATGCTCATGCTTTTCAATATTATCAAGACCGATTTCTTCTAGGAAATCAATTGCTGCACCAAGTCCGATTGCATTACCGATAATCGGTGTACCTGCTTCAAACTTCCACGGAAGCTCTTTCCACGTAGATTCTTGTAAATCTACGAAATCAATCATTTCACCGCCAAATTCAATTGGCTCCATATTGTTCAGCAATTCTTTTTTACCATATAATACGCCGATACCTGTAGGTCCGCACATCTTATGAGCAGATAATGCGTAGAAATCACAGTTTAAATCTTGTACATCCACTTTCATGTGAGGTGTACTTTGTGCACCATCAACGACCATAATTGCGCCATTTTCGTGTGCGATTGCTCCGATTTCTTTTACAGGGTTAATCGTTCCAAGTACGTTTGATACTTGCATAATAGAAACGATTTTTGTATTCGGTGTAACTGTTTGACGAACATCTTCTAAAGAAATTGTACCGTCTGGTTGAAGCGGAAGATATTTTAAAGTTGCACCAGTTTTCTTCGCAACTTGTTGCCACGGAATGATATTACTATGGTGCTCCATGTAAGAAATAACGATTTCATCGCCCTCTTTTACATTTTCAAGACCATAGCTAGCTGCTACTGTATTTAATGCAGTTGTCGTTCCGCGTGTGAAAATAATCTCTTCCATTGATTTCGCGTTAATAAACTTGCGAACTTTCTCACGTGCACCTTCATACGCGTCGGTAGCTTTCGTACCGAGCGTATGAACACCGCGATGCACGTTAGAATTGTATTCTTTATAGTAACGCTCTAACGTTTCAATGACTTGAATTGGTTTTTGAGAAGTTGCTGCACTATCGAAATAAACAAGTTGTTTGCCGTTCACTTTTTGATCAAGAATTGGAAACTGTTTGCGTATTTCATGAATATTCATTAGCGAACTTTCCTTTCAATTACCTCAACAAGCTGTGCTTTTACTCCTTCAATTGGAAGCTCATTAACTACAGGTGCTAAGAATCCATGGATGACTAAACGTTCTGCTTCGCGTTTTGGAATACCACGGCTCATCAAGTAGTATAGTTGGACTGGATCTACGCGACCTACTGAAGCTGCGTGACCTGCCATTACATCATCTTCGTCGATTAAAAGAATTGGGTTTGCATCACCGCGTGCTTTTTCATCTAACATAAGAACGCGAGAAGATTGTTGTGCATTTGATTTAGATGCACCGTGTTCAATCTTACCAATTCCGTTAAAGATAGATGTTGCACTATCTTTTTGTACACCGTGTTTTAAAATCCAACCTTCAGAGTGTTTACCGAAGTGAACAACTTTAGTTGTAAAGTTTTGTGTTTGGTTACCACGGCCAATTGTTACTGTTTTCGTATCAGCATATGAACCGTCGCCCATTAAGTTCGTAACATTCTCTGAAATTGTGTTTCCGTCATTCATAAGGCCTAGAGCCCAATCAATACGGCCGTCGCGTCCTACAACGCCGCGGCGGTTAACGTAAGTTGTTACGTCTTTTGCTAATAGATCAACCGCACCGAATTTCACTTGTGCGCCTTGTTCCACGATTACTTCTGCTACGATATTTGCAATACCTTTAGCATTTTCATTTGCAACGTAGTTTTCTACATAAGTTGCAGTACTGTTCGCATCAGCTACGAATAATACGTGGTTATATACGTTAGCTTCTTCGCCGTCTACTAAGAATACAGCTTGAAGTGGAGTTTCAAGAACAACGTTTTTCGGAACATATACGAATGCACCGCCGTTGATTAATGCAGCATGAAGTGCAGTTAGACGATGCTCGTCTACCTTCACGCCGTCTTTCATTAAGTACTTTTGTACTAGTTCAGCGTGCTCAGTTGCTGCTGTTACGATGTCTGTAAAAATAACACCTTTTTCTTTTGCTTCGTCTGCTAAAGAAACGAATGCAGTTGTACCAGTACGTTGCACTAATACGCTGTTATTTTCATCGATTAAGTTTTTCACTGCTTCTGGAAGTTCAGTTAAAGAACTTACAGGCTCTTGCTTAGCAGCGTCGCCTTTTCCGATAAAGTCCCATTTGTCAATTTTCGTTTTATCAGGCGTTGGCATTGGAAGTTCAGTTGCTTGTGCAAGAGCTTGTAAGCGGAACTCAGTCAACCAAGCTGCTTCGTTTACTTCGCTTGCGCGTTGACGGATTGTTTCTTGATCGAAAGGTAATGTACCGATTGTCATGTTTATGCTCCTCTCTTACGCTTCTTGCTCTGTTGTTTCGTCTTCAATACCTAATTCTTTTTTAATCCAGTCGTAACCTTCAGCTTCTAGACGTTGTGCAAGCTCAGGGCCACCAGATTTAACGATACGACCGTTCATCATAACGTGAACGAAGTCTGGAGTGATGTAGTTTAATAAACGTTGGTAATGCGTAATCATTAGGCAACCGAACTCTTCGCCGCGCATTTCGTTAATACCTTTAGATACAACTTTTAATGCATCGATATCAAGACCTGAGTCGATTTCATCTAAGATTGCGATTTTTGGCTCAATCATCATTAATTGAAGAATTTCGTTACGTTTTTTCTCTCCACCAGAGAAACCTTCGTTTAAGTAACGTTGTGCCATTTCTGGATCCATTTCTAGGAATTCCATGTTTTTATCTAATGTACGGATAAATTTCATAAGAGAAATTTCATCGCCTTCTTCACGACGTGCGTTAATTGCAGAACGTAAGAAGTCAGCGTTTGTTACTCCGCTAATTTCACTTGGATATTGCATTGCTAGGAATAGACCCGCTTGTGCGCGCTCGTCTACTTCCATTTCTAATACATCTTCACCGTCGATGATGATGCTACCTTCTGTTACTTCATACTTTGGGTGACCCATAATTGCAGAAGATAAAGTTGATTTACCTGTTCCGTTAGGTCCCATAATTGCGTGGATTTCTCCACCTTTTACTTCAAGGTTTACACCCTTTAAAATTTCTTTGCCATCAATTGATACGTGTAAGTCTTTAACCGTTAATGTAGAACCAGCCATCTCAATACCTCCATTAATCCTATATATACATTTTAAAAATTCCTAAAACGTTCATATTCTCATTTTATTCTCATTCTAATTTTATATCAAATAAAATGATATCGCAAACGACGAAAAAAAGTAACCGTTTTTTCACAAATGTATATAAGTATTTCCTTTACATCTTTCTATGATACACCTTTCTTCTTATTTATATAAAGAAAAAAGGACTGGTAATTTCCCAGTCCTTTCCTTATATTTATTCACTTACCGGAAGTACAGCACCTTTATATTCTTTATTAATAAAATCTTGAATTTCTTTTGAATGTAGCACTTCTACTAGCTCTTTAATTTCTTTTTTCTTCTCATCACCTTTACGAACTGCGATGATGTTTGCATACGGAGAGTCTGATCCTTCAATCGCAATTGCATCCTTCGTTGGATTTAATTTTGCATCAATTGCATAGTTCGAATTAATGAATAAAGCATCTCCCTCATTATTTTCATACAACTTCGGGGAAAGTCCAGGTTCAACATCTGTTTTAAATTTTAAGTTTTTCGGATTTTCTACTACATCTTTTACTGTCGCCTTAACAACATCTACACCATCTTTAAGCTTAATCACGCCGCCTTTTTGTAACAATGCTAACATACGGCCTCGCTCCGCTACGTTATTACTCATAATCACTGTCCCGCCATCCGGTAAGTCTTTTAAGCTTTTATATTTCTTAGAATAAATGCCCATAGGCTCTAAATGGATTTTTCCTGCGTTTACAATTTTATATCCCTTTTCTTGAATTTCTTTATCTAAGTAAGGAATGTGCTGGAAGTAGTTCGCATCAATTTCTTTATCCGCTAACGCTTTATTTGGCAGTACATAATCCTGAAACTTTTTAATCTCTAACTTAATACCTTTTTTCTCTAATATTGGCTGTGCCTTCTCTAAAATAACAGCGTGTGGCACGTTAGAAGCTCCCACAACAAGCTTATTCTCCTCTTTCCCTCCGCAAGCAGCTAATGTAAATACAGACAGCGCTGTAACAACTGACAGTAGAACCTTTTTCATATGATTTCCCCTTCTCCCCAATGGTTATGTAGTTATAAAAAGAGCCGGCATACACCAGCCCTTTTCAGCAATTATTCTTTTACAGGAACAACTGCCCCTTTATATTCTTTATTAATGAAGTCTTCAATTTCTTTAGAATGCAATACTTCTACAAGAGCTTTAATCTCTTTCTTATCTTTATCGCCTTTACGAACAGCTACTATGTTTGCGTATGGTGAATCATTTCCTTCAATTGCAATTGCATCTTTTTCCGGATTTAACTTTGCATCAATTGCATAGTTAGAGTTAATTAAAACAGCGTCGCCTTCTTTATTGTTATACACTTGTGGCAATAAACCAGGCTCGATATCCGTTTTGAATTTTAGATTTTTCGGATTATCTGCAATATCTTTTGGAGTTGCTTTAACTGGATCTATTCCGTCTTTAATTTTTAAAATACCTTCTTTTTGTAAAATTGCTAAACCACGTCCATGGTCAGCAACTGAATTACTCATAATAATTGTCGCTCCGTCCGGAAGCTCTTTTAAGCTCTTATACTTTTGAGAGTACACACCAATTGGTTCTAAATGAATTTTTCCTGCTACTTCAAAGTCATATTTTTTATCTTTAATTTCTTTTTCTAAATACGGAATGTGCTGGAAGTAGTTTGCATCTAAATCCTTATCCGCTAACGATTTATTTGGTAATACGTAGTCTTGGAATTTTTTAATTTCTAACTCAATTCCTTTTTTCTCAAGTAACGGTTTTGCCTTTTCTAAAATAACAGCGTGCGGTACGTTAGAAGCACCCACAACAAGTTTCTTTTCATCTTTATCTTTCCCGCCACAAGCAGCTAATCCAAAAATTGAAGTTGAAATAAGTGCCGTAAGTAACAATTTTTTCATTTGAAACATCCTCCCGTTTTTCATTATCGTTTATCTATTCGAGTCGTTAAACTATCACCAATCCACTGAATTAAAAATACAACTAGTAATACACAAATTGTCGCAACGATTGTTACATCGTTATTCCCTCTTTGGAATCCTTCTAAGTAAGCAAGTGTTCCAAGGCCACCAGCACCAACAACTCCTGCCATTGCTGTATAGCCTACTAAAGCAATTGTCGTAACCGTAATACCAGATACTAATGCTGGTAACGATTCTGGAATTAACACTTTCAAAATAATTGTGCTTGTTTTTGCTCCCATTGCTTTTGAAGCTTCAATTACACCTTTATCGATTTCGCGAAGTGCGATTTCAACCATTCTCGCGTAGAATGGTGCTGCTCCAATAATTAAAGCCGGCAAAGCTGCACTTGCTCCAAGAATTGTTCCAAGAAGAATCTTTGTGAATGGGATTAATAAAATAATTAAAATGATGAATGGTATAGAACGGAATATATTTACGAATGCTCCAATCACCGTATTAATTGATTTGTTTTCCCATAAATTATCTTTTGCTGTCATGAAGAGTAACAATCCTAAAATGAGTCCTAAAACAAATGTCGCAAGAGCTGCGATTGCCGTCATATATAACGTTTCACCAGTTGCTTCTAACATTTGATTCCAATCAACATTTGCAAGTAACTTATCCATGTGCAATCACCTCCAGCTCTACTTGATCTTGATGAATTCCTTCTATTGCTTGCTGGATCGCTGTTTCCTCACCATTTAAATGAACAACTAAACTACCGTAAGAACCGTTATTCGTTTGTGCGATATTTCCTTGCAAAATGCTAACTTCTATATCACTGCGTTGCATCAATCGTTGAAGCACTGGTCTTTCTACAGCCTCACCGATAAACTGCAAACGAATTACTTTTCCATCTGGATATTTTTCAATTAAACTTTCAATCGTTTCATTTGTATCTTCAGAATCCGTTAACTGCTGTACAAATCGTTTCGTAATATCTTGCTTCGGATTACGGAATACATCAAGTACTGGACCTGTTTCTACAATCTTTCCTTTCTCCATTACCGCAACACGATTACAAATCTTTCGAATTACGTGCATCTCATGTGTAATGAGTACAATTGTTAAACCAAGGCGCTTATTAATGTCTAATAGTAAATCCAAAATTTGATCTGTCGTTTCCGGATCAAGAGCTGACGTTGCTTCGTCACATAAAAGCACTTGTGGATTGTTAGCTAATGCTCTTGCAATCCCGACGCGTTGCTTTTGTCCCCCGCTCAGCTGAGATGGGTACGCGTCTCCTCTTCCTTCTAATCCAACAAGATGAATTAATTCATCAACACGTTTTCTTCTCTTCGCTTTATCAACACCTGCAATTTCAAGTGGAAACTCTATATTTTCACGTACAGTTCGTGACCAAAGTAAGTTGAAGTGTTGAAAAATCATTCCGATTTCTTGCCTTGCCTTACGAAGTTCACTTCCTGTAATTGCTGATATAACACGATTCGCAATTGTAATTTGACCAGAAGTCGGTTTCTCTAACTGATTAAACAATCTGATTAAAGAACTTTTCCCAGCGCCGCTATATCCAATAACACCAAATATTTCGCCTTTTTCTATTTTTAAATTGGCGTTATCTACAGCAGTGACATCACCGCTTTTCGCCTTATATATTTTCTTTACATTCTCTAATAGAATCATGATGTTCACCCCTTTTTTAAATAAAAAGCGCAAGCGGCTCGTTTAGAACAAGAGGGCGTTTGAATCCCTGACGTAGAGGCGTATTTTGCCTCATAGGAAGGGATGAAACGACCGACTGTTCTAGCCGCTGGAGCTAGATTTTTGGTCAACTCCGCAATTTTTTATTTTTAATGCGTGTAGTCAACTGTTATCATTACTTTTATTATTTAAATGTCCTCCACATTCAAACAATAAAAAAACCTTTCTGCTTTAGAGAAGCAGAAAGGTTTATATGCGTATATAACAACATTATCCCTCTCTCTCATCTCTCAAAGCATTCGCTTTGCAGGAATTGGCACCATTTCAACATAAGTTGACGGTTGCCGGGCTTCACAGGGCACAGTCCCTCCACCTCTCTTGATAAGAGAAATCAGATTCAATTTTCGTCTGATTTGAAATTTATGAAATTGTCTATATTTTATGACTTGAATTGTATCAATATACACTCACCATGTCAACAGAAATTTTCGCAAAAAATGAAACTTCAGAATTTTAAGCACCTACTGACATCGGTTTACATATATGAAACATCGATTCCACTAATAACATCGTTCGGTACGTTCCCGAATATTGTACACGTCCATCATTCATTAGCATTTGCAATCGTACATTTCCATTCACCAATTGTTCTATATCCTTTTCATCTAAGCAAATGATTTGTTCCGTTCCTCTTTCCTCATGTACCAACTCTATATAATCTCTTGAAATTTGTAACGAACAACTTTCATCTCCAAAGCGAAAATTAACAGTTTTTTCTTCTTGTCTTAAAAGCGGTTCTAAATGATATTGACCATTAGCGTAATTTACAAATGATTGAAGCAAAGAATATAATCTCACCCTAAATCACATCCTTCATATCACTTTCTATTACATACCATTCCCTCTCACTAAAGAGCAATCCTGTTATTTTCGCTCGACAAATACTGTATCCATCCTGCATCTCGACATATTTCCCAAGAAATATGTCGAGGCGGCAAAATTTTTGCCACCTACTTTAATTCCGTATATAAATATTCAACCGAATGAAATGCGTATATCTTCTTCATCAGTGTCCCATTTTCAAAAACAAGTAAACAAGGTACACTTTCAATCCCATACTCTTTTGCTAAATGCGGAGCATAATTTAAATCTAACATCCCAATTTTCAAATCTTCAATTGTCATCTCAACCACTGTTAACATCTTTTTTGCTAATTGGCATGTTCCACACATTGGAGTATATACATATAATACTGTTTTTTCTTCGTTCTCTATTAGGGCTGTAGCTTCGGCTCCTGTCCAATCAATCACTTCTATCATTCCTTACCGTAAATATTCTGTATAAACGTCAATGTCGGCTCCCCATAATACATTTGCTAAGTGTGTAGATGGCGCAGTTGCCACTTCTCGGTACGAGCGATCAATATAGATATGCTCGGCTTGCGGGAATTCTTTTCGAAATTGTTTCCTTAACTTTTCTCCAGCATCATCAGCATCCACTAGCACATACACTTCCTTATCAAAAAATTGATCAACGAGCTCATCCATTTTCGACAAACCAATTGTACCATTTGTACAAACAATTTCCACCGGTTCACGAATAATAGATTCAATCTTTCTTCTATCTGATGTACCTTCTACAATAATGACTTTTTCTACATAAATCATATGTCATCACCCGATCACCATATACTATATAACCTTGAACTTAGTATATAGTATATTCGTTATTTTCATGTTGTTTCCTGTTTATTTTTGCAAAAGAAAAGCGGAACCGACTGCTTAGCCCTGTTGGCTAAGGTTCTTTCGCACAGAAGACGCTTTTTGTCTTCTCGTGCGGAAGGTTCTTAGACATGAAGGGCTAGGAGGTGGAGCTGGACAATGAAAAGCGCAAGCGGCTCGTTTAGATTGTGAAGACTTATGAAACCTTACCAAAAAACAGTTTTTCTCATAATAGCTTATTTATTTACATATAACTTGAATTTCATTATTTCACAAAAAATAAAAAAGGACAGCACAAAGGCTGTCCTTTAGTCGACTATAATTAGTCTTGGTTTGTCATTTCTGCATATTTTTCTGCAGTTAATAACTTCTCAACTTGGCTTGCATCAGAAAGTTCAACTTTAACCATCCATGCACCCTCGTATGGAGATTCGTTAACAAGTTCTGGTTGGTCACTTAATTCTTCGTTTACTGCTACAACTTTACCGCTTACAGGTGCGTATAACTCAGAAACTGTTTTAACAGATTCTACGCTTCCGAATGGCTCGTTAGCTTCGATTGTTGCACCTACTTCAGGAAGTTCAACGAATACGATATCGCCTAGCTCACCTTGTGCAAAGTGAGTGATACCGATAACAACTTCATTACCTTCAGTTTTTACCCATTCGTGTTCTTCAGAGTAACGTAAATTATTTGGAATGCTCATGACTGTACCTCCAGTGAATGTATTAATTATGTAAAAATACCTTATTGGTACTTTTTCCACACACTTTCAAACTGCTCTTCGTTAAAACCAAGTGTTACATTCGTTCCATCTGTTACAATTGGACGTTTAATCAACATGCCATCAGATGCTAAAAGCTCATACATTTCGTCTTCGCTTGCATCTTTCAACTTATCTTTTAGACCAAGTTCACGGTAACGCATTCCACTTGTATTAAAGAATTTTTTTAATGGTAATTCACTTTTTTCATGTAAATTACGTAAATCTTCTTTTGATGGTGGATTTTCAACAATATGAATCATCTCATATGCTACATCGTTTGCCTCAAACCATTTCTTTGCCTTTTGACATGTGCCACACTTTGGATATGAATAAAATGTTACTGTCATAAATTCACCTACTTTTTTACTAACCTTTACCTTTATCATATAGAAAACGTTTTATTATTTCAAACCATTATTCGCTAAACTTTTACTTATTTCGTGATAATTTTTAATAATCCTGCGAATTTTTCTTATTTTTCCGCCATTTGTTAAGAAAAAAATAAATATATAAATTTTTTAGATTCTGCACCAAACATATATCTTAAACAAGCGTTTGATTAATTCTCCATTCTCTTTCTTAACCTTTGAACTACAGGAGTTTCTTTCTACCGAACATACAGCTTAAACAAACGTTTGATTAATTCTCTATTTTTCTTTGTTAACCCTTGAGTTACATCGGTTTCTTCCTACCGAACATACAGCTTAAACAAACGTTTGATTAAAAAAATAAGAAGCCTCTTTTGCAGGCTCCTTCATTATCTATTTAAATAATCTGCAATTGTTTGAAATACGACGATATACATATTATGAATACTTTCTTCTGTATTTCCACCATTCGATAAACCAACTGCCCATTGTTGTCCTTCACCACTTCCGATATTCGCAAACCCTTGCGTATACATAGCATTTACATCTTTTCGGGCACTGTTATACTCTATCCCTTTTGTAATAAAAATCGAATATGATTTATCTTGTAAACCGATAAAAAACACTGGTTTCTTTAGTGATGAAAATACATTTTTATATTGCTCTGTTGAGGCTTCTTGAAAGTGATCTTTCATTATTAGAAAACCATCTACTTCCTTAGATTTCTTTTCCAGTTCCTCTAACTTCATTTCCTCAAACTTTATATTCCTAAACGTATCTTTCGGTTTTTCTCCAACAACTCCAATTACGAGTGCTCTTCCGTTATATTCTAATTTCTCTCCTTCTTTATCCTTTGCACACCCAGCACCGACTAGGCATATCAATATAAAAAATAAGAAATACGATAAACGCTTCATTTAGCACCCTCCCCTTCTTTTTAGTCAAGTGACAAAAACGTAAGGTTAATTCAAGAAAATGTAAGTAAAATCGATAGCCCAATTCACGTTTCTATATTATAATCAATTGAATTTACTTACATTACTAAACATAGGAGATCAACATGAAGAAATTTAAACTTTCATCTTTTCTTCCGTTAAGTTATATACTTCTACTCGTGCTCGTAAGTCCCCTTTACGACGTATTAAATAAATCGACTGTTCACGCAGTAGACGTTACAACTGTAGTAGATGATTGGATTCCATTTGTAAAAGCATTTATTATTCCTTATTTACTTTGGTTTCCATACTTATACGGCGCACTTATTTATTACTGTTTTGCTGACCGAAAGCAATATTATGTTACTTTAAGTAGTGTTATTTTTGGAAAGCTTGCTTGTTTTTCTATTTATTATTTTTGGCAAACAACTGTACCACGTCCGACTGTCGTTGGAACAGATGTATTTTCTGAACTAGTTCGCTATATTTATAGTATCGACCAGCCAGTAAACTGTTTCCCTAGCATTCACGTTCTTACTACATTTGTAATTATGTTAGCTGCCTTTAAGCGTAGAGAACAACATGCTTTTGAATATTACATCCTTACTTTCTTCGGTACACTTATTATTTTATCAACGCTATTTACGAAGCAACATGCCTTTGTAGATGCCGTTTCTGGAATGACACTTGCAAGCATACTTTACTTCGGCGTTCAACTCTTATTGGCCAAAGAACCAATAAGAGTTCCAGTAAAACAAAATCATAGAATGTAGCATGACAAAAAAGCAGACTGTGGCTTCAGTCTGCTTTTATCTATTATTAAGGAGATTTTCAATTTAAGATTGCGGTACAGTCATATCACCAGAATGAATACGACCTGCTTTTTTAAGAGCAATGTAAAGTATATAAGAAACAGCTACTGGAATGACGATATAAGTAATTACCATCGCCGGGAGAACTTCCCATCCTTGGCTGGAAATTAAATTAATTGGTGCGATAAGAGAACTTAATCCAAGACCTGCAATTTCCTTTCCTGCTTCCAGTTGGAAAATTAATGCGGATACCGGACCGACTATAGCACTGGCGACGACAGTTGGGACGAGAATCATTGGATTTTTAGTGATATTTGGTAACTGTACTTTCGGAGTACAAAGTGCTTGAGCTAATATGCCACCTAAATTGTTTTCTTTTGCTGAGATGACAGAGAATCCGATAAACTGAGCAACGCATCCAGCAAGAGCAGCACCACCTGCAACACCGTCTAAGCTAAGTGCAATTGCTAACGCAGCTGATGAAGCTGGAGAGATAAGTAATAGTCCCCAAACTACTGCAATGACGATAGAAGCGATGAATGGGCTACCAGCTGAGCTATCTTTAATAAACGCTCCAACTGCATTTAAAACAGGAGTAATATTATGAGATAACCAAATGCCTACTAAACCAGAACCTAATATTGCCGCAAATGGAACGAGCATCATATCTAACGCAGTTTTTCCGCTTAAACGTTTACCAATATATACAGCTAAAGTTGCTGTTAATAATGCACCGATTGGCTCACCTGTTTTAATAATTAGACCAGCTTCAGCAATCGAAATGGATCCGGCACCAATCGCTCCGGCTACCATCGCCGAGAAGATTACAAGACCGTTTGCACCGAGCATAAAAGCAATTCCAGCACCAATTGCCGGTGCCATTAGTGATTTTGCAACAACTCCGATTGTAATAAGTAATGGTATATCAACAATTCTTCCTATATTTTCGATCAGTAAACCAATTCCGAGGGATACGAAAATACCTTGTGCGATTCCAGCAGATGCTTTAAATACACGAGACATTATATATTCCTTCATTCGTTTCACCTTCTCCTATAAGTTAGTAACCAATTGTTTTCATATAATCACGTAAAATATCGTTTGATTTTGCGAATCGAGATTCTTCATCCTCTGTTAAATTGAGTTCTACAACTTCTCTTATACCGTCTCTAGTAATAATAGCTGGTACTCCTGTACAAATATCATATTCACCGTACTCACCATCTAAAATGGCTGATACAGCAATGACACGGTGATCATCATTAAAGATTGAACTCGCAATATATGCTAGAGAATTTCCGATTCCGTAATAAGTAGTTCCTTTACGTTTATAAATTTCCCAGCCGGCTTTTGCAGTCTTCTCAACGATTCCATCTAAATCTATTTCACCAAATCGTTCTTTTTGTTCTTCTAAAATTTGCAGAATTGGCTTTCCACCAACAGTTACGTGAGACCACGCAACCATTTGAGAATCACCATGTTCTCCTAATGAATACCCATGAATACTACGAGGGTCTACATGTAACATTTCAGATAAAATTGTTCTTAAGCGAGAAGAATCTAATGATGTACCTGTACCGATTACGCGATTTCTAGGTAACCCAGATAATTTCCACACTTGATATGTAATAATATCAACTGGGTTCGATGCGAGTAAGAAAATACCATCAAATCCACTTTCCATTACGCCACCAACAACACTTTCCATAATCTTCGCACTCGCTCCTAAAGTATCTAAGCGACTTTGCCCTGGTTTTGGTGCTGGACCTGCTGTAATAATGACAATGTCCATATCTTTGCAGTCTTCATAGCTTCCTGCATATACTTTTGTTCTTGTATTTGTAAAGTTAATGCAATGTGATAAATCCATTGCTTCCCCAACTGCACGTTCATGATTTATATCAATTAATAATAGCTCTTCGCAAATCCCTTGATTTACAATGGAATACGCACAACTTGATCCAACTAATCCAGTACCGATAATTGCAATTTTTCTTGTATGTCTTTTCATAGCAATCTCTCCTAATTGATCATATAATCTATTTCTTTTGTTCTTTACATTCTTAATTATAGAGGTTCCCACGATAGAAACCATGGATACTTTGTGAAATGTTGAACAAAGTTTTTGTCCTTTTTGTGAATTGTCATATTCCATTTTCGTCATATTTGTTACAACTGGAAAAATATTTATTATGTATTTATTGACATATACAAAAAGAAAACGAGCGAATAAATTCGCTCGTTTTCTTTTTCCTGTTATTCCGCACTTAATTGACTTTTTAATTGCTGTACAATCATTGGATTAGCAGGTGCTGCCGGTTTGTAATAACTCTTTTGCTTTGCGTACTCATACATATTACGTTGGCGCGCCTCGTCTTGATTACGAATTTGAATTAACGTTTGATGTAACTGTTCATTATCAGACTGAGCAATATAATTTGCATAGCTTGTTAAACTTGCATTTAATCCTGCTAAATAATCATTTACCATATCTTTTTCATTCATTTTCCGCTTCCTCCTATCCTAGGAAAGTCATTAATTGCTGTTTCGTATTTCGTGCATCTTGCGCATCTTTTTGTAGCATTTGTTTCAGTTGTGGATCTGTACACGTCTGTGCATACTGCTCCAACTTGTTAATAATTGTTGCGTGTCCACCAATTAAATGACGTAAGTTTTCTACTTCAAGCTCTGTTAAGTTTTGCATATAACATACCCGCCTTTCTTTGTTCATTCATCATTAGTATTTGGTTCTTTTTGGATTGTATTCATCAACTTTTCCCACATATAAAAAAAATAAAAGATGAATAGCTAAGCCATTCATCTTTTATACTGGTTATGTATTTATTTTTATAGAGATACAATCATACTTATACTCACAAGTAAGTTCCATATAATGTGTAAAATAATACTAGGTATAATAGATTGCGTCTTTTTGTATAACATTGCAAATACCATTCCCATAATCGTTGCTGTAATTAGAAGCCCCCCATGAAGAAGTCCAAAAATGAAGGAAGAGATAATGATACTAACTAAAAAATTATATTTCTTTTCTAAAAATCGATATAAAATACCTCGAAATAGAATTTCTTCTTTAACCGGCGTAATGATAGCAATACTTAACACATATATAATACTTTGTATGTTATTTTGAAGTCCTAAACCTCCTAATTGTTCCTTTTGTTCTGCTGCACTTTCAAAACTAAACACATGTAACATTAAATATTGTGATACTGCAATGATAATAAAACCAATTAATAGATATAAATATGTCTTCCCATTCTTCAAAACGGATACATCCCAAATGTATTTAATAAAATGAAGAACTGGTTTATAAGCTAATACAACGATAGCAACAACAATTGCATCGAATAAGAGTAAGTAATATCCTTCTAATTTAGTACTTAATGCTTCTTCTCCATAAATCTCAAAGGCTAAACCAAGAAATAATCCTCCTAGGAGTGAAATCCCTATAATCATTGCTATCATTACAAATAGATTTTTATATGTTATATTCTCGATTTTTCTTTCCACACTATACGCCTCTAACACTGTTTTACCCACAGTATCCCTCCAGTTATTCTCATTTATCTCATTAAAATCCTTTAATTTAAATATAAAGATAATATAACAAATTTTACAAAAAGAATAATATGCAATTTTACATATTATGAAAACTTTATATTTTATAGTTTTAGGAATAGAATTGCCATGCAATAATTATTATATGAAATTTTAAAAAATACTTCCTATCCACTATAACCCTCGCATCATATAAAACTTATTAGTTAAAGGAGCAATGAACATGAAAACACATGACTTCCTTACAGAAATCCAGAAGGGCTCTGAGCCTAGTCCATATCAAGATCCTATTGCTTTTATTTTCGTTTGCCTTTCCGTAGTCATATACACATTTTTCAAACCTGTAAAATAATATCATGTAATGAGAAAAAGCCTACCGCTCTTTTCGAATTATATGCACTAAAAAACCTTAGAATCACTTCTAAGGTTTTTGTTTGCCTCGCTTCTTATTCACGTAATCCTTTAATAAACGTTTCCAATAATACATGTAAACTTATATCCAGATCTAACGGCAAACCAAATCCGCCTTGCTGTTCAATCGAAGCAAATCCATGACAAATACTTCTGAATCCGCGTGTCGCATGAAGTGCATTCTCTCCTTCTAAGCCATACTGTTGTAAAACCTGAAGACAAAGCTTTACAATTCCGTCACCTGCTTTTCTTACTTCTTCATCTCGTAAAAAAGTTGCTTCATATAGTCCAGGATGTTTTCGGACAAATGCTACATACGCTTCTCCTAAAGCATGAATTGCTTCATCCATCCGTTTATCCTCGGCAGCTTCTTCCAGTCTGTTATGCAGCTTTTTGATTCCGTAAATGCCAAGATTTTTCCGTACATCTTGTAACCCTTTTACATGATTATATAGTGAGGGCGAACGTACCCCTAACGTTTGCGCTAATGAAGCTAACGTTACTTCTTGTACTCCATTTGCATCTGCAATTTCTGCTGCTGTTTCTACAATTTTTTGTAATGTAAGTCCGATTCTCGGTGACATCAATTAACCCTCTTTTCTACTTTCTATATTCCGCTTCGCTTCTTTAATAGCAAGCTCTATGAAAGCCACTGGATCGTTTATCATTTTTCCATGTCCTGCCGTAAGCAAGGAAGGCTCATATTCTCTTAACTTCTCTGCACTTTGTAATGATATTTCTTTGCTCCACGTTGCCATCGCCGGAAACGGAAACCAAAATTTCATTTGTCCTGAAACAGCCATACCTCCTCTTGTTTGGAATGCATCCCCAACAATAAGAGCTTTATTTCTTACATCAAGAAACGACATGGAGCCCGGCGTATGTCCCGGTGTCATAATCGCAAGAAGCGATCCAACTCGGTCGCCATCTTCCAATAAAACATCAGGTACCGTTTTTACTTTTTTAGGTACACCGCCTTTTATCGGTATATTCGGTTCATCCTTTTGTAACGTCGTATCTCCTTCTAACAGCTTTGCGTCCCGCTTAGAAATATAGACTGGAACATGAGGAAGTACTTCCTTTAATGCATCTAATGCACCAATGTGATCATCATGCGCATGTGTTAATACAATTTTAGTAATTGGTTTTCCTATTTTCTCAGCCGCCTGTAAAATACCTTTTGCGCTATATGGCAAAGCCGCATCAATTAAAGTTAAACCAGCTTCTTCCTCCACAAAGTAACAATTTACAGGAAACGCTCTTGGCAAAAATGACAATTGATATACCGTTTTTTCATGTATCATCCTCATAGTCCCATCTCCCTTTTCACGAAAACTAATACCATTAGTTTTATTATACTAATGGTATTAGTTTTATGTCACTAAAAATTTATTTTTTTCAAAAAAAAGAACAGTAGCCGTATAAACGACTACTGTTCTTTAAAGATATTAAACTGTGTAACGCTCATCTTCTAAAATTTTCGCAGCGATTTCACGTTTCTTCGGAATTACGTTAAGTGGTGTGTGGCGAGTTAATTTACGTAATGATGATAACATCATGCGCAGCATGTCGCCGTTTTCAACTGCGATAAGTGTTTCTTTCGCATCTGCTTCGATTTCGTTAAATGCTTCTTGGCAGAATACTTCAGTGTATAACACTTTTTGTTTATTCTTTTCAAGACCAGTTGTTTTGATCGCTTTTTCTGTACGAAGAACAGCTGATTCCATTGCGTATAGATTGCTTACGATGTCAGCGATATTCACAAGAATTTCTTGCTCTTTATCTAATGCTTTACCGTATTTTTGAGCTGCTAATCCAGCTACCATTAAGCCGATTTTCTTCGCATTAGTTACTAAATACTTTTGAAGTGCTAATGGCTCATCGCCTACTTCTTCTGGCATCATCATCATTAACTCTTCTTGTAATTTTTGTGCTTTTTGAAGAAGTGGTAATTCACCTTTCATCGCTTTACGTAAGAACGTACCTGGTACGATTAGGCGGTTAATTTCGTTCGTTCCTTCGAAAATACGGTTAATACGAGAATCACGGTACATTCTTTCAATCTCGTACTCTGCCATAAATCCGTAACCACCGTGAATTTGAACACCTTCATCTACTGTATAGTCTAATACTTCAGAACCGAATACTTTGTTTAAAGAGCACTCGATTGCATATTCAGCGATAGAAGCTGCTACTGCTTTACCGTCTTTTACTTCTTCTTCAGATAATGTGCTCATGCGGCTTTCGAATAAACCTACTGTACGATATACAGAGCTTTCAGCTGCATATGTTTTTGCTGCCATATTCGCAAGTTTCTCTTGAATTAATGGGAAGCGAGCGATTGGTTGTTTGAACTGTTGACGTTGGTTTGCATATTGTGCTGAAATTTCTACTGCACGTTTCGCAGATCCAACTGTACCAACACCTAATTTATAACGACCGATATTTAAAATATTGAATGCGATAATATGACCTTTACCGATTTCACCAAGTAAGTTTTCTTTCGGTACTAACGCATCTTCTAAAATTAACGTACGAGTTGAAGAACATTTAATACCCATTTTCTTTTCTTCTGGGCTTGTAGATACGCCAGCGTAGTCTTTCTCTACGATAAATGCTGAGAAGTGCTCTCCATCGATTTTTGCATATACAACGAATACGTCAGCGAATGCAGAGTTTGTAATCCACTGTTTTTCACCATTTAATACGTAATGTGTACCTTCTGCATTTAAACGTGCAGTTGTTTTTGCACCTAATGCGTCAGATCCTGAACCTGGCTCTGTTAATGCGTATGCAGCTAATTTTTCACCAGTTGCAAGTAATGGTAAATACTTTTTCTTTTGCTCTTCGTTACCGAATAATACGATTGGTAAAGATCCGATACCTACGTGAGCACCGTGAGTAATTGCAAAGCCACCAGCGCGAGAGAATTTCTCTGCGATTAACGCTGAACTTACTTTATCAAGACCAATTCCGCCGTACTCTTCTGGTACGTCAGCGCCTAATAAACCAAGTTCCCCAGCTTCTTTTAAAAGACGAACTGAACGATCAAACTCATGTTGCTCTAAATATTCAAGCTCTGGAAGAACTTCATTTACGATAAAGTCCTCTGTCGTTTTTGCAATCATTTTATGCTCAGATGAAAAATCTTCTGGCGTAAACACTTGATCAATCGTAATCTCATCTACTAAAAAGCTACCGCCTTTAACCGCATTTCCTACTGTTTTTTCCATGAAAATTTCCTCCTTCATATTTTCATGAGCCGCTTCTCTCTTTTTGAAAGAAGCTGGCTCTCCCTTTTTTTATAAACCTTTGTTGCTTCCATTCTTTTTTTGGCTAGAATGTTTGGTGGCTTCGCTTCTTCCTGCGAGGCAAAGAACGCCTCTACGTCTGAAGCTCCATCCCCCTCACATTCTGAACGAGCCGCTTCCACTTTTTATAGTAATTCAAATACTCCCGCTGCTCCCATTCCGCCGCCGATACACATTGTTACGATACCGAATTGTTCGTTGCGACGTTTCATTTCGTGAATAAGAGATAGTGTTAGTTTTGCTCCTGTACAGCCAAGTGGATGTCCAAGTGCGATTGCACCACCGTTTACGTTTACTTTTTCTTCATCTAAACCAAGTTCACGAATAACTTGGATCGATTGAGAAGCGAATGCTTCATTTAGTTCGAATAAGCCAATATCAGATAGCTCTAAGCCAGCTAGTTTTAGCGCTTTTGGAATTGCAGCGATTGGGCCGATTCCCATTACTTCTGGTGGTACGCCAGCTACTGCAAATGAACGGAATTTCGCAAGTGGCTTCATGCCATCGCTCACTGCTTTTTCACGATCCATTAATAGTACAGATGCTGCACCATCACTCATTTGTGAAGAGTTACCAGCTGTTACAGAACCGCGAACGTTAAATGCTGGACGTAATTTACCTAAAATGTCTAGCGTCGTCTCTGCTCTTACACCTTCGTCTTGTGCGAAAGTGATCGTTTCTTCTTGCAGTTTATTGTTTGATCCAACAGTACGTAACGTTACATCTACAGATACTGTTTCATCAGCAAAGTTTCCTGCAGCTAATGCTTTTGCAGCACGTTGATGACTTCTTACTGCAAATGCATCTTGCTCTTCACGAGAAATTCCATATTTCACAGCAACTTGCTCTGCTGTATGTCCCATACCCATATAATATTCCGGAGCCGCTTCTACAAGGCGACTATTCGGACGAACAACGTGTCCCATCATTGGAACTAAACTCATTGATTCCGCTCCGCCTGATAATACCGCTTCCGAGTGACCAAGCATAATGCGCTCTGCTCCGTAAGCGATACTTTGTAAACCAGAAGAACAGTAACGGTTAATTGTAATAGCTGGAACATCGTAAGAAAGTCCTGCTAATCCACCGATGTTACGAGCCATATTTAAACCTTGCTCTGCTTCTGGCATCGCACAACCAAAAATTAAATCATCGATTGGTCCTTCATAATTCGCACGTTTTAACGTTTCCTTTACTACTAACGCCCCTAGATCGTCAGGACGAACTGTTTTTAATGAACCCCTCTTTGCTTTTCCAATTGGTGTTCTTGCTCCCGCAACAATGACAGCTTCTCTCATGAACGATATCTCCCCTCGTTATTAGTTACGTAATGGCTTTCCTTTTACAAGCATGTGCTGCATTCTTGCTTGTGATTTCATCTCACTTACTAAGCTAATAAATGCTTCACGTTCTACATCTAATAAATATTGCTCATCAACTTCTGTTCCGTACGGTACTTTTCCGCCCGCAATGACATATGCAAGTTTCTTCGCAATGTGAAGGTCATACTCTGAAATGTAACCAGATAAATGCATTGCTTCTGCACCAAGTGCAAGAGTTGCATATCCTGTTTCCCCAACAACTGGTATCTTTTTGCGGATTGGCGCTTTGTAACCAGCTTCATATAAAGCAAGTGCTTTCTGTTTCGCATCGTATAGTAAGTGATCACCATTCACACTAATACCATCTTTATCACCTAAGAAGTTATGAGAAACTGCTTCTTGTCCTGAAGTTGAAACTTTCGCCATTGCGACTGTTTCGAACACTTTATTTGCAACTTTTTGCAGATCAAACTCTACACCGTTTGCCATTTTGTTTAAGTGTTTAATGTATAGCTCTTTATTACCGCCTCCGCCAGGGATTAAGCCAACACCAACTTCTACTAAGCCCATATACGTTTCACTAGAAGCTTGAATGCTCGCTGCTGGTAAGCAAACTTCTGTACCTCCGCCAAGCGTCATACCATATGGTGCTGCTACAACTGGCTTAGAAGAGTACTTAATTTTCGTCATTGCATCTTGGAAGTTTTTCACAACTAACTCAATTTCAAAGTAGTTGTCGTCTTGTGCTTCCATTAAGATCATTGCTAGGTTCGCACCAACGCAGAAGTTCTTCGATTGGTTACCGATAACAAGACCTTTATAATTCTTTTCTACTTCATCAACAGCGTAGTTAATCATTTGCGTAATATCCATACCGATTGCATTGCTCTTCGAATGGAACTCTAAACAAAGGATGCCGTCGCCTAAATCAATTAAGCTCGCTCCGCTATTTTTCTTTAATACACCATTTTTCGCTTTTAATTGCTTAAGAGAAATTGCTTTTTTATTACGCTCGATTAGCTTATATTCGCCATTATCGTAATAGTAGCTATCGCCGTTATCATGTTTATAGAAAGTAGTGAAACCTTTCTCTAACATTTCTTTCACCCAAGTAGGAACAACTACGCCGTTTTCTTCCATCTTTTGAACAGATTTTTCAACGCCGATTGCATCCCACACTTCAAATGGCCCTTGCTCCCATCCAAAGCCCCACTTCATCGCTTGGTCAATTGCAACGATATCGTCAGCAATTTCTTTATGAAGTTTTGCAGAGTATAAAAGAGTTGGTGT
This sequence comes from Bacillus cereus group sp. MYBKT14-1, assembly GCF_051915185.1. Taxonomy (NCBI): domain Bacteria; kingdom Bacillati; phylum Bacillota; class Bacilli; order Caryophanales; family Bacillaceae; genus Bacillus; species Bacillus cereus group sp. MYBKT14-1. Next base: position 483,765 of record NZ_JBQAEF010000003.1, on the reverse strand, counting down.
AATGATGTTCCATAATAACTCTCCTGCACGGTCTTTTGCGTATACAAGCGCTTTCAATTTATTCGCTAATCCTTTTTCTTGTTTACTTAACTCTACGGATGCAGCTTTTAATTTTTTACGCGCTTCGTATTCCATCGTTTCAGGATTTAATTCTAAAATTTCTTTTCCTTGTTTTAAGAAGAAGCCTTGACCCGTTTTACTTCCAAGCCATTTTTTCTCCAGCATGTCATGCATGAAAGCTGGTACTTTAAATACATCACGCTCTTCTTCTTGCACATTTTCATATACGTTATTTGCAACGTGTACGAATGTATCTAAACCGACAACATCTAATGTGCGGAACGTTGCGCTCTTCGGACGACCAATAAGTGGGCCTGTTACAGAATCAACTTCCCCAATGCTATAGCCGCGTTTTACCATCTCTTGAAGAGTAACAAGTAAACCGTACGTACCGATGCGGTTTCCAATAAAGTTTGGTGTATCTTTTGCGATAACAACGCCTTTTCCAAGAACGTCTTCGCCAAATAGTTTCATGAAGCTTAATACTTGTGGATCTGTTTCTTTCGTCGGTATTACCTCTAGAAGTTTTAAATATCGTGGTGGGTTAAAAAAGTGTGTGCCTAAGAAGTGTTTCTGGAAGTCGTCTGAACGACCTTCTGCCATTTTTTCAACTGAAATACCTGACGTATTCGAGCTTACGATAGAACCCGGTTTACGAACCGCATCTACTTTTTCAAATAGTTTCTTTTTAATATCTAAGTTTTCAACTACTACTTCAATAATCCAATCTACATCAGCTAGACGCTCAAGGTCATCTTCTAAGTTACCTGCTTCAATCAGTGCTAAATTTCCTTTCACTGTCAGAGGAGCTGGTTTTTGCTTTAATAGTTTTTGCACAGCCGTATTACTAAAACGATTTCTCACACTTTTATGTTCTAATGTAAGTCCCTTCGCTTCTTCTTCTTTCGTAAGCGCAGGTGGTACAATATCAAGCAATAATGTCGGAATACCAATATTAGCTAAGTGTGCCGCAATTCCCGAACCCATTACGCCTGAACCTAGAACAGCAGCCTTTTTAATTTGGAACATCCAATTCTCCCCCTATTCTTGAATGAATGCTCATTCAATTTTTCGACATAAGTCGCAATCAATGAGTGAGCCTCTACTAATAAATATATGATACTGTTTAAATTTTCGCAATATATTTATTGATAAAATTTTCTGAAATAAATATTTTTCTTTTATTTGCCCATGCTATATATGTATTTTCTTCACTAAAATACACTTTCCCTTTTTATAATCTGACGAAACTGGAGGAATATATATGGCAAAACTTAAGAAGAACCCTTCAAAGGCTGGAATTAGTGCAGCTAGTGTAACTGGAAACGCAGGTCCGCATAACCACGGTGTTGAAAAAGGACGCCAAGGTAATAACCAACAATATAAAAAGCATAATATGGGCGAAAAATAACGCTATATTTTTGGGCAGAGAACGTGGCATAATGATTAATGGCTGCTTTTTCTGCCCAATTTATTTGTAACAAATGAGGGAATTATAATGAAACGAACAATAGTTATGATTGTAATGATTGCCACACTATTTATAGGGATGATTTTCTTCTCTTATGCACAAAGGCAACAAGCTGTAAGAGCTGATCAACCTAATATTACTGGGCAATATGGAGTTACAATCGATGCAGACACAGGTGAAGTTTTGTATGGAAAACGCGAAGACGAACGCTCTTATCCGGCTAGTATAGCCAAAATGATGACAACCCTTCTTTTACTAGAGAATGTAAAAGAGGATGAAGAAATTACAGTTACAGAAAACGCAATTAAAACAGAAAGTCAAAGTAAGAAAATTAAACTTCGTGCTGGGGAAAAGTTAAAACGTGATGAGGCATTAAAACTGATGCTTATCATTAGTGCAGATCCAATAGCTGAATCCATCGCAGAACATATTGCAGGATCAAAAAATGAATTTGTGAAAATGATGAATGCTAGAGCGAAGGAACTCGGTACAAAGCATGCGACTTTCAAGAACGCAAGTGGTGCTGATGCACTTGGAAATAAAGTATCGCCATATGACATTGCTATTATTACGAAAGAAGCATTAAAGTATCCAGTTGTTTTAAAATATATGAATTCAACACGTACGACTCTACATACTTCAGAACGCTCTCCAAACATCGCAAACTACGGACGAGAAGAACTATATGACGATCCATATGCGATTGGAAGTAAAAGCGGTCTATCAGCACTCGGAAAATATACAGTCGTAACAGTGGATGAAAAAGACGGTAAACGCGTCATTAACGTCGTATTATCTTCTACTCGCGCGCAACTATATCCTGATACGAAAAAAATGGCACATTACGCATTTCAGCAATTAAAATAACCAAGGAGTATTTTCTCCTTGGTTATTTTTTAACCATACCTTTTAATACGAACGCAACGTTTGCTGGACGCTCTGCTAGACGACGCATGAAATATCCATACCAGTCGTTTCCATAAGGTACGTAAACACGCATTTTGTAACCTTCTTTTACTAGCTCAAGTTGACGCTCATTACGAATACCATATAACATTTGGAATTCAAATTGATCCCTTGGAATATTATGTTCTTCAGCAAGTTTTTTTGTATATTCAATAATTGCTTCGTCATGTGAAGCAATTGCAGTATAATTTCCATTTAATAAGTGCATTTTAATAATCTTTTTATAATTGTCATCTACATCTTTCTTGTCCGGGAACGCCACTTCTTCAGGTTCTTTATAAGCTCCTTTTACAAGACGTAAATTAGGTTTATAAGCATTTAAATCCTCAATATCTTTTTCTGTACGATATAGGTAAGCTTGAATAACAGTACCAATATTATCGTACTCAGATTTTAATTGTTTAAAGATATCAATTGTTTTACCGCAGCGTGTATAATCTTCCATATCAATTGTAACGAACACACCATTTTCTTTCGCCGCTTCTAAAATACGGCGCATATTGTTCATTACGATTTCATCAGAGATATCTAATCCCATAGAAGTCATCTTTAAAGAAAGCTGCGAATCAAGACCTTCTCTTCCAATTGCACGGATCGCTTCAATCGATTGGTTAGCCATTTCATTTGCTTCCGCTTCATTATCAACGAATTCACCTAAATAATCGATTGTTACACAAAGACCTTGCTTATTTAATTGTTGAATGGCAGCTGTCGCTAATTCAATCGTCTCCCCTGCGACGAAGCGACCTGCACCAAAGCGTAAACCGTACTTTTTAGCCAGTTTTGTTAGCGCTTTATTTTTAGATAAGAAAAGAAACGAATTTCGCATTAATTGTTCCATGTAATTCACCCCTATGACTGTAATTTATCTGTTTTTTACCCCTCTTCAAAATTATATCATTGTTTAAAATTATTGGATACAAATAATTATTTAGATAATTTATAAAATACTATAAAAACATTTAAAAACCTATATTTCTGCTTATAAATATACCTGAAATATTTTTCGACATTTAGAAAAATGGAGTTTAATAGGTATAAAATAGGCATGTCGAAAATATTCGACATGCCTATAAAATCCTTTATATTCCATGTAAATTATATAAGGATATTAATACAGAAAACTTGCGATTATATTTACCTCAAGTTTTTTTATTGCTCATTTCGCTTCTCTTCATTCAGCCTTTTAATATCTGTAATTAACTGTACCATCTCTTCTTTCGCATCTGGATAAGTTTCATTCCAATGCTTTACTAAAGCTGGCATCGTCTTAGCTATGTAAGAATACAGTGCCCACTTCTGTACCTGTTCTTTTCTCTCTTCATTGCTCTCTCCAAGTAACAGCTCAGTATATTTCTCCAGTAAACCATCAAACTGCTCGTTAAACTTTTCACTCATTTTATTTACCTCCTATATGAAAAAAGCAGCGAAGATCGCTGCTTTTTCTTATAATTTTGATCGAACAGAGTTTAATTTTTTCTCCATTGTGCTTACTTTATCACGACGATCATCAATACGAATAGTTGTTGCAACACGCTGTGCACCTTTCGTATATGGAACTTCATGCATTTGTTGTATTACTTCTAGAATGACAGGAAGATCTCCTTCAATAATTGTATTCATCGGTGTTAATTGATATTTCACGCGATCCGCATTTTTCTCTAGCACCTTTTGTACTTCTGCTACATATTCACTAACACTTGGATTACCTGTTCCTACTGGAATAATCGATACATCAACAATTGCCATAGTAGTCTTCCTCCTATAATCGTTTCTTATATATCCATTGTCTATTTTACCGAAATCCTCATCATTTTACTAATATGTTACTCTTCCACTTTAAACTGCTCGACTAATCTTTCTAAATCTCTCATATGTTCTGTCAAACTTTCCATCGTGTGAGCTACCTTTTCTAAATGATTCACCTGTGATTCCGTTGCAGCATGTACCTCTTCAGAAACAGCTGCACTTTCTTGACTCGTACCAGCAATTGTATGCATTACCGCTGTAATTTCCCCTTGCTCATAACCTATGTTATGTACCTCTTCTACAATTTTTTCAACTGAAGTACTAATCGTATTTACAACTGACATAATTGTACGGAACTCCATTTCCGCCTCTGACGTCACTTTATTTTGCACATCTGCAATGTCTTTCAATTTACTTACAACTTCTACAACCCTTTTTACTTCTAATTGTACATCACCAATCATCATTGTGATTTCTCCGGTTGCCTCTTTTGATTGTTCCGCTAATTTCCGAACCTCTTCAGCAACAACCGCAAATCCCTTACCTTGCTCACCTGCACGGGCAGCTTCAATCGATGCATTTAAAGCAAGTAAATTTGTTTGATCCGAAATACCTTTTATAAGCTCAACAACATTTTGAATCGATCCAACTCTTTGTTCTAACTTATCCGATGCTTCTTCTGTATGAACAACAATCGAAGATGATTGTCCCCTCGTACGGATTAAATTCCTCATTGTATTTAATCCTTGCTTAGATGCCTCTTCCGCTTTGCCAGCCACTCCTTTTATTTCACCAACGGAGCTATTCATTTGTTCTACTGACTCCGCCATATTCTCGAGCTGAGCTGAAACTTCATCCACACTATTCGCAAGAGTAGAAGCTCCTCCGCTCACATCATCCATCGCTCCTGAAACTTCTCTACTAGCCGCTACTGTTTCGTTCGTTAAATAATGTAAACTATTCGTTGATTGTTGCACCGTTGATACGCTGTTTTTAATTTTACTTACCATTTCATTCATTTGTTCAACCATATCATTAAAGTGCTTCGTCAACTCTCCAACTTCATCTTTACTTGTCACTTTCATTCGCAGCGTTAAATCGCCTTCTGCTACTTTTTGCACGTGATTCTTTAATAGTTGCAGTGGTCTTGCTAATCTTCTTGAGAACAAGTAGGAAGCTACGATTCCAACTAATAAACTAATACATGCCATTATAATAACTGTATTTCTCGTACTATTTAATAGCCCATCGATCGTTTCTTTCGGATAAAAGATTCCTATCGTCCATTTCATCGTATCAAATGATTGACTGTAAACAACTACATCTTCACCTTTTATTGTAGTGACCGCATATTTTGTTCCCTCTTTATTTAAGCTCTTTATAAGCGGCTCTTTAGAAACATCTTTCCCTATCTTTTCTGGATAAACAAGAGCCATATTTTTATCATTTATAATAAACATTTCTCCGTCATTATTGTATTGAATATTGTGAAGCAACTTCTGAATCGTCCCAAGCGATACATCCATCGCAACAACGCCTAATACAGATCCATCTTGAGCTGTAATTGCTTTAGAAACACCTACACTTAACTTTCCTGTTGCAATTTCATAAGAAGGTTGTCCCCAATGGACCTTTTTTACATCAGCCTCTGAATCTTTATACCATGGTCTTGTCGTTGGATCATATCCTTCTGGCACTTGCCCACCTTCAGCAAGATTGGCACTTAATGTTTTTTTATCTTTCGTACCAATATATAAATCTAAAATACCAGGATGATTCTTTTTATACTCCGCAAACTCTTTCGTTAAAAACGCTTCCTCTTCTGGAGTAACCCCACCTTGAAGTATATTACGAATCATCTCACTGTTCGCGTAATACCCCATATCTTCATCCGTTCTTTGAACAAATGTCGTAAGTTGCTCTGTCACAAGATCCATCGCATTTTGAGAATACTCGTCTAAGGAACGCACTTCCTTTTCTTTCTGTAATTGATACACAGCTGTACCCAATATTACGAACATCATAGAAATAAGAACTGAAAACACTACCGCAATTTTTAAACGTAAACTTCTTAACATCTTCCCCCCAGCATCCCCTTTGCATTAAATTAAAAAACTTATTAATCATTATATTAAGTATAATAGATAAAATTAAAAAATTGAAATTAATTCTCACCTTAATACAATTAGAAAACGGACTACCACTTGTGCAAAAACAAATAGTTCATTATCCTTAAAATATAATCTCATTCGTTCGGAGGGAACTATGTTACAAAAATTCGGTTTCTCACAATATGAAAGCCAAGCTTATGAAGTTGTCGTATCAAGCAATGAACCATTAGATGCTACAACAATTGTGAAGCATTCAGGTGTTCCAAAAGCAAAAATATATGAAGTACTAGCACGCCTAATCGATAAAGGAATGGTAATGGATTCTGTTTCAGAAAAGAAAAAATTGTATACAGCATTACCACTAAAACTAGCAATTGAAAAATTAACGACAGAATTCCAATCAAATATTAAAGAACTGGAAACAAATATATCAAAAAAATCATTTACAGATGACCGTGTGTGGAGCTTAAAAATGCAATCTTCTATTCGAGTTCAAAGTAAAGAACTCATTGAAAGTGCACAAGAATCAATCCGTATTTCAGCTTGGAATGATACTCTTTTAGAATATCTCCCTTTACTAGAACAAAAAGCAAAACAAGGTGTTCAAATTGAATCCCTTATTGTTGGAGAAGTAGAAACAGACTTAGAAAACATGCATTTTCTAATCCCAGCTGAAGAACCTAATGCATTAGAGCGCTACTTGCTACTTATCGTTGACGATCGTGAAATTTTATTTGCTGGCGTAGAACAAGAGTCATGGCAAGCGATGAAAACAATGTCACAACCTTTCGTAAAGTTCTTTACAGAATTTTTCTATCACGACGTTGCACTTGCAAAGATCACCCAGAAGCACCACGATCTCTTTATGGAAGATGATGAAATTAAGAGTTTGTTGATGAAATTGAGGTACTAATTAAATAATAAAAAGGAGTCTAATTTTTCACTTAGACTCCTTTTCGTTTTGTTCCTTTATCTCCATCAACAGCTCAATGATTTTCTCATTTTGCTCCACTTGTTTCTCTGAATTTTGATAGATGCAACGAATCCAGCCTAATACAAAAACAGCTACAACTATCGGTAATAGTGTAAGTATTATACCGAATATCGAGAAATTAAACACCATTTTCCCATCACCTCGCTACATACCAATTCTCCATATTCTTACTAAAACCTGCGATTTTTTACAAATAAAAAAAGAACCTATCAAACGATAGATTCTTCTTTTACGAACTGAGTAGAGCGTCCTCTCGTAATCGAGAAAATCGCGCAAAGCAGTGCTAATATAATAAAGCCACCGCCTACCCAAGCATTATATATAACAGATGATTTTTCAATAACAACTCCGCCTACTGTTGAACCGAGTGCAATTCCTAAATGAAGCGCAGAGTTATTTAAACCTTGCTGAATACCAGCTGATTCCGGTGCAATTTCAATTAAATAATTTTGCTGTGCTGGTGAAATCGCCCAGCTCAGCATACTCCAAAGTCCCATCATAATGATGAAGAGCGGGAATGAGAATGTCATTAATGGCAGTATGAAGATTGCACACGCAAATACGATAATGATAGAAATAATACTTTTCTTCGATCCCCATTTATCAGCAAGCCAGCCACCGAATCCGCCGCCGATTACTGCTGCGATTCCGAAAATAAAGTAAAACACACTAATCCAGTTTGCTTCAACATGCATAACATCTTTTAAAAATGGTGTTAAATATGCATACAATGTTAAATGCCCCGTTAAAAACAAAAATGATGTTAACTGTGCACTTACAATTTTTTTATCTTTTAAAGTAGCAAGTTGTTCTTTTATTGATAATACCGATGTCGGTGGTACCTTCGTTAAGAACAATGAAATACAAGCTATTGCCATAACTGTTAACACAGAAATTAATACAAATGGTGCACGCCATCCGTATGCATTTCCGAGTACAAGACCGAGCGGTACTCCAAGTACAAGTGATCCACTAATTCCCATAAAAATGATTCCAATTGCACGCGCACGAAAATGCGGTTCTACTACACTAGACGCAAGTGTTACCGATAGTGCAATAATTAATGAACCACTCGCCGCACAAATAACCCTTGAGAACATTAGCATTCCGTAATTCACACTAAATGCGGAAATAATATTTCCGATTAAGAAAATCGATAATGCTCCAACATACAATGTTTTTCTTTCAAACTTCCCTGTCACAGCTAATAAAACTGGACCTGACAAAGCAAATACTACCGAAAATATTGTTATAAGCTGACCAGCTGCGCTAATAGATACTCCTAAATCATTGGCAACTAAATCGAGCGTTCCTCCTATAATTAACTCAACCGTTCCGACTACGAAAGCCGCGATAGCTAAAATATAAACACGAAAATTCAAGTCTTTCCCCACGCTTTCTATTTTGGTTACTACGACTATAGTAACCAAAATAGAAAGTGGACGCAAGTATAATTTTTTTACAGTAAAAAAGGTAGGCGTATTATACGCCTACCCTTCCATCATTCTGTTTCTTTCTTCTTATTTAAATACCAATACACCGGAAGTCCCGTAAAGACAATTCCAATTGATAAGAAACAACTTACCGGATCATTGATAATTGCACTACCAATTACAAAGAACGAACCTAAAATCGCTACGATTGGTACGATTGGGAATAACGGCACACTATATGCACGCTCTTTATTCTTATTACGTTTTCTTAAAATGAAGACACCAATAAACGTCATTACATAGAAAATATAAATAATGAATACGGAAATCTCAGATAGCTTATTCGGATCACTAATAATCATTAAAATAATTCCTAAAATGATTTCAACAGTAATCGCATTTGCTGGTGTTTTAAATCTCGGACTTTCCTTTGCAATAAACTTAGAAAATGGAAGTTGTCCACGCTCTGCCATAGACATTGGGATACGTGGGAACGTTAAAATCTTTCCATTTAAACAGCCGAAAATGGAAACGATAATACCGATACTAATAATTTTTCCGCCATATTCTCCAAGTAACATGCCTGCAGCTGTCGCTGTTGCATTTTCTCCAAGGTCTACAATTTTCGCTGCTGGTAATACATTTAATAACGCCAAGTTAATTAATACGTAAGCAGCCGTTACGATTAAAATCCCTACTGTCATTGCTTTCGGTAATAACTTTGTTGGATTCTTCATTTCTCCACCAATCGAAGCAAGTAAAATCCAGCCGTCATAAGCAAATAACGTTGCTAAAATTGCCATTCCGATACTTTGATTTTCCGATATCGGCACGACTACGTTAAAGATATCGCTATTCCCTTTCCAGAAACCTAGCACAACAATTAACACAATCGGAATCATCTTCCCAATTGTCGTGATTGTTTGAACGATACCTCCGTATTTTGTTCCCATACTATTTACAACGCCAAGGAACACAACCGTTCCAATTGCGATTGGTAAATTCCATGCTTTATCTAAATAGAAAAAATTAATCATTAAAGAACTAAAATATAAACCTAATGTTCCGATAATAGCAGGTCCATAAACAATTGTTTGCATCCAACCTGATAAATATCCCCAAAAACTTCCGTAAATCTCCTCTAAATACGTATACAACCCACCATTTTTCGGGATTTGCGCTCCAATTTCAGCTACTGTTAAACCACTTGCTAGCGTCAACAGACCACCAATTACCCAAGCAAGAATGGCCATATTAGAACTCCCCGAGTAATCTAGTACGCTGCCTGGTTTCATAAACACACCAGATCCAATAATTGTTCCTACTACGATAGAAAGTGCTACTGTTAAACCAATTTTGTTCTTCTCATCATGATGCATGCTGCGTATCCTCCTTCCAATCCTAGTGTGATGCAAAAATGAAATAAAAAAACACTCCTCCCTAAAAAAGGGACGAGTGTTGTATTCGTGGTTCCACCCTTGTTTCAATTCGTAAAGTAACACACTTCACCAATTTCTCAAGTCTAAATAACGGTTTTTGCCGGCAAGCAATTACTAGATGCTCGTTCACTGCTGCAGTTCAGAGGTGGTAATCCATTTTTCCGTATTAGGAAGCTCACAGCCAAAGGCTTCCCTCTCTGAGAATCGTAAAAAATTGATCGTGTCCTCATCATCACTTCTTGATGTCGAATTTTGTAGTTATTGTTCATTATATTGAATTGTTAGAAAAAATCAATATATTTTTTTATATAACATAGGAAATATTTCTCTTCTTATATTATAACAGAAGGTACGACACTTCTCCATTTCCCTAAAAATGGTATAATCCATTTAGGAGGTGCACCAATAATGATTGCTGTCTTTTGTATCATTGCTACGTTTCTCTCTATTCTATTCGCTATCATGCATCGGCACAAGTATCCTGGTTATAGCATTTTAGCGGTAGCTATTATACCAGCTGTTTCCTTCTACGTATTGGGTAAATATCAATATACGGAAGTGTTTATCGGTTTTGCAATCTTCTACTGCATCTTCGGATACATACTAACAATGAAAAGAATTTTATTGAATCATTAAAAGGGACCGATTTCTATAAGTAGAAATCGGTCCTCGCACGTACCTTCCGGTTGCCCCACGAAAGATACATAAATCAATTATTTATCTTCTTTTTTCATAAAAAACTTTTGATGCGGTAAATCAACATTCAATGCCTCTAATTGTTTCTTTTCGTTGTCTAAAATCGCTTTTGCTTTTGTTTTTGTTGCTTCATCTAATCCAGCAAAGATGTCTTCATGCTTCTCTTTCTCTGGAAGTTTCACACCTAATTTTGTTAATTCTTCTTTTGCTTGCTCATGCGTTAATTTTCCGGATTTCTTTTGCTCTAAAATTGACTTCGCTTTCTCTTTTGTCTGTTCATCTAAGTTAGCAAACATGTCTCCATGTTTACCTTTCTCCGGCATTTTCACACCTAGCTTTGTTAATTCCTCTTTTGCTTGCTCATGCGTTAATTTTCCGGATTTCTTTTGCTCTAAAATTGACTTCGCTTTCTCTTTCGCCTGTTCATCTAAGTTAGCAAACATATCTCCATGCTTACCTTTCTCCGGCATTTTCACGCCTAGCTTTGTTAATTCCTCTTTTGCTTGCTCATGCGTTAATTTTCCAGATTTCTCTTGCTCTAAAATTGACTTCGCTTTTTCTTTCGCCTGTTCATCTAATCCCGCAAACATTTCTTTGTGCTTACCCTTTTCCGGGAACTTCACGCCTAATTTTGTTAATTCTTCTTTTGCTTGTTCTCGTGTTAATTTACCAGATTTCTCTTGCTCTAAAATGGACTTCGCTTTTTCTTTCGCCTGTTCATCTAATCCTGCAAACATCTCTTTACGCTTCTCTTTCTCTGGAAGCTTTACACCTAGTTCCTCTAACTGTTTCTTTGTATCGTCCATAATTGTTTTTACTTTTTGTTTTGTAGCGTCATCCAAATCCTTTTTCGCCGTTTTTGCAGGCTGATCCACTGCTGGAGTATTCGTTGCCGCGAATGCCGGAATGCCGACTCCTCCAATGATTCCGAATGATAACGCACCTGCAATCACTAAATACCCAACTGTTTTCTTCTTCATAGGAAATTTCCTCCTTCATATTTCTAATGCATGTACACTTTCGTATACAATGCCTATAGTAATGTCGGTTTCTTAACATTTCCTTAACGATTTAACAAAAAAACACCGCTCGTAATGAGCGGTGTTTCTCTATGCTTTTTGTAATTGTAACTCTTCACGTTCCATTATTTTTCTTAATACAATTGTTTGTGTCATTGTAAATAAGTTACCTGTTATCCAGTACAACACAAGTCCTGATGGCGCCGCAAACCCCATAAATAGAATCATTGCCGGCATCATAATTTGCTGCATCTTTAGCATCTGTACTTGTTCTCCAGGTGTAATATTCGATTGGAAAACTTTCATCTGAATAAATGTCGTTAACGCTGCAATAATCGGTAATATATGATATGGATCTGCATGTCCTAGGTTCACCCATAAAAACGAAGATGTGCGAATCTCTTCCGTTCTGCTAATCGCATAATACAAAGCAGAGAAAATCGGCATTTGTATTAATAATGGCCAGCAACCAGCAAGTGGATTCCAACCGCCTGATTTCATTAGTTCTGACATTTCTTTTTGATACTGCTTTTGTTTTTCAAGGTCTTTGCTTACATCACCGTACTTTTTCTTTAGCTTCTGCAATTCAGGTTGCATTTTCTTCATTTTCGCTTGGCTGCGATATTGCGAAACAGCTAATGGAATCATTGCTGAACGAATAACGAGCGTCATAATAATGATAGCAATCCCAAAGCTAGCTCCAGGTATATGATGAGCAACAAATTGAATCATAAACGAGATTGGATATACAAAATAATGATCCCAAATCCCCGTACTATGTGCATCAATTGGGGCTGTATTACTGCAACCAGATAAAACAAAAACAAGTAATAATGATAAACTAACGAGCACAGCTCGGTATGATTTTAACATGTTCATTCCTCCAATGTTTCGTAATTATTTAGCGAAACATTGGCGTATACGGACCGACCTCGTCATTCTCTTCACTTGATTCTTGTCTGCGTACAGAACGAATCATTCCATATTTATAAAAAATAGAAAATAGCGGTACATTTCCTGCACTATCTTCACATGTATCAACTAACGCAAAAGCTCTTTGTCTACCGCTTGATGCTTGTTGACGCACAAAGCGAGAAACATTAGCAAGGAAGAAAACTTCTAATAAACAAAGTGCCGTCGTTACAAACGATATATATAGAATTGCATCCTGCAATAAAAATTCCATCGCTTCACATCCTTAATAAGGTCATTTTAGCACATCGGGCAAATATTCTCTATTTCCTTTTATTTTCAAAAAAAGTATTTTGCATATTTTCTCAAGAAAACAATAATTAAGAAACGTTGTATTCGCTTTCTTTAGCATATTCACACACATCAATGAATAGGCTTGATTTATTAGAAATTTATAAAATTTTTGCATTATAATAAAACTATTGCCAGTTTTTGAAAAAACCTTTATTCTCTTCTTGTAATCAAAAATGAATATGGAGATGAAACATACTATGGGTCAACTAGGAGACGCCGATTACGTTCCCGACACCGCCTTTTTATCCTTCCCAGCAGCTAAAACATTTCACTTAGAATTTATGATACAGTTGGTTGTTATTTTTATAGCTTCTATTTTGTATGCAATTTCTATGAATATGTTTTTTATCCCGCATAATATGATTAGCGGTGGATTCGCTGGTGTAGGGATGATTATCGGTTATTTAATGCACTACAATATCGGTGCACTTATCTTTTTACTAAACATTCCTCTTCTTATTTTAAGTCACTTTTACTTAGGCAAGAAGACAACCTTTTTAACAGCTTACTTTGTAGCTGTGTCATCGTTAGCGATGAACATTATCCCGGTACACCAAGTTTCAGACGATATTTTACTTTCTTCTGTATTCGGTGGTGTTATCTGCGGAGCAGCTTCAGGAATTATATTCCGATTTGCTTCTTCAACAGGTGGTTTTGATGTTGTTGGATTGATTGTAGCTAAATATCGAGATGTTTCAATTGGAGCAATCATATTTGTATTCAACTTAATCTTACTTGTAGCAGCAGGTTTTATTTTCGGATGGGATATTACACTTTATACGTTAATTAGTCGATTTGTAGTCAGCAAAGTTATCGACGCTGTGCATACGAAACATATTAAATTAACGATAATGACTATTACAGAAAAAGGCGAGGAAATAAAAAGCGCACTACTACATCACGGCATACGCGGGGTGACAATGGTAGACGCTGTCGGCGGCTATACAAACCATAAGAAAAAAATGATTTACACTGTCGTGACTCGCTATGAGTTAGGCGAAATGAAACGTATTATCCGTCAAGTGGATAACAAAGCATTTATGAACATTACTGAAACAGTTGAAATTGTCGGCCGTTTCAAACGCATATAAAAAGGTTAATAAATTAAAGGGCATAACATATTAGTCATATATAATATGTTATGCCCTTTGTTATTCAACTAACGTACCTTTTAGCATAATAAAATCACTAAGTTTATTACTACAAATCGGAGGATAGCATTCCATATACAATACTATCTGTCCATTCATCTTTATTCCAAAAATCTTGTATGAAATGGGCTTCCTTCCTCATGCCTATTCGTTCACACAATTTTTGTGAAGCTGTATTACGTGCATCAAGATTAGCCTGTATACGATGTACATTACATTCATTAAATAATTTCAATACCAAACTACTTACTGCTTCTGTCGCCAAACCTCTTCCAGCTACTTCATTAGAAAAACTATAACCAATCTCAACAGTGTCTTTCATATTTGTGTACCATACGGATAAATCACCAACTACTTTAGTTTTGTATATAACTGCCAAACTTAATATTGTTTCTTTAGTAAGTACATGATTTGCTAACTTCTTATTAAATCTTTTCTGCATGTCTTCATGAGTCCACTTATTATGTAATAGGAACTTACATGTATCATCACTATTATAAATAGCAAATACATCCTGTAAATCAGTACTCTTAAAAGGTCTAATTATTAATCTTTCTGTTGTGAACTCCAAGTTAGCTCTCCTCCCTTACATTCATGCTATAAAACATTTTTTATAGTATTTAAGCCTCATTCTTAGATCTCACCTTGATTACATATTTCATCATAATAAATTAAAATCCTTCTTCTACTAAACTGCACCGTTAATGGTATTTCCTTGTGCTTTTTATTTTTTACACTTATTACAAAATCAGATAATTCTATTATTATGTCCCTAAATGTGTTATAATGAAAGCAGACTCACAAAAAAGAGTATATAGACTTGGAAGTTTCTCTTATTTTACAAGCAAAAAGAAACGAGCAGTCGGGTATATTTCAGACACCATACACGTAACGGTTTAAACAACCGATCATCTTAGTTACTCTTCAATGATCTTTTTATAAAAAGATACGTACAATTAAAACTCACTTCAATATACTATACCTACCTTTTTGACTTCCAAATCATCTTATTACATAGGGAGATGAACATATGAATCAATATATACGATATACAATAGCTGTCCTGTTTGCTATTATCGGCGGAACAATCTGCTTCTGGACAAACACTCAGCTTGGAGAGAATATCATCTTTAATGGAATCGAAACACTTGTAAGCGCTTCAATTTTAGGCGGATACATTTACTTCCTCTTCAATCCAGAAGAAAACGCTCAAAAAACAATGTTATTAACAATGATCGGAATCGTTGGTGGATGTATTTCCTACTCAATGACAAACTATACATTACCACTTCAATTAAGCTCAGCTTTCTTCCACGGTCTATGGACTTGGTTCATTGCATTCTGCTTAGCAGACGTATTCAACCTATTACAAGACAATGAAGAAGATAGCGGTCGCCAAATTGAAAGTAACTCTTAAGCTGGAAGATACTCTTCCAGCTTTTTTATGTTGGTTTGCATATCCCCGCATCACGATAAAAAGAAGTTACCCTCACGGCAACTTCTTTTCCATATACCCCACTTCGTATTCACTAAAATATATCAACGATTTTTCAAATATATCGATTGTTTCTCCACTTATATCAACGATTTTTTCATTATATCAACGATTCGACGTAGGATATCGATTTACCGACATCCTTCGACACTCAAAACGCACAACATACCCTACCCCCCAAGCAACTTACTGCCGAACTCTACGATTAAAAAGATAATTAATAGGATCGCGAGTATCTTTAATGCTACATATGCCACTTTAAAAACAGCATAAATGAGCAAGGCGATTAAAATAATCGTTAAAATTTCCATCTAGAATTCCTCCAAGCTTTGCTCTTCTTATCTCATTTTACTCGTCCTAGGCTGTTTATGGAACGGCATAAGATGACATAGAAAAAAGAGGATACCTCACCCTTCGTAAGATACCCTCTCTTTCAGCTGCTTAAACCATTCTCTTTCTAATTGTAAATATCCCATCTCACTCTTCTCGGCGCTCTTTAATTCTTGATCGGCTTTCTTCATATAAGTACGGGACGCTTCCATATTGCCCTCTACATATTTAATAATCCCTTGTGTACGGTAATATCCACTTAGGTCCATTTTTGTAATAGCCTTTGCATGTTCCTTTGCTTCTCGCAAAGAAAGACTATCCATCTGATAAAGGGCTTTATATAAAAGGTACCAACTATGAAAACTACTAACGAAAAACTTATTTTCTTTCGTTACAGGTAGTTGAACAATTCGTTCTATATACGGTATCGCTCTTTCCATTCCCTCTTGATCTGCACGAGCAAAAAAGACGAGCATAAGTCTACTCATTATCTCTCTTATCCCTTTATTCTCTTTTATTTTCTCCTCACTCAATTCTACTAACCTTTCATCCCAATCTTTCGGTCTTTTATAACTAAATAACTCACTCGATATTTGAATCTCATATAAGTGATTTCTAGCTCTTTCATCATCTTTAATTAAAATAAGAAATTGCATCCCATCACTCATAAGCATTCCTTTTATCGGCACAATTGTAACCGCAAAGATTGCAAAATGGAAAAAGGAAAAATATAAAAGATATTGATAATAACTCACCATATATATGTAACCGGAAGTAATACCAAATAGTAAACTCGTAATCGGTCCACCTAAAGTGAGCCACGCCCACTTTTTCGAAAGATTCGGTGTCTCTATAGAAGGTGGAACTAGTGTTGCAACGCCTCCAAAGTACGCCCACAATTTATTTTCTCGAATGCGTAATTTTCCCTTTTCTTTTTGAATAGTAATGGGTCCTACTGTCATAAATTTAAATGTCAAACCACCTATTACACCAAATACTACATGTCCTAGCTCATGAATGGCTAACACTAACAATGAAATTCCAACTATTGCCCATAAGTTCAAAATTACTTCTAATTTCCCAGTTCGGATTACTCCGTATAAAATGGACAGAATTAGCGCCACTGTCATTGAGCCAGCTGGCCTTCTTAAAATATCCACCTTTTTCTCCCCTTAATAAATCATTTTTCTTTGCATTTCGTACATGAACTTCCCGAGATGCAATATCCAAATAAATGAGATTAAGCCAATTAATACAAAATCGATATCACTAGCAGCTGTATATATAACGGCAGCCCACCATACATATGCCAATATTGTATTCGTAAATTCATACGCTTTATATCCAGCCTCATGCACAATGTGCTTTAATCCTTCATCTGCGTTTTTCGTCCACATTTTCATAGATTCCATATACGTTACACCTTGTTCAGGATATAGCTTATTATAACGATTTTTTGTTATAAGTCCGATAATTACTACAGTAGTTAAACAAACAATAGAAGCTACTAAATTCCACACCGCAAATGAAACATTTGTATCCTGCAACAGTGCACGTCTACATGTAATAACTGCATATACAAACCATGCCTGCGTAACTATATCGCCTACACGTAAATATATACTTATAATGCCTAATTTTCTGCCTTGTACGCTCTCTTCTTCATCGCGTGCCTCTGCTAACATACGTGTATTCTTCCAAGTATAGTACATCATTAAAATTCCAAAAATAGTACATATACCTATAAATGTATTGGATGATAATTTTTTCGGTTCATCCGAGAGTAAATTTAAAGCTATATAAGACGTTAAAAAGCCACCCATCATACTTAATGCTATTTTCCCCACAGAATCAAATTGTTTTTTTCGTTTACTCTTCATCGTCCTCTTCCCCCTCTACTAACGTAAATATTTCCTCCACCGGTACATTGAAAATTTGTGCGATTTTTAACGACAATACGATAGATGGTGCATAATCCCCGCGCTCAATTAAACTAATCGTTTGCCGTGATGATCCAATCGCTTTCCCTAAATCCCCTTGTGATAAACGATGCTTTGCTCGCAATTCCCTCACTCGATTTTGAAGCTTCATGTCTTCCCTCTTTTTCATTTATTTAATTAAAATTGTAAATAATATCCTTATCTTTGTCAATTATAATTGTCATTACGACTATAATAATTGACAAGATACTTATTTCTTATCCTGTATCAAATTCCTATAAAGAATGTAAAATGCGCATTAAACATAGTCTTGAAAATAAAAAAGTCAGTGCTTTTGCACTGACTTCCTAAATTCTGACATAGAATGGATTTCATATTAACTTGCGTTTTGTAGTAATACTCGTTTTAACTGCTTACGGAAACGAATACCTAACGTAACCGCTACAATCACAATAACTCCAAAAATGATTTTACCGATATGACCTTCTAGCACTCCAAAGATATCATGTAAGTTTCCACCTAACCAGTAACCACCGATTAAGAAGAATGATACCCAAAATAGAGCACCTGAATAAATTGTAATGGCAAAACGACGAAATGGTAAATTAATAATTCCTGCAAAGTATCCTGTGAAATGACGTACACCAGGAATAAAGAAACCAATAAAAATTAAGAAGTACCCATACTTATCAAACCACATTCTCGTTAAGTCAATTTTTCTTTGCGTTAAAAATACGTATTTCCCATACTTTTGAATGAAAGGCATACCTAATTTATTTCCTAAAAAGTATTGAATCGTCATTCCTACACTTGTCCCAATAAAGGATAGAATAATTAAAATCGGTAAACTTAAATCACCCTTATGTGCTAAAAATCCCGCATATGCTAACGTTGGCTCTCCCGGAAACGGAAGTGCAATATATTCTAACAGCAAGCCGACAAGTACAACATAGTACCCGTATTGCTGAAATAATTCATGAATCCATTCCATGTCATCTCTCCTTTCAATCACGTACAACTTCTTACTATTATTGTATAAAAAAATTGTCGAAATAACTATCACAATAGCTTACATTTTTATTACATTTTTGTAAGGGTCACACTAATGATTTTCGTTCTTTATTAAATATTAAAAATCATTTTTCAAGTCGAAATAGCGAAAAGGCGCATTAATAACATGCAAATTTTATCCATTTTTTAGCACTAAAAAACCTCTCTTATTTTGTTCTCAATAAAAAACCATCACAAACTCATGCTAACTTCATATTAGCTTCATATACGTATTGTAAGATTATATCGGAATTTGTTGAAAAATTTAACCAATATATGACTAAGCATTAATTTGAATAAATATAAGTCGTTTTTCGAAATTGAAAAAAGGGTGAATACGAAATGGAAGCATATAAAATGCACGATTTTATTAATACAAATGTTGAATCTCATCAAAATGAAACCGTTTTTAATTTACAAATATGTGAAACAAGTGAATTTGACGTAAGTTTAACAAAATCTACAACACTATCTTTTATCGTTTCAAAAAAGAATATTAAAATTGTCACGAAAAAATGGATTAATTCAAATCAAGAAAGCATGATTGGCAAAAGCTACATCATTCCAACAAAAGCTTTTCATTATTTCTTACCAATCATCTCTGAAAATGAAGATGAGCTAAATATTCAAGTTCAAAGTTTTGGACTACGTGGTGAGCTTTTATTAAATGAAAGATTACTTATTGATAACAACAACAAACACAACAGCAAAATCACTACATTCTTTGAAACATTAGATGAAAATGTAAATAAAGCATTACGAGGATTACAACTTCATTGTATGTAAGACTCTTACGATAGTAAAAGGAGAATAACAATGAAAAAATTATTATTAAGTGCACTATTATCATTAGGATTTTTAACTCTTCCATTCGCTAGCGCAGAGGCAGCTACAACGAAAGATCAATTAATCGTAGACACTCAGTTAAATAAAATGGATTATTATCAGGATGGAAAATTTATAAAAAGTTTTACTGTCGCTACTGGAAAAGCTGCAACACCTACACCTAAAGGCACTTTTCAAATCGTAAATAAAATTAAAAATCGCCCTTATTATACAGGCAAAATTAAAGGCGGCGATCCACGTAATCCACTTGGTGACCGTTGGCTCGGATTAAATATGGCAGGAACTTACGGAACAACTTATGCGATTCACGGAACTAACAATAATCAAGCAATCGGCAAATGGACAACACTTGGTTGTATTCGTATGTATAACAATGATATACACTGGTTATTTGAGCGCGTTCAGCAGCAAGCTACTGTCACTGTAAAATAGCCTAAAAACAAGATTTATGTGTAGCCAAGAATTTTATGTCTTGGCTTATTTTATTTATTCATTTACAGTAGCAAAACAACTGTATTTACATATATAATAGGAATAGATTTGATTAGCTAACATTTAAACATTGATAAACGTAGATATTAAAATTATACAGTTATAATGTTTTATAAATTTTATAATACATACTATAATAGAACTACTGTAATTCTGAACTATTCAGTAACACTAAACTATTCCCCTTGCTACCTTTATGATTATTTTATAGCGGGGGCTTATTATATGTATAAACAATCTGAGTCACTCGAAAAATGATGAATTCGAATATTGCAGTAAAAAGCGTTATTTAGGAGGTGTTACTATGACGCATATACTGGTGATTGAAGACAACCCAGATATACAAGAACTTATTCGTGAATTTCTAATGGCACAAAACTTTACAGTTGATGTAGTTGGTGCTGGAACAGAAGGTATTCTTCTTTTCCAAAAAAATTCATACGACCTTGTCCTCCTCGATGTAATGTTACCAGATATAGATGGCTATAGTATTTGTAAAATTATGCGAGGACAATCTGATGTACCAATCATTATGTTAACAGGCTTACATAATGAAGAAAGTGAAATTAAAGGATTTGAGTTAGGTATTGATGACTATATTACGAAACCGTTCCATTACACTGTATTTATTAAGCGTGTAGAGGCTGTATTAAGAAGGGCAGCAACGAAGGAAGCAGAAGCTGCAACTATACTACAATTCCATGAATTGATGTTAAACTCTACAGCATATGCAGCTTATGTTCATGGTAATCAAATTGAATTGACAACAAAAGAATTTGAAATTATTTATACTTTACTGCAAAATCGAGGAAAAGTATTATCAAGAAGTGATTTGTTGAATAAGGTATGGGGCTATGAACATTATGGTGATGTAAGAGTTATAGATACACATATTAAAAACTTAAGAAAAAAATTAGGAATTCCTTATATTAAAACGGTGAAAGGCATTGGCTACAAAATCGAATCGTAGCAAAGACAACATCACCAAAAATATTTTCATCAAAACCTTATTATTTTGTATTCTTTTATCACTTTGTCTTTATCAAATTATTTACTTTCTAGCTTCAAACTACGATAAAGAACGTTTTGCGAAAGAAAATGGAACGCCGACTACAGAACAGGCGAATTCAGATAAGCAAAACGACGAAAGTAAAACGAAGCAAAATAAAGCTGTGTCAGAGGGGAGCATTTCTAATTTCCAATCTTCTATTATAGATTATAAATCTCTTTCTACAGCTATCAATCACCTTTTGCAGCCTAGCCAAACTGCAAAGGCAAAAGAACATACACAAAATCTTTCGGGGAAAAATAGCACTTCTAATCCGCCTACAGAAGCAGAAAAGAAAGCCGCTAATAATGATGCCTTACATACACAAAATGCAGCAAGTAAAACAAATGATACAAATGATAATCCAAAGTTAGCAGATGCGTTGCAGCAATTAGCTCCACATATTGGCGCGACAATGCTTGCATTATCACTACTCGGATCTTTAATTTATACAAAACTAATTGCCAAACCTTTTCAATATATGAGCGATGCTTTAAAAGATATTATGAATCTTGATTTCTCAGATAAAAAGCTACTTAACAAAAATGCAGATCAAACAGATTTTAATTTGCAAGTAGCTGCTTCACAAGTACCAAACATTGTGAAGAATTTACATGCAAGCAATCAAGATTTAAGAAATGAGCTCAAGAAGGAACAACAATTAGAACAATCTCGTAAAGAATTTATGTCTATGGTATCCCATGAATTAAAAACACCAATCGCAGCCGTTATGGGACAACTAGATGGCATGATTCACGGAATTGGAGCTTATAAAGATAGAGATAAGTATTTGAAACGTTCCTACGAGATGATGCAAGACATTAACATATTAACGGAAAAAATGTCGGAATTATCCAAAATACAAAACCCTCAATTTAAACCTAATTTAGAAGTCATTTCTTTATCTAATATTATTGAGGATGTTATGAAGAAAGTAGATTACTTTGTATCTGTAAAACAATTAAATGTACAATCTAATATTAAACACGACGTACAAATTTTAGCTGATCCTAAATTTATTCAAACTGCTATTTTTAACATTATTTCAAATGCAATTCATTATACAATTGACCATCAGCACGTATATATAAAGCTTTATGAAAAACCAAATGGTTACGCATTAGAAGTATTAAATACAGGTTCACAAATTGATGAAGATAAACTTGCTCATTTATTTGAGCCTTTCTATCGCGCAAACCCTGATAAACACGGTTTAGTACAAGGTAGTGGTCTTGGATTATATATCGTGAAACAAATATTAGATAAACATCAATTTCCTTATGGGATACAAAACACGCCTCAAGGTGTAAAATGTTCTATTGTATTCCCAAAAGCAATGTAAAAACCTACTACAATTTCATACCCCAAATTTCATACTTCGTATGAGTGGCGGAATTTTGTAGAGTGTCTTACTCTGTTTCGTTCGCCCGTTATCCTTATTTGGATAGCGGGCGTTTTTTATTACTTAAAAGGAGGATTTTTTATGGAGAAGTTTAAATATTCATTGCTCGTTTTATTCGGTGCTTGCAGCTATGGCATACTTTCAACTATTTTCAAACTCGGATTCATAAATGGATTTTCAGCACATCAACTATTAGGAGGACAATATGTCTTCGGATGGATTGGACTATTTCTACTCGTTCTTTTCTTTTCACGTCATAAAGTAACAAAAAAACAATTCTTTTCATTACTAACCGTCGGAACAACAATGAGTATGACTGGGATTTTCTACGCTATTTCTGTAGAAGAACTACCCGCATCTATCGCTGTCGTCCTACTCTTTCAGTTCACTTGGATTGGTGTCATTATCGAAGCGATTGCAAATCGAACATTTCCAAGCCGCGATAAGATCATATCTATCCTTATTTTATTTGCTGGTACATTGTTTGCAGGTGGTGTATTTGAAGGCCTCGGACAAAGTTTTTCTACGAAAGGGATTATCTTTGGACTATTAGCTGCAGTCTCTTTTTCATTCTATGTTTTTGCAAGCGGGCGCGTCGCTACGGATGTTCCGCCTTATACGAAAAGCTTCCTTATGACAACAAGCGCTACTCTTATCGTATGCCTATTCTTTCCGCCAACCTTTTTAACAGACGGTGCTTTGCAAGCCGGTCTATGGAAATATGCTTTCTTCCTCGGATTATTCGGCGTTGTTGTACCTGTCATTTGTTTTTCAATCGGTGTACCAAAGGTTGGAACAGGGCTTGGTACGATATTAGGTGCAGCTGAATTACCAACTGCTATTATTGCTTCTATTACACTTGTACATGAAGTCGTAACGTTCATGCAGTGGATTGGAATTATTTTCATATTAGTTGGGATCTTCATTCCTCAGCTGCTTACGGCTAGGAAAGAAAGGAAACAAAATCGCGTGCATAGCGCTTGAAAAAATACAGAATTTATATAAAAGATATAACTGCAATTAAAATAAGTAAATTTATCTGGAGGTATAAATGACTATTTTAAGCATCGTATTTTTTGCTATTATGTGTATCTTCTTCCTAATAAGATATATGAAAGAAAAGAAATTTTACGATTTACTTCTCATTCCCGTTTGTATATATGCAGGAGCAGTGAAAACTCCTTTCGTAGAGTACTTAAACTTTAATACTACATTTAAAATAACGTATGATATTGCAGCTATTATTCTTGTAATCCTTGCTGTACTTTTCTTTTTGAAAGATAAGAAAGAGAATCATACTGCATAACAAAAGACCTTTCATTTACTTGAAAGGTCTTTTTCTCTATCTCATTTTACTGCTCCATACAGCTTCTCTATCTCATGCTCAATTTGTTTTACATCGATTCGCTCAAATAATGGCTGTACGCTATCAATTCTACTTGGCAACGTATTTTGCGGTTCCCAATTTCGTTTCACAATCGACAATGTGTTTCTAACCCTTTCACTTGAAAATGGTAAAAACGGTTCAAGGAGATTTGCAAAATTAGCGATAAGATACACACAGTTATAAATCGTTTCTTCACATGAAACTGGATCATCTTCTCTTTGTTTCCAAGGCTGCTTTTCATCAAAGTATTTATTTGCAAAACGTACTGCATCAAATATTGTTTCTAGCGCCACCTTAAATTTAGTTTGCTCAATCGCCTCTCCTACACGCTTATATAATCCTTCTACTTTATCTTTCAGCTCTACCTCAATACTTCGCTTCGGCACGATACCACCATAATATTTTTCGATAAACTTTAATGTCCGGTTCACAAAGTTCCCGTATGCACCTAATAATTCACTATTATGACTGTAAATAAATTCCCGCCATGAAAAATCAGTATCGCGATTTTCTGGTGCGTTGACGGTTAAAAAGTAACGAATAGAATCTGGATCATAGCGTTCTAATATGTCAGGCACCCATACTGCCCAGTTTTTACTTGTAGATAATTTTCTTTTTTCAACTGTTAAATATTCATTCGAAACGATATGACGCGGGATTGCTTCCTCCCCTATTCCAAGTAATACCGCTGGCCAAATGACGGAATGAAACGGAATATTATCCTTTCCGTGCACATAATATGTTTTCGCTTCGCTATCCCAAAACTCTTGATCATCTTTCCCTGTTTCTTCAGCCCAATATTTACTCGCTGAATAATAGCCTGTCACTGCTTCAATCCATACGTAAATTTTCTTATCTTCATACCCTTCTACTGGAATTGGTACCCCAATTGGTAAATCACGTGATACGGCCCTATCTAGTAATCCTTCCTTTACATATCTCTCTGTTAGTTGAATCGCATTGTCGCGCCATGTCCCTGTTTGTTTGGTAATTTCTACAGCCCTTTTAATTTGCTCCTGAAATGTATGCAATGCGAAATAGAAATGCTCTGTTTCCTGTACAGATGGTGTACTACCACATAACTTACATTTCTTTTCTAACAAATCGAGTGGATCTAAAATAGCAGAACACGCATCGCATTGATCTCCTCTTGCTGCTTCATGGCAATGTGGACATATTCCTTCTACATAACGATCCGGTAAAAACTGCGTACACGTTTCACAATACGCTTGTTCCACTATTTTTTTATAAATATGTCCTTCTTCTAATAAACGTAAAAAAACATTTTGAACCGTTTCATGATGGTGCTCACTATCTGTACGTGTATAGCAATCATAAGTAAAACCAAGGCTACGAAAACATCGCTGGAACTCTTCATGATACTGATCAGCAATTTCCTTCGCCGTCACACCTTCTTGTTTTGCCCTAATTGCAATCGGTGTTCCATTACAATCACTTCCCGAAACATACAGCACATTCTCACCTTTTGACCGGTAATAACGTGCTAAAATATCTCCAGGTAATAAACTCGCAATATGACCAAGATGTAATGAACCATTCGCATACGGCCAAGCGCCCCCAATAAAAATACTCATCTTACATTCCTCCTTTAAAATATAAAAAGCCCCACCCCTATCTTAAAAAAGATAAGGGCGGGGCTGTATAAACAGTCGCGGTACCACCTTATTTCGCCAATTACTCACATAATTAGCCTTAACAAGTACGGAGCTATATGCTCTTATACTGTGGTTTTGATAACGAGTACCAACTCTCGTCGCCGCCTACTATTATCATTTGATAAGTTCAGGACGAAGCTCAAAGGCCATTGTTCAAATGAATATTCTTGCTTCTTCTCAGCTACCGAAGCTCTCTGGAAAGAATGTGTTCATCCTACTTTTCCTTTTCAACGCTTTTACGTATAACAAGTATTGTACGACTTAATCACAGAAAAATCAAACTTTTATCCAGAACGAAAAGGAAATCCCATCCTCCCGCCGAATACCTATACGTTCACAAAAGGAGTGATAACATTGAACCAAAAACAACTAAGCACTATAAATGAAAAAAGCTGGAATACAGCTGCTTATGAAGCTTGGACGAATCGCCATGGGGCGCCAGAGGATTATGCAAAAAAAATTATGGAAGATCCCACACGCGAAGTAGCACATTATTTACCTTACATACAATCTCCAAAAGGAAAACGTATTATTAACTTACTCGGCTCAAAAGGAAATAAAGCTGTCGCACTTGCCCTTTTAGGCTCTGACGTAACAGTTGTTGATATTTCAGCAAGTAATGCAAAATATGCAAATGAACTTGCGGACGCAGCAGGTGTCTCTATCCAGTATGTCGTTTCTGATGTATTAAATGTGCAGCTCTCCGAATCATTTGATATCGTATTGCTGGAACTTGGTGTACTCCATTACTTTCTAGATTTAAAACCACTCTTTCAAAAAATTGCTACTTTACTTAAGCGAGATGGAATGCTTATACTTCGTGACTATCATCCTGTTTACACAAAATTATTAGGAGTCGACCACCCATCATTTAAGGCCAATGGAAATTATTTCGATGAAAAATTAATTGAAGATGATGTTGCTTATAGCATCCTTCTTACAGAAGCACAGAAAGAATCGCTACCTAAAACAACCATCCGTCGCTGGACGCTAGGAGAAATCATTACAACACTTGCGGAAGAACGTTTTAAAATCGAAAAACTAGTTGAAGAACATGGATCTCATCAAAGATGGGTCTTTCCTTCTACTGCACCAGAAGGAATCGAAGAACGTATCCCTGGTCTATATACAATAATTGCGACAGCATGCAAAAAAGGATCCCTTCACGGATAGGATCCTTTTTGCATGCTCACGCATATAAGTTGAGGTTGGAGATTACCATAATTCTGTAGAATAGGACACAAGATATTTCAACATTTCGTCTCTGACTTACGTCGTCAAAAAGGGGTATGACCAACATAACGAAGAGTAATGTTTTTAGTTGATACTGATAATCGTTATCAACTAATTAGAAGTATACATGATGTCATTTCAAATTTCAATAGCATTTCTAATATTTATTTATGAATTTTATGATATGCAAATGTATACATTTTAAGAACTTTTTCTAATACTAATCTGACTCCTTCCATTATCTGCTATAATTTTCATTGAACAGATTAATAACTTCATAATAATGTTTTTATTAATTTTGTTTTAAATATCTATAAATCATAATAAACAGTTTAAATGAGGGTAGGGGTAACGATGAAATATGTTAGTATTCGAAAAAAACTACTGTTCACACTCTTAAGCATTTCTTCTTTATTTAGCATTGCTCTTATTGTTATTCTTTCATTCGCCATGAATCAAGCAAGTGAAATCGAAACGTTAAAAAATGATGTATCAAAAAGAGCGACGATTTTAAAAGAACGTGGCGATTGGTTCCAAGGACAAGTTGCTGGTTTACAAGAATATTTGCTATCACATGATCAAAAAGGATTAGATAAGTTCAACCGAGAAGGGAAAAAATTAGCTGATACTAGAGAGAAAGTAACAAGTGACAAAAAGCTCCCAGAAGGAATGAAAGAAGCCATTTTAATGGGAGGAAAATGGCGTAGCGTCATAGATAATGAGGTACTCCCTCTTGCGCGTGAAGGAAAATGGGACGAAGCATCCAAAATTGCTTTATCACAAACAGATTATGTAAATGATCTTTTAGGTCGTTTTAATAAATATACAAATGAAGAAAATGAGAAACGTGACGCATTAATTGCTGATGTCGAGTCTTCTTCATCACTTATTCAATATATTATTTTCTTCTCACTCATTACATGTACATTAACGTCTATTTTATTAGCATGGTGGTTCTCTGGTAAACTCGTTAAACCAATTCGACAAATTGATGAGAAGTTAAAAGAATTAGCTTCTCAAGATGGAGATTTAACGGCTAGATTACACGTAACGAGTAAAGATGAAATTGGTGACATTGCAAATTCCTTTAATCAAATGCTCACTAACTTACAGCATATAATAAAACAAGTTCAACAAACATCAACAAGTGTAAAAGAAGCTTCCGAAAATGTATTTATTGAAACAACCGCTTCTATGGAAAATACCGCAAGGACCCAAGAAACTATGAATGCTCTTGAACACAATATTCGTTCACAAGTTTCTAGCATTGAAGAAAGTTCAACCGCAATGGATGACATGGCAACGAGTGTTCAGCGTATCGCTGAGTCCGCCTCTTCTGTTACTAGTTTAGCTGTCACAACTTCAGAAAAAGCAGATAATGGGAATAAAGTCATTGAGAAATCTATTACACAAATGCATACAATTAACGAAGCCGTTAACGCTACATCACAAGTAGTTGAGCGACTCATTACACATACAAATCATATAGATACTGCACTTCAATCTATTTCAAATATCGCCGACCAAACAAATTTACTTGCTTTAAATGCTTCTATTGAAGCAGCTCGTGCTGGTGAACACGGCAAAGGATTCGCTGTTGTCGCCGATGAAGTTCGAAAACTTGCTGAACAATCTCAACTAGCCGCAACTGACATTAACCATTTACTTCATCAAATTCAAGCTGATACAAAAATAGCAAATGATATGATGACACAAGGTCAAGCAGAAGCTTCTGAAGGAATTACGGTTATTCGTACCGCCGGATCTTCATTCTCAGAAATTGTTAACCACATTAACAAAGTCTCTACACAAATGCAAGAAATGTCTGCAACTGCTGAAGAGATGGCTGCAAGCTCTGAAGAAATGAACGCAGCTTTAAATAATATCGCTTCTATTTCAAACGAAGTTGCTGCAGAAACATCACAAACAGCGCATTCGGCTGGTGATCAAGTAAACAAAATGAGTATCGTGGCTAAAAAATCATCTAAAATGAAAACAATCGTACAAGAACTTGAAGTTCTCGTCTCTCATTTCAAAACAAACGCTTAAAGTGAAAATGACACGAGCTCAAAGGTATAGGAATGAAAGTTTTACAGTCTCTCTTTTTTCACTTTAAAATATCTCTTTCTATCTCTCATTCCGTCTGCTATAATTCCTAAAGGAAATAAGAAAGCTTTATTCCAACTGGAGTAAAGCTTTCTTTCAATTTTTTACATTTATTAATTCTAATACTAAGATTTCACAAAGGAGGCTTTTAATTATATGAATTTTGTAAGTATCAGAAAAAAACTTATGTTCATGATGGGAACGATTTGCGCTTTATTTGGTGTCGCCTTAGCATTTATTTTATTTTTTGCTATCGACCAATCTCGTAAAGCTGAAACATTACAAAAAGAAATTTCTCCACTGGCAACAGAATTGAAAGAGCGTGGAGACGCTTATCAAGTACAGCTCTCTGCTTTAAGAGGTTATTTACTACAACATGATCAAGTCGAATTAGACAAGTTTAATGAGATGAGTAAACGTCTTGAGGATTCAAAAGATAAACTTCTTTCTAATCCAAATCTTTCTTCGTCCGTAAAAAGCACAATGGAATTAGGGTCTACTTGGAGAAAGTTCATTGAAGAAAAAGTATTCACTCTTGCAAAAGACCAAAAATGGGAAGAAGCTTTACAAGTAGCTTCTTCAGAAAACGGAACGGTCTATAAAGTAATTGGTGACTTCACAAATTACAGTAATGAACAAGCTAAATTACGTGAACAATCTATTGAAAAAATTGATCAATCTGCACTCTTAATCGAATATGTTATTTTCTTATCACTTGTTGTATGTATTATCGTTGCAATTATTCTTGCATGGTGGTTCTCTGGTAAACTGGTGAAACCAATTCAACAAATTGACACGAAACTAAAAGAATTGGCCTCTCAAGAAGGTGACTTAACGGCACGTCTACAAGTAAATAGCAACGATGAAATAGGTGCTATCGCAACATCATTTAATAAAATGTTAGAAAACCTACAACATATTATTAATCGTGTTCAAAAAACATCAGTGGAAGTACAAACCGCTTCTGAAAATATGCTAGAAAAAACGAATACATCACGTGAGGCGACATTAAGAGTCCAAAGCTCGATGTCCAACTTAAATGCAAGTATTCAATCACAAACTTCTAGTATGGAAGAAAGTTCAACTGCAATGGATGATATGGCAGTAAGTGTTCAGCGCATTGCCGAATCTGCTTCATCTGTAGCGGAACTTGCTGTTGCCACATCTGAACATGCTAGCGATGGAAGTACCGTTATCCAAAAATCTGTTTCACAAATGACAACAATACACGAAGCTGTAAATGCTACGTCAGAAGTGGTTGAACGTCTAATCACTCATACGAAATATATTGATACTGCTGTACAATCTATTTCTAATATTGCTGAGCAAACAAACTTACTTGCTTTAAATGCTTCTATTGAGGCAGCTCGTGCTGGTGAGCAAGGAAAAGGATTTGCTGTCGTAGCTGACGAAGTTCGAAAGCTTGCTGAACAATCTAAAACAGCTGCAACAGACATTAATCAATTACTACATCAAATTCAAAATGATACAGAAACTGCTAGCTCTATGATGTCTCAAGGCCGTTCTGAAGCATTTGAAGGTATCAATGTTATTCGTGAAGCTGGTACTTCTTTCACAACAATTGTAGAACAAGTAAATAAAGTATCTACTCAAATGCAAGATATATCAGCAACTGCTGAAGAAATGGCTGCAAGTGCTGAAGAAATGAACGCTTCACTTAATAACATCGCTTCTATCTCTACTGAAGTATCGAGCGAAACTGCCGCAACGGCACAATCTGCTGAACAGAAAGTTATTGTTATGAATGAAATGGCAGTAACTGCTGGAAAAATGAAACAAACAGTTGAAGAGTTAGATCAACTCGTATCTCATTTTAAAACAGAATAGATGTTCAAAAAATATCCCTTCTTTGAAAGAGGGATATTTTTTTGAGCTCATTTCCTGCACATTATGCTCATTTCCGTTATAATGAGAATCGATATCATTAAAGTGTAGGAGGGGCTGCTTATGTCACAAGAAGCATTTGAAAATAAATTACTTGCCAATTTAGAGGCTGTTATTGACCCTGAACTAGGTGTTGATATCGTTAATCTTGGATTAGTTTATGATGTTACAGCAGATGAAAATAATAATGCTGTCATTACGATGACTATGACTTCTATCGGTTGTCCAATGGCTGGGCAAATCGTATCAGACGTTAAAAAAGTATTATCAACAAACGTACCTGAAGTTAATGAAATAGAAGTAAATGTCGTTTGGAATCCACCGTGGTCGAAAGAACGTATGTCACGTATGGCGAAAATCGCATTAGGTATTCGCGACTAAATAAAGTGGAAATTTCATCATTTGCGGATAGCGGGATAAAGAAAAGACCTGACTAGGATGTCAGGTCTTTTCTCTTATTATTTTACACCTACTGCATCATAAGCTTTCGTTACAGCTTGTACAGCTTTAGAGTTTTTACCATATAAATCTTCAGCTGACTGAAGAGCAGCTTGACGCATCATTTTGAAGTCAGAGTTTGCAGTTAAATATTTCGTAAGAGCACGGTAGTAAATTTTTTCTGTCGCTTCACGGCCCACACCAGTTACTTTCACGCCGTAATGATCTCCGCCTTCAGACACTAAATATGCAGCTTTATTGTTAATACTGCTGTTAATATGAACACCGCCATTATCAGCTGTTCCAGTATAACGTTTACTATAGTGATCTGGGTAACCCTCACTTGGTTTTAATGGATTTGGAATAGACGCTGGGTCTTTAAGAGAGCGAAGTGCATCACCAGGTTTATCAGGTGTATAAATATCAGCACCTAAATCCCAGCTCTTCTTCTCAACCATAACACCCATAATATCAGATAACGATTCATTTAACGCCCCTGACTCATTTTTGTAAACAAGGTTTGCTGTATGTTCAGTTACAGCATGCGTTAATTCGTGACCGATAACATCAAGTCCAGCAGATAATGGAATGAACGTTTTTCCATCGCCATCACCGTACATCATTTGCACACCATTCCAAGCTGCGTTATTCCAGCTCTCCCCTACGTGAACAGTTGAAATAAGCTTCGCACCTTTATCATCGAAAGAGTTACGATTAAATGTCTTTTTGTAGTAATCATATACTTTTCCTGCATTTACATGCGCATCAACTGCAGCTTTATCTTCGAAGAACTTAGATTTACTTTCAACTTCTTCTCCTGTATATCCAAGCCATTGTGAGAATAAATTAAACCAGTTCTCGTCCATATTTTCTGCATCAAATGTATGAACACCTTGTCCTCGTTTACCATCAAACAAGTTGAATTGTCCTGTTTTCGTATCTTGAGCAATTTCAAATGATTGTCTAGCACCTAATACTCCGTAACCAAATCCAGTAATGTTATCTACAGCGTTATATTTCTCAATAACATTTCCATTCGTTGCATCAACAAAATAATGCCAATACCCTGGAGCTGGTTTTGAAATCGATGCCTTAACTAAGTATGCAAGGTAGTAATTACCGTCTTTTTCATATACAAATAAATCTTTTTTCACACCATCATAACTCTTTACTTTACCAATTTCTTTCTCAATATCTGCCTTTGCAATTGTTTCTGCTTGTTCCGCAGTAATGCTTGCAGCTGCAGGAATATTTTTATCATCTAAATTCGGAATAACTTGTCCGAAGAATGCTTTTACATTATTCTCTTTATCAAGTGTAACAGTTTGATCAGAACCGTACACAGGGATGTTATTATGTTTCTCAACTAGCTTCACATGTGTCGTATCAGATTCAGCGTCTTTTTCTTCTCCAACGATATTAAAATGCTTTTCAATATTTCCTGCTAATTTAAACATATCTTTCTTACTCTCTAAGTATTGAAAGACCGTCTCTTTTTTATCTAATCCTTCCGGTGCTTTCCACTCTTCACCTATGTATGCAGGTGTTTTAAATTCTTGATGATATTGAATTTTTTGTTCTTCCGCTTTCGTTGTCGTTGCCCCAAACGCTCCAAATCCCCCGGCCATAACAGTTAACGCTAATGCTGATGAAATGACTTGCTTTTTCACTATAACATTCCCCATTCCCATAAAGATTTTTGACACTTTTATACAATTCTGATTTTTACAGCTCATACCTCTACCGAAAATTTGAGAAACATTTTTTAGACAATTCCAATCAAAAAAAGAGGACATCCTATCGGATGTCCTCTTCTTTTACGCATTTTATTGTTTTTTCAATTCAATTACTAAATGGTGTGATTGCTCTTTCGCTTGAATGTGAATATCTTCTTCTACAGATTCTGCTGCATCCCGCATAACAAACGTTTCACCATTTATTACACTGCTTCCTTCAATTTGTACAAGGTACAATTGACGGCCTTCTTTCACTGGAAAATGAATTTCTTTTCCAGCCTCTAATGATAAAGAATATAAATTCGCATCTTGGTGAATTTGAATTGGTGCATTTCCTTCTACTGAAGATACCATATGGAACCATTCATTTTCACGCTTGCTCCAATCAAATTTAAACTCACCATAGTTTGGTTTATGATCTGCGCGGTCTGGTAAAATCCAAATTTGTAATAAACGCAGCGTTTCATCGCCTAAATTATGCTCGCTATGAAATACACCCGTGCCAGCACTCATATATTGAACATGTCCACGCTCAATTGTTCCGCGATTTCCCATGCTGTCTTCATGTGTTAAAGCACCATCTACAACGTAAGAAATAATCTCCATATCACGGTGCGGATGCATATCAAAACCAGTTTGCGCCGCTACTAGATCATCATTAATAACACGTAACGCTCCGAAGTTCATGTTATTTGGATTATAGTAATTGGCAAAAGAAAAATGAAAATGTGTATTTAACCAACCATGATTTGCTCTGCCCATATTTTTATGATCAACTTTTCTAAACATATCCTTCACCTCATACTATCTCGAATTCGAGATTTATTTTAAAATTTTTTCTTACTGTAACTTTTTTAGTAGTGTTAATAATTGCTTTTGTTCCTCTATGTTTAAATTATGAAACTTCTCTGCTTGGAACGTTTCTTGAGGTGGGACGATTTCCTCATATAAAGCTCTTCCCTTTTCTGTTAAAGAAATATATTTCGTAGTACCCTCTTGTTCACGCAAAATCCACTCAAGCTGCTCCATTTTATTTAAAAGCTGCGTTACATTTCCTTTCGTAACAAATAGCTTATTTCCAAGTTCTTGCTGCGTTAAACGATTATGTCCTCCAACTTGAGCTAACACATCAAACTGGGCGGCAGATATATTCCATTTTTTCAAATGCTGATTCGTCTCACGAATACTCTTATTATAAAAGCGTGACAAACGAAACCATAATAGTAGCCCTAGTCTATCTTCTGTTTTCATTTCATCACCTCGCTTGTTTCATATCATTAGTTTAGAACTAAACTTAATAAAAGTCAAATACTTATTTTTAATAAGTACAAAAAGCACAGCGCTATTTCTCCACTATGCTTTACATTAACTTTCTACTCTTATATTCATCTAATTTCCTCTCCGCGAACTTCCTCGCATCTTTTTCAATCCACCGCTCTTCGTACCGTTCACTTCCCACATACAATATATCTCTCTCATGCTGCATCGCATGGCGGAATTCATGCAGTAGCGTTTTGAGAACTTGATCATACTCTTCCCACATACAAACGAAAATTAACTGCTTTTCTTTATGATAAAAACCACCTACTGGGAATAGGAACTCTTCTTCCTCTTCCCCTAATGATAGAAGCACATCATTTGCATCACACGTATCACAAAAAATAACGGGCGTTTTACATACTCCAATAAGAGAAAACAAATCCTCTCTCAACTTTTTGACATCCCAAGGAAGCTCCGAATCCAACACATACCAATTCTCTACCTGTTGATATACATTTTGAAACTGGAGTTCCATTTCTATTTATTCCCCTTTCCAAGCACCCTTTTTCTATATGTATGCCACAATATGGTAAATATTAAACGTATTCTTTCATCCTTGAAAAAATACCAATAAAAAAGGAATCTATGTCGACATAGCTCCCTTTTTCATAAATATCTTGTACTTTGCTTTAAAAAAATTCAGCTCTTCTTCATATCCCACTTAAAGATTTTATTTAAGAATTTATATACATTCTTCGACTCTTTTGTCAAAAGTGGGCCTAAAATGGATAGTATAAGCACGTATAGTGCTGAGAATGGTTTCAGTACTGACATTAAACCACCGGCGATACCGATATTAGCCATAATGATGGAGAACTCTCCTCTTGAAACGATTGTTAATCCGATATTTGTTGATGCTTTATGAGATAATCCAGCTTGTCTTCCTGCAATCATTCCTGCTACAAAGTTACCGATTATCGTAAGAAGGACAGCACCTAACGTTAACCATATCGCTCCGCCTAATGAGAACGGATCAATACTTAACCCGAAGCTGAAGAAGAAAATAGCTCCGAAAAAGTCTCTAAATGGAACAACAAGATGTTCAATTCGGTCACTATGCTCTGTCTCAGAGAAAACTAATCCTAGAAGAAGTGCTCCAATTGCTTCTGCAACGTGAATTGTTTCTGAAAAACCAGCAATGAAGAATAATGAAGCAAATACTACAATAATAAAGATTTCATCTGAGCTAATATTGAGCAATTTATTTAATAACGGCGTAGCCTTTCTAGCTACTATAAAGAATAGAAGCATATATCCTAAAGCAATTCCAATTGAAGTAAGAGCACCTAAGAAGGAAGCGTGATCTCCAAGTACTAAACCAGAAACAACTGATAAATATACAGCAAGGAATATATCTTCAAACATAATAATTCCTAAAATTAATTCGGTTTCATTATTACCAGTTCTTCTTAAGTCCACTAACACTTTAGCAACGATAGCGCTAGAAGAAATCGTAATAATACCCGCAATAATTAAGATTTCTAGTAATGGGAATCCCATTATAAATCCGTATAACAAACCAAGTGAAAAGTTAATTAAAATATAAATCGTTCCGCCAATCGCAATAGAGCGTCCAGATTTAATTAGTTTTTTCATTGAAAATTCTAATCCTAGATAGAATAGAAGGAATAAAACCCCAATCCGTCCAAGGAAGGAAATTACACTTGCACTTTCAATAAATTTGAGATCGATAACACCTATTGTCGGTGCATGCGGTCCTACTAACATTCCAAGAACGATTAGAAAAGGAATTACTGAGAATTTAAATTTTCCAGCAATTACTGCTGCAATTGCCACTAAAACTAAAGCTGTACCAACTTCAAAAATTAACGTATCCATCTAATCAGTCCCCCCTATTTGAAAGTAATTCATTAATGATTTTTTTAATTTCTTCTCTCTCACCTGAAACTACAAGCATATCTCCTTCTTCAATTATTGTTTCTGGTCCTGGATTAAATAGCTTCTTCATGTTCTTCTTCATAACCGCGATTATTGTTACACTATATGTTTTTCTTATTTCAAGATCGCCAATTGTTTTTCCGATTGCTGGAGCTGTATTCTCCACTTTGAACCACTCAATCGCTAAACCTTCAAAAACCATCTCAACATTTTCTAACGCCCTAGGCTTATATACCATTCCACCTAATATTGCAGCGATTTGTCTCGCCTCTGAGTCACGTAGCGAAATACTTGAGATGCTTTCTTCATGATCTGAATCAAAATGATACATTTCTCTACGACCATCATCATGAATGACAATTACCATCTTTTCGTTACCTTTCGTAACGATTTGAAACTTATAACCAATACCTGGAAGTTCACTTTCTCTAATATTCATTTTTAGCTCCTCCATAACTTATTTATTTTAATTTTCTGTTTTTCTGTCTTTTATTCATCCAATCAACTTTAGAAATTCTAACCACTCAGGATATTTGTGATTTGGAAATCTTTTATTGTAATAATAAGTGGACCCTAAAAAGATACTTAAAGATGTAATGATAAAAAATATATTACTTCTCATTTTCAAACTCTCAAGGCTTACTTTCCATAAAGAATTTTCTTTCAAATTATCCCCACCTTCTCGCTTTAAATTTAGTTTTTTAAAATGTAAATAATTCTAAAAATATTACGATGTAACATAATCATAACACAAAAATGATTTAAGTAACATAATTTTTTAGAAAAATTGATTCTCGTATATTTTTTGCATATAATTTTCTTATTACGAAAAAAAGGAAGTGTATTATATGGTTGATATCTTTAGCAGATTCCTTGAGGTAACGAATAATATTTTATGGTCATATATTCTTATTGCAATGCTAATCGGCTTCGGTCTTTACTTCTCTTTTAAATTAAAATTTGTCCAAATTACTCATTTCAGTGAGATGGTCAGCTTAATTAGTAAAGGGTTTAATCGAAAAGAAAAAAAGAAAGATAGCATCTCACCATTCCAAGCATTTTGCTTAAGTGCAGCAGCACGTATCGGTATCGGAAACTTAGCTGGTGTAGCATTAGCAATTTCAATGGGTGGACCTGGCGCAATATTTTGGATGTGGTTTATCGCAATTATCGGAGCAGCTACTAGTTTTGTAGAATGTACACTTGCGCAAATTTATAAAGTAAAAGATGGAAGTAGGTTCCGTGGTGGACCAGCATATTACATGGAAAAAGGGTTAAACAAACGCTGGATGGGCGTCTGGTTTTCACTTCTTATTACAGTTGCGTACGGATTAATTTTCAATTCAGTGCAAGCAAATACAGTAACAATAGCGTTTGAAAATGCTTTTGGACTAGAGCGAACAATCGTAGGAGCTCTATTAGCCTTATTAGTTGCAGTTATTATTTTTGGTGGTATTAAGAGCATTTCACGTATTACAGAAATGATTGTTCCGCCAATGGCAATCGTTTATATCGGCGTGGCTATTTTTGTCGTTATTAACAACTTCAGTATGTTACCAAGCATTTTCATGGAAATCTTTAACGGTGCATTCGGTTTAGACCAAGCCATCGCTGGTGGTATTGGAGCAGCAATCAAGTTCGGAATTCAGCGCGGTTTATTCGCTACAGAAGCGGGAATGGGTAGCTCTCCTAATGCAGCAGCAACATCTGATGTATCTCACCCTGTAAAACAAGGGCTTGTTCAAGCGTTAGGCGTTTTCGTAGATACATTCTTAGTATGTACATCAACAGCATTTATCGTATTATGTTCTGGACTTTACAAAGGATCAAATTTAGAAGGTATCGAATTAACACAAAACGCATTAAGTTCACAAATTGGACCGTGGGCAAGCACTTTCTTAGCGATTATTATTTTCCTATTCGCTTTCAGTTCACTTCTAGGAAACTACTATTATGGTGAAACAAATATCGCATTCATTAAAGAAAGTAAAACATGGTTAATGATTTATCGTGTTGCAGTTGTCGGAATGGTATTCTTCGGATCAATCGCTGCTCTTAAAACAGTTTGGAGTTTAGCTGATTTATTCATGGGACTAATGGTATTCACAAACTTAATTGCCATCTCATTCCTTAGCAAATTTGCTTACGCTGCATTAGTAGACTATTTGAAGCAAAAGAAACAAGGAAAAGATCCTGTCTTCGTTGCAAACTCTATCCCTGACTTAAAGAATACAGAGTGCTGGGATGGGCAGGATGTAGAAGAAAAACAAAAGGCCGTTTAACAAATAAAAGCGGAAGTGGCTCGTTCAGAACAGGAGGGTGTTGGAACTCCTGATTACGAGGCGCTTTTTGCCTCGAATGAAGGAGTGAAACAACCGACTGTTCTAGCCGCTGGAGCTGGATATCATTTAAAGCGGAAGCGGCTCGTTCAGAATCGCAGGACACTTCAAGCTCTCGACCTTGAAGCGCTTTTTGCTTCGAGCGAGAGAGCGAAATGACCGACTGGTCTAGTCACCGGAGCTGGATATCACTAAAAGCACAAGCGGCTCGTTTAGAACAAGAGCCATATCTCAAACAAAGGCCCTATTACTTCACCGTAATAGGGCCTTTTATTTACAACAGTTCATAATTTGTTCAAATTAATTCCAGCAAAAGGGTTGATTTATAGAGATTACTATATTATAATGATTATAAATTAGTAATTGATATCACATAACAACTCAAAAGGAGATTGATCATAATGAACAAACAAGTAATCGAAGTATTAAACAAACAAGTAGCAGACTGGAGCGTTTTATTCACAAAACTTCACAACTTCCATTGGTACGTAAAAGGACCTCAATTCTTCACATTACACGAGAAATTCGAAGAACTTTACACAGAATCAGCTACTCACATCGATGAAATTGCAGAACGTATTTTAGCAATTGGCGGCAAACCAGTAGCAACAATGAAAGAATACTTAGAACTATCTTCTATTCAAGAAGCAGCATACGGAGAAACTGCAGAAGGGATGGTCGAAGCAATCATGAAAGACTACGAAATGATGCTAGTCGAACTGAAAAAAGGCATGGAAATCGCTCAAGACTCTGACGATGAAATGACATCTGACCTACTACTAGGCATCTACACAGAACTAGAAAAACACGCTTGGATGCTACGTGCGTTCTTGAATCAATAATAATTAAAAGCGGAAGCGGCTCGTTTAGAGTCGCTTTTTTATGTAATGGTCGCACTTAACGGTACACGAAATTATATCAACGATTTTTCAAATATATCGATCATAACTCGCAATATATCAACGATTTTTTCATTATATCGATCATTACCCGCAATATATCAACGATTTGACAAAGGATATCAATTTGTCGACAAATCACGACAATATCAGCGCCCCTCTCCCCTACTTTTATCAATATATTACAATCTCATCTATGTTAAAATATAGGAAACACCCTTTAGCTTTTCCAAATTCATCATTTACTACTTAAATGACGGGAGTGGTTCAGTTGAAAGACTACTTAATTAGAGCATTTTTTGCGTTAATAACAGTTGGGATTCTCTTACTTATAGCTAATATTTTCAATATACGTGTCGAGGTTAAGGACTATGCTTTCCTCGTTGTCGTAGCAATTGGTGGCGGCTGGGGTGGCTGGTACCTGTATAAAAAACAAAGCAATCAAAATGATAAAGGCATTCCAAAGTAATATGGAATGCCTCTTTTATTGCCTTCTGTAATAAATAATGAAATTCAGACCACTAATACAACCAATCGCAATAAACATACAAAACGATTGTGGATCTCCACCTAGATTATACTCATCAACGATAAATCCGGACATAAACAACGTTATCGCTGAAACACCGATACACAATACCGAGATAAACCAAAGCGAAAATTCATTAATCAACTCTTTCTTCTGTCTCAAAACAATTAGCATAACAAGAATAGACGCTGCTAAAATACTTTTAAAAACCGGACGTAAATATACGAACTCCTCCATCTATTTCTCCTTTCCCCAAAACATTACATCTAAACATTAACATATTTAACCAAATTAAAAACACATGCCATCTTAAATTAAAACGACATGTGTTTCCGTGTTTCCGTATTTGCTATGATAGTTGCTTCCACTTCGTTCCCAAAACAGGACGCTCATAATTTTGGATTGCATGAATTAGTTTATCTGCTGTCTCAGCTGAAACGATCAATTCTTTATTTGATGGATTCATAAATCCTTCTTCTGCTGCACGTTCAACCATTTGCAAAATTGGTCCGTAAAAATCTTTTATGTTTAATAAACCAACTGGCTTATTATGTATACCAATTTGCGACCAACATACAACTTCAAATAGTTCTTCAAACGTTCCGTATCCGCCTGGAAGCGCGATAAAAGCATCCGCAAGCTCTGCCATTTTCGCTTTACGTTCATGCATCGTCTCTACTTCAATTAATTCTGTTAATCCTGTATGCACAATTTCTCCTCGAAATAGACCGCGCGGCATAACACCTGTTACACGTCCACCTAAACGAAGAACTTCGTTTGCTACTTCTCCCATTAATCCAACGCATGAACCACCGTATACAAGCTCATACTCGTTCTCAACAAACATTTTACCTAACTGAATTGCCTGCTCTTTGAATTCTGGTCTCTCCCCTAAATTAGAACCTGCAAACACACAAATCTTTCTCATTCCTACACCCCGAAACTATATATTGTTATGATACAATTGACATTGTACAACATATTGAGGAGATGAGGAAGAAATGGATATCGTTGCATTTCAAAGATGGGTTGAGGAATTTTACGAAAAACGAAGCTGGTCACAGTATAATGCCTTTATTCGCTTAAATTTCTTAACCGAGGAAGTTGGGGAAGTTTCACGAGTCGTTCGTGCTATTGAAATTGGCCGCGATCGCCCTGATGAAGATGCGAAAACAGAAGAAGAGCTAAAACAAGAACTAAAAGAAGAACTTGGCGATGTACTATCTAACCTTATTATTCTTTCGCAAAAATATGATTTAGACTTACAAGACATTATGGACGCACACGTCGCAAAGCTTTCAAAAAGGTTCGAAGTATCTAAATGAGAATATTATCAATTATGGTATAATATTCTTGTCACAATACTAAGGGGGATTTTATGTTATCAAAAAAATTGCACGACGCATTAAATGAACAAATGAACTTTGAATTTTACTCTGCCCATGCTTATATGGCAATGGCTGCTTACTGTACAGCTGAGAGCTATGATGGATTTGCTAACTTTTTCCTTGTACAAGCTGAAGAAGAACGTTTCCACGCAATGAAGCTTTACAACTATATTAATGACCGCGGAGAGCGCGCTATTATTACTGGATTTGATAATCCGAATAACGAATACGAATCTGTATTAAACGCTTTTGAAGTCGCACTTGAGCACGAGCGTGAAGTAACGAAACGTATTTACAACTTATCTGATATCGCTTGGGACGAGCGTGAACATGCAACAATTACATTCTTAAAATGGTTCGTTGACGAACAAGTTGAAGAAGAAGCTTCATTCGATAGCATCATTCAAAAATTAAAACGTATTACAAGCGATTCAAACGCACTGTTTATGCTAGATGCTGAATTAGAGAAACGTACATTTACGCCTCCAGCTGAGTAATATTTCAATCACCTTAATACATGTATTAAGGTGATTTTTTTGTTTGCTCTCTATCTTAAAATCACCTTAAATTTCCTCATATTTGACATAGTGCCAGATATAAAATGGTATTATTTTCAATATAAAAACGAATATACGAGGAGAGGAAAAATGAATCAACGTGTAGAAGCTGTTGATGCAATTCGTGGTTTTGCTTTGTTTGGCATTTTACTAGTCAATATGACATTAATTCAATTTGGGTTCTTCACCAGTGAAAAACCAACTTATCTATTTGGCGATCTTGATAAAGGTGCTAATTGGTTTATTCAATTTTTCGGCACACATAACTTTATATCCCTATTTTCTTTTCTATTTGGGCTTAGCATTATTTTGTTACAAAAAAGTATTATGGCAAAAGGAAAAAAATTCTTCCCCACATACATAAGACGTATTATCATTCTTTTACTACTCGGCTACATTCACGGCACTTTTGTTTGGGAGGGAGATATTTTATTTGCATACGGAATAATCGGGATTTTTTTAATGATATTCATCAATCGAAAACCGAAAACTTTGCTTATTTGGGCGATTATTCTACTCGCACTTATTACACTTATGTCTTATCAAACTGATCCATCTACAAATATAAATGATTTCGCACCTTATACTGAAAAAGAACATAAAGTCCATCAAACTGGAAGCTATATGGATCACGTCAACTTTAGATTGACTGAAAATCCTTTTGATTACATGGGAATTGACGGTGCATTCGGATTATTTTTCATATCAGTTTTCGCAATAATTTTTATGTCTCCACTGTTCCTACTCGGAATGTATGTAGGGAAAAAAGGCTGGCTATTTGAGGTCAGTAAACATATACCTGCTGTCAAAAAAATATGGTTTGCCACCGGTCTCTTCTCTTTTACAATTAAAATCTTAGCTATGTTCATAAAACACCCGGTTTTAATTATGTTACAAGATGGCCTTACACCAGTAACTATGACCTTCTTTTACGGAAGCACAATCATTTTATTATTCCATTACAAAAAAGCAACCCGTCTACTAACATACATGGCGAACATGGGGAAAATGTCCGTTAGTAATTACTTAGCGCAATCTATTATCGCAACAACCATTTTTTACGCATATGGATTTGGCTTATACGGGAAAATCGGCTATTTCTTCGGTATTCTTTTAACCATCGGAATTTATACGATTCAATTATTCGTTAGCACCTATTGGCTCCAGAAATACCGAATGGGGCCAGTGGAATATGTGTGGAGACTGGGAACTTATTTAGAGAAACCACGTTTTAAAAGAGACTTGGATAAAGCAAGTTAAACAAAAAAAGCAATGAGCCT
Source organism: Bacillus cereus group sp. MYBKT14-1 (assembly GCF_051915185.1). Taxonomy (NCBI): domain Bacteria; kingdom Bacillati; phylum Bacillota; class Bacilli; order Caryophanales; family Bacillaceae; genus Bacillus; species Bacillus cereus group sp. MYBKT14-1. The sequence continues at coordinate 440,115 of NZ_JBQAEF010000003.1, read as the reverse complement.
ACGCTCATTGCTTTTCTTAATTTATTAAAGCATAACCCCAACGATAATCGCTGATAATATACTTACTAACGTTGCACCGTATACAAGTTTTAAACCGAATGATGATACAACGTTTGCTTGTTTGCCATCGATACTCTTCGTTGCACCTGCGATAATTCCGATAGATGAGAAGTTCGCAAATGATACAAGGAAGATAGATAAAATACCTACTGTACGAGCTGATAAATCACCAGCTACTTTACCAAGATCAAGCATTGCAACGAATTCGTTCGTTACTAATTTTGTTGCCATAATTTGTCCTGCTTGTAACATCTCTGATGTTGGAATACCCATTACGAATGCTAATGGTGAGAAGATATATCCTAAAATGCTTTGGAATGTGATTCCAAAAATTGAATCGAATACACCATTAATTGCTGTAATTAATGCCACGAAACCGATTAACATCGCCGCTACTGTTACAGCGATTGAGAAACCAAGCATAATATATTCGCCTAACATTTCAAAGAATGTTTGTTTCTTGTCTTCTTGTAATTCTAAAATATCGTCTTCTTCTTTTACTTCATATGGATTAATGATATGAACGATAATGAATCCACTGAATAAGTTTAATACAAGTGCTGTTACTACATATTTTGGATCAATCATTTTCATATAAGAACCGACAATTGACATCGATACTGTAGACATTGAAGATGCACAAAGTGTGTATAAACGATTTTTCGGTAATTTGCTTAGTTGATCTTTTACTGTAATGAATACTTCCCCTTGACCAACGATTGCAGCTGCTACCGCATTATATGATTCTAGTTTTCCTAAACCGTTAACTTTACTTAATAGGAAACCGACTGCACGAATGATAATCGGTAAAACTTTAATATGTTGCAGAATCCCGATTAATACTGCTAAGAAAATAATCGGTAATAATACTGTTAAGAAGAATGGTGCTTGTCCATCGTTTGCTAGACCACCAAATACGAAATTAACCCCAGCTTCCGCAAATTTTAAAATAGCGCCAAATCCATCTGCGATCCCTTTTACTAATACAAATCCGACCTTTGTATTTAGTAAGAAATACGCAAGTACCAATTGAATGACAAGCATAAGTGCAATTGGTTTATATTTAATTTTCTTACGATCTGAACTAATAAGGAAACCTAGTACAAACACTACAAGTAAACCGACTAGAAACATTACGAACTTCATATGTGAATCCTCCACTTCTCCCACAAGTTATTGGTCGTATAACGTATAACGAATGACGTCTGACCATTGTTGTTAAAAAAATTTAAAACCCCTAAAACTATTCAACTGTCATCTAAAATCAGTAAGCGTTTACATAAATTGCAATTTATAAAAGGTAGCTTCTTCTCTCCTACCATACTTGAAAGTCTGAAATTGATACCACCTACAAATCAAATTGTAAGCGTTATCTAGACGAAATGCAATATAAATTTTAAAAGATTTTTATATGTTAATATATTCCTAATTAATTGGTTTTTTCATGCAAATTTACCATAAAAATAGCCCTAGCTATGAGCTAGAGCCATCCTTTTTTTATAACATAACACCAACGATAATCGCTGATAGAATACTTACTAATGTCGCACCGTACACAAGGCGTAGACCGAATGATGATACAACATTTGATTGATTTTCATCGATACCTTTTGTTGCACCTGCAATAATTCCGATAGATGAGAAGTTCGCAAATGATACAAGGAATACAGAAAGAATACCAACTGTACGAGCCGATAAATCACCAGCTACTTTTCCAAGATCAAGCATCGCAACAAACTCGTTTGATACTAATTTTGTTGCCATAATTTGTCCCGCTGTTACCATCTCAGCTTGTGGGATACCCATTACGAATGCTAATGGTGAGAAAATATATCCTAAAATAGCTTGGAATGTAATACCGAACATTGAATCAAACAAGCTATTAATTGCTGTAATTAATGCTACGAAACCAAGTAACATCGCTGCTACTGTTATCGCGATTGTGAAACCAAGCATAATGTACTCGCTCAGCATTTCAAAGAATGATTGTTTTTTCTTATTTTCTAATTTCAGTGTATCTTCTTCTTCTGTAATATCGTACGGGTTAATAATATGAATGATAATGAAACCACTAAATAAATTTAATACAAGTGCTGTTACTACATATTTCGGTTCGATCATTTTCATATAAGAACCAACGATTGACATCGACACTGTCGACATAGAAGATGCACATAATGTATATAAACGATGTTTTGGGATTTTACTTAATTGATCTTTTACTGTAATAAATACTTCTGCTTGTCCAACAATGGCAGCTGCTACTGCGTTATATGATTCTAGTTTTCCTAGACCATTTACTTTACTTAACAACGTACCAATAGCACGAATAAATATCGGTAAAATTTTAAAGTGTTGCAGAATTCCGATTAAAACCGCAAAGAATACGATTGGTAATAACGCTGTTAAGAAGAATGAAACCTCTCCTTTATTAACAAGACCACCAAATACGAAAACGATTCCAGCTTCCGCATATCCAAGAAGTGCGCCAAATCCATCTGAAATTCCTTTTACTAAAATATAACCAACTTGCGTATTTAATAAGAAATAAGATAATGCTAGCTGAATAATAAGCATAATTGCGATTGGTTTATACTTAATCTTCTTTCGATCGGCACTTATAAGAAAACCGAGTACAAATACAACGAGTAATCCTACAAGGAACATAACAAACTTCATTAATAAAATCCTCCATTTAACTCTTCATTAACGTTGAACGTCTGACCATTCAAAACAAGAAATAATCCGAACTTTCCATTTCTCCTCCAAAATCTTCAATCGGATAGGAAAGATCATAAAACCTCTTATTTCAAAGGCATTTTCCATTCTAACACAAATCACAAATCATATCCGCACTTTTCTTTAAAAAATTACATTTTATTATAAAACGTCTATTAATGTTCGTCTTTTACTATCTGCAAATAGTTGAATAAAACAAAAAAAGAGCATCAAGTTTCACTTGATGCCTTTTCATTATACCGCTTTTTCTTTATCAGCTACCGCTGACTCATCCCAACACTCTGTATTGCTCAAACCTGGAATAGACTCCGCATAAAAGACTGGATCTTTCCCTTGTTTCTTTTGCTTAATATAATCTGATAACGCTGCGAAAGCATACTTAGAAAGGAATACAATTGCTACTAAGTTAATAACAGCCATAATTCCCATAAATAAATCTGCTAAGTCCCAAACGATTTGAATTGTTGCTACAGATCCTAGCATAACCATACCAAGTACAGCAATGCGGTATGCATTTAATAACACTTTACTTCCATTTAAGAACTCAATATTTGTTTCACCATAGTAGTAGTTACCTACTAATGAACTAAATGCAAACAAGAAGATCGCAACTGCTACAAATATAGAAGCCCATGGACCGATATGTTGACTTAACGCCTGCTGCGTTAATTGAATTCCATTTAAATCAGCTGCATTATGCACATCTGATAAAAGAATAATAAATGCTGTACAACTACAAATTAATAATGTATCAGTAAATACCCCTAAAGTTTGAATGAAACCTTGTTTAACTGGGTGCGTTACGTTTGCAGTCGCTGCTGCGTTCGGCGCACTACCCATACCTGCTTCATTTGAGAATAACCCACGTTTTACCCCTAATAAAATCGCAGCTCCTAATCCTCCGCCTACTACTTCTTTAATTCCGAAAGCATGTAAGAAAATTTCTTTAAATACATATGGAATTGCCGTAATGTTTGTTACAACAACGAATAATGCCACTGCTACATAAATAATTGCCATTACTGGAACAATCATTTCAACCGCGCGAGCAATTCGTTTTACTCCGCCGAAAATAATAACTGCAAGTAAACCAGCCATAACAAGGCCTACTAATCTACTATCTGTTTTGAACGCCCCATCAAAGGCAGCCGCTACAGTATTAGACTGTACAGCGTTAAAAATCAATCCGAAACTTACTGTTATTAGAACAGAGAACACAACACCTAACCAGCGTTTCTTTAAACCCTTTTCCATATAATACGCTGGGCCCCCACGGAATGCATTCCCATCTTTTACTTTATAAATTTGCGCTAATGTGCTCTCTACAAATGCAGAAGCACCCCCAATTACCGCGATTAACCACATCCAAAATACTGCTCCTGGACCACCTGCTGAGATCGCAATAGCTACACCAGCTAAGTTACCAGTACCTACACGAGAAGCTGTACTCATACAAAATGCTTGAAATGATGATACACCGCTCTTCTCTTTTTGCGCTTTCCTCGTTTTCGAGCTTGCCCCATCCCCAAGCAAACGAATCATTTCACCGAAGTAACGAACTTGGACAAATTTCACACGAAATGAAAAATAGAGCCCTAACCCAATTAACATCGCAATAATGATATATGACCAAAGGATATTATTTATATCCCCAATTACCTTAGCTAAAAAATCCATAATTGCATTGCCCCCTCTTCCTAACAATAAGAAAATTATATTCTAAAAACTTTTAGTAATCAAGAACTTTATGTTAGGTTTTATAACATGAGTACGTTAATTCTTTTAACATACGTGTTTTTTTCATGAAAATATAGCCATTACATGCATTTATCCAATACTTAATAACTTATCCTATTCGACCAGCCATACTTTTAAAACAGTACGTTCCCCACAAATAACGAGAGAAACAAACAAAAAAGTTATATTAATAATTACCCCTCATCCTTTTCATCATTTACTACAACAAAAAAGGCGAGCATCGAATTTACCTCGATGCTCGCCTTTTCAATTACACTGCTTTTTCTTTATCTGTTACCACTGGCTTATCCCAGCACTCTGTATTCGTTAAACCAGGAATAGAATCTGCACTGAAGACTGGATCTTTCCCTTGTTTCTTTTGCCTTACATAGTCTGCTAATGCTGCGTACGCAAATCGACCAAGAAGTGTAATCGCAATTAAGTTCGTGATTACCATTAGACCCATAAATAAGTCTGCCATATTCCATACAACTTGAAGCGTCGCAACAGAACCGAATAATACCATTCCAACTACCGCAATACGGTAAATTGTTAACCACGTTTTGCTTTGCTTAATAAATTCAATATTTGTTTCACCATAATAGTAGTTTCCTAAAAGAGAACTAAATGCAAATAAGAAAATAATAATCGCTAAGAAGCTACTTGCCCATGGGCCGATTTGTGAGCTTAATGCATTTTGCGTTAATTCAATACCTTCTAAATTCGTTGCTTTATATGCACCAGAACATAGTACGATAAATGCTGTTGATGTACATACTAAGAATGTATCTACTAAAACGCCAATCGTTTGAATAAAACCTTGTTTTGCTGGATGCGTTACATCAGCTGTTGCTGCCGCGTTCGGCGCACTACCCATACCTGCTTCGTTCGCAAATAATCCGCGCTGAATACCATATTTCATCGCAGCACCGATACCGCCACCTACAGCTGAATCTAAACCGAATGCACCTTTAAAGATTTCCGTAAACACATCTGGTATTAAATAGAAGTTTTTAATGACAACAAAAATAGCTACCGCAATATAAACAAGCGCCATTGGCGGAACAATCATTTCCGACATACGTGCAATACTTTTTACACCACCAAAAATAATAACCGCAACTAATGCAGCTAATACAATACCAACAATATAACGCTCTAAACCAAATGCATTTTCAAACGCTAATGTTACTGTATTCGCTTGTACTGAGTTAAAAATTAAACCGTAACTAACTGTAATAAGGATAGAAAACCAAATTCCCATCCAACGTTTATTTAAACCTTTTTCCATATAATAAGCAGGACCACCACGGAAGCCACTGCCATCTTTTACTTTATAAATTTGGGCAAGCGTACTTTCTACGAAACTTGAAGAAGCCCCGATAATCGCAATAACCCACATCCAAAATACAGCTCCAGGTCCTCCCATAGATATAGCTAATGCTACACCAGCTAAGTTACCGATACCAATACGAGCTGCTGAACTCATACAAAACGCTTGGAAAGAAGATACACTACCTTTTTTACGCGTCTTTCCAGTTAATCCATCACTCATTAGTCGAACCATTTCCCCTAAATGAGTAATTTGTACGAATTTCAATTTAATAGAAAAATAAAGACCTAAACCAATTAACATTGCAATAAGAATATATGACCAAAGAATTGTATTTGTTGATGAAATAAATTGCTCTAAAATATTCATACAATTAACCCCTCCTTTTCTCCATAAAACGAATTATATTTAAAAAACATTCAAAAATCAACATTTTTCGACAATTTGCAATTTCCAAATATTAGCCAGGTTCACAGTAACAATGTCTTTATGACTGACTACCCTCCCTCTAACTGTGCATACTAAAACAAAAAATAAATTCACAAACAACCCTATTGACAAAAATACCAACATGTAACTATAATGATTACAACAGGTTGTAACAAACCTAATTACAACAAATCCATTTACTTTCAGATATACACTTTAACAAAACACTTTGGAGGGATTTATTATGAAAATCGGAATTATCGGAGCAACTGGTAAAGCAGGAAGTCGTATTTTAAAAGAAGCATTGGATCGCGGACATGAAGTAACTGCAATCGTAAGAAACGCTGCAAAAATTACAGAAGAAAACGTAAAAGTTTTAGAAAAAGACGTATTTTCTCTTACATCTAACGACTTGCAAGCATTCGATGTAGTTGTAAATGCATTCGGTGCTCCAGCAGGACAAGAACACCTTCACGTAGATGCAGGAAACGTACTAATTGAAGCGATGAAAGGTGCACCTAACACAAAATTACTTGTAGTTGGTGGCGCTGGAAGCTTATTTGTAGACGAAGAGAAAACAACACGTGTATTTGAGACACCAGGTTTCCCGAAAGAATATCTTGCAACAGCTCAAAACCAAGGTAAAAACTTAGAAATCTTGCAACAAACAAATGACATCACTTGGACATTCATCAGCCCTTCTGCACTATTCGCATTAGGAAAACGTACTGGTTCTTATAAAGCTGGTAAAGACAACCTTCTTGTGAACGCAAAAGGTGATAGCTACGTAAGTTACGAAGACTTCGCAGTTGCAGCACTTGATGAAATTGAAAACCCAAAACATGTAAACGAACGCTTCACAGTAGTTTCTGAAGCTGAATAATAAAAAAATCTCGTAAAACATAATGTTTTACGAGATTTTTTTATTGTTACACTTGTTCTAAACCATTTGGAGTAACCTTAAAGGAAATTTCTTCACCCTTCATTGCACCCTCTTTTTTATCTAGCACATTCTTTTTGTACCAATTCAAACGACTCGGTTCCGCATGGTATACTTTCAACACGTCTCCATACTCAAATGCCGTTCCATTTACTTGCTCAGCAAAATTCTTTGAAGTCTCCTGTCCTTCTGCCGTTACATGCTTTTTCTCTTTTCCATTTTTATCATAAATCGTAAGTCCTATATACTGTTCATTTACAAAACGATAATGTATTTCATCATCGGTAAATGTCGCATGTAATTTCTTTTCTTCATGATTTAACGTAACGATTGAACGTGTTACATTAGACACACCTTGATATACTACGCTATCCCCATACGTTACTTCCATAAGAACTTCTGTCAATTTCTTATTCCCAAAGCGATCTTTCGTTTCTACTTTTACTTTTCGTTCACCAATTTTTGTTGTATCTGGTTTTTCTACAAATCCCAGCACTTCTCCATCTTTCACTTGAACAAAGTTTTTCGCTTCTAATTTTCCGGCATCTGTTCCGATTACTACTTTTTGCGGCATTGCTGTTACTTCTTGTTGAGCTTCCACTCTCTCAAAGCCTTGCTCTGTAATTTTAAAGAATATTTCATTTACACCATACTTTGTATCTACAAACTCATTCTTTTTATATACTTTAAAACGATCGAATTCTCTCTGATAAACCTTCACTATATCGCCGTATTCAAAGACCATTCCATTAAATTGTTCCGCAAATCCTTTTGTATTTTCAGATGCTTTTACCGATAAAGCTTTCTTCTCTTTTCCATCTTTATCATATACAGTCATCGCCATATATTTCTCATCCGCAAACGAAGTATGCATTGGACCTTCTGAATCGGTTGTACTGAATTTCTTTTCTTCATGATTTAATGTAACAATCGATTTAATATTCGTTCCGCCATGCCATGTACCGAAGAACATAATACTATCTCCGTAAATTACTTCTACAGGAACTTCTGTCACTTTTTTATTACCTAAACGATCCTTCGTTTCTACTTTTACTTTTTGTTCACCGATTTTCGTTGTATTCGGTTTTTCTACAAATCCAACTACTTCTCCGTCTTTCACTTGAACAAAGTTTTTCGCTTCTAATTTTTCAGCGTCTGTTCCAATCACTACTTTTTGCGGCACTGCCGTTACTTGTTGCTGAGCTTCCATTCTCTCGAAACCTTGCTCTGTAATTTTAAAGAATACTTCATTTACACCATACTTTGTATCTACAAACTCATTCTTTTTATATACTTTAAAACGATCGAATTCTCTCTGATAAACCTTTACTATATCGCCGTATTCAAAGACCATTCCATTAAATTGTTCCGCAAATCCTTTTGTATTTTCAGATGCTTTTACTGATAAAGCTTTCTTCTCTTTTCCATCTTTATCATATACAGTCATTCCCATATACTTCTCATCTGCAAATGAAGTATGCATTGCACCTTCTGAATCTGTTGTGCTAAATTTCTTTTCTTCATGATTTAATGTAACAATCGATTTAATATTGGTTCCGCTATGCCATGTACCAAAGAACATAATGCTATCTCCGTATATTATTTCTAGCGGTACTTCTGTTACTTTTTTATTACCAAAGCGATCTTTCGTTTCTACTTTTACTTTTTGTTCACCAATTTTCGTTGTATTTGGCTTTTCTACAAATCCAACTACTTCTCCATCTTTCACTTGAACAAAGTTTTTTGCATCTAATTTCTCAACATCTGTTCCGATTGTCACTTTTTGTGGTACTGCCGTTACTTCTTGTTGAGCTTCCATTCTCTCGTAACCTTGCTCTGTAACTTTAAATAGTAATTCCTTCTCTACCTTCGCCTTACCTTCACCAACAAAGTTATTATTTTGATACCAATTAAAGCGATCTGATTCTGCATGATATACTTTAACAACATCACCATACTCGAATTCTAGCCCATTAATGGCATTCGCAAATTCTTTCGCCTTTTCAATACCTTGTACAGTTGCTTTCTTTTTCTCAATCCCATTTTGATTTAGTAATGTAAATTCAAAATACGTCTCTTCTTTAAAATAGTGGTGCACTTGATTTAAATCAGCTGTCGCACTAAATTTTTTCTCATTATGTTGCAATGTTACAATTGATTTAATATCTGTATTATATTTAAGCCCTTTAAATACTAAACTGTCTCCATATGTCACTTCTAATGGAACTTCCGTCACTTTCTTATTTCCAAAACGATCTTTCGTTTCCACTTTTACTTTTTGTTCACCGATTTTCATTGTATTCGGTTTTTCTACAAAACCAATTACTTCTCCACCTTTTACTTGAACAAAGTTTTTCGCTTCTAATTTTTCAGCGTCTGCCCCGATTACTACTTTTTGTGGTACTGCTTCTACTTCCTGTATACCTTCTATTAGTTCGTATCCTTGTGGAGTAATCTTAAAGAACTTTTCTTTTTTATTCTTAGCTCCACCTTGCTCTACAAGTTTATTACTTTGATACCAATCGAAACGACTTGGTTCTGCATGATATACTTTCATAATATCGCCATATTGAAGTTCAACACCTTCGAGTTGCAAAGCAACTTTCTTAGAATTTTCTTGCCCTTCTATAGAAATATTTTTCTTTTCATTTCCATCCTTATCATATAAGGTAATCCCTACATACTTTTCATTTTTAAAACGCTCATGGAACTCATTACCAACAAAAGAAACATTGATTTTCTTTTCATCATGAAGGAGTGTTATAACAGAATTTACCTCATCACCGTAACCTTTAAATACCATAGTATCTCCATAAAGACTGTTAACTGGAACAGAAATGAAGTTTCTCTGTCCTTTCTCATCCTCAATTTCTACAAATACCGTTCTTTTTCCAACCTCTAAATCCGACCACATAATTCTACCCGTTACTTTTACATTCTCACCTAAATTTTGAACAAGGCTACTTGCTAGATTTTCATCAAAATCCGTACCAACGATAAGATTTTGTACCATATTAGACGCTTCACCATAAGGAAGCCCGCCGTATGGTTTCACTTGTTTTTCACGAATAATATTACTATCTGTTGCTTTCCATATTTCCTTTTCTAATTTAGGTAAATTTAAATTTTTAATTTTTTCTCTAACCTCATTATTTGGACTCAATCCCCATTTCTCAAAAAATGGTACTAAGTTTTGTTTAGCCACTTTCGATGCCATATAAATAAACATTTGTTTTTTATCTTCATCTAAAGTAGGCATTTCAGATTCTGGTAACAAGCGATACATTTGATGTAGATTAGGATAAAAATGATCCCCATAAGCTAAATCGAGTTGCCAAAACATTACTAGTTTCTCGAATTCTTCCATCTTTTTTTGAGCATCAGGATTATCTAGGTAAGCAAAAGCTTTTTTATAATGACCATCTTCTTCTAAACTTGATTTATTTCCTAACATCCTTTGAACTGACAATGAATATATATTTACTGTTACTTCTCCTACACCTGACCAAAACCAAGGAGCTTGCTGATGTAAATGTCCTACTTCATGCCACGGTCCCCAGCCATCTCCTTGTAATCTCTTTATATTTAAAACCCTATCCATAGTCTCTGGAACATACCCTGTATGATAATGAGTAGCAAACATCCAATCACCTTTACCTGGTTTTCTCTTTTCGACAAATTGGATATAATGATTTGGAGCTTTTGACACCCCTACACCATCTTCATATAATCCTGCTACAGAATTTTCAAAGCGAATAATCTTATCATGTAGCCTCATTAATTCTACTGGATCCGTTTCTCCCATATAGTTTTTCACTGCTTCAGGACTTGCAGTAATTAAACTTCTCTCACCCTTCAATTCAACTGCATAAGGGTTTTCATACTTCTTTAACATTGCATCCCAATCTTTTTTTGTGTGTTTCCCTAAGATAAATAACGGAAAATGACTTCCTCCATGAATAACTGAAGCTGTTACTTCACCATCATTATTCATATTATAAAAATATAGTATTCCACCTCTTGAAGATGAAATATTATTTTCACCAGGTTTTAACTCAAATTCTTCAAACCCTTTTTCAACATATGAATTCGTTCCTATGAACGCTTTAATAGGTTGCGTTCCTTTTATTTCAATTTTAATTTCTTCATTTGGACCAGCATAAATTCCAGTTGGTTCATTCGCTGAAAGTACATAACGTACTTTTAAGCGTTTTTGCTCTTCTTCAATACTACCTTTCCCAGGCAAATGAAACGTTCTCTGCTCCAAACGATTCTCTTTACTCTCTTCCAACTGCCCGCCCTTATTCTCTTCCAAAGGCGCCGCATATCCTTTCGATGCTTCGAAAGCTACTGGCGATAATAATGTAGATATGCATATACCAGCAACTAATACCCTACTCTTTTTTTGCTTTGACATAATCTGTGTCCCCTGTCCTTTTTTTAGGCAAACCACTCTATATATTCATCTAATCAAAAATCCTATTATTTTTATAAAAATATTTAATGAATAGACTAACACCTCGCGCACCTGTATCTATTACTACCGCATTTCCCTCCATGTATTCGCTTTCTTACATTGTACAATTTTTATGTAATATCCCCTCCTCACTTCTCTCTATTTGTGATGAGTTCTCTTGCTACATAAAAAAGAGAATAGTAAAAGATATTTTTCAGTATTGTCATCTATACATCTAAAAATGTGAACAACAATAGATTTTTACATTTTCTTCATATATTACCATCTATAGGTAGTTTTTCCAACTGAATTGTACACGCTTTACACTTTGTTTGATAGCCTCTCTAATTAGAATAATGTTACAATTTCGTGAATAAAATCCATTTATTGTAACGTTTAGATTTCTCCATATTTTATTATTTTTAAATACTTCTTCAAACGTTAAAATAGTGTTTCACTCGATTAATTATTATCTTGATATATCTTTAAAGAATTCATATGAAAAAGCATTGGCATATACCAATGCTTTCTCATTATCTCTTTTGATTCGGTTTATGCGGTTCATTTGGAGTATATGGCTTATTTGGAGCCTCAGCCTTTTTCCAACTTACCGCTAACTCTGGACTTGTTTTTTCTTCACTACGCTCAAGTAATACTACTGCATTTTGAATAGTCGGTGTACCTTTATGCGCAATCCCTTGTAATTTCGTTAAATTTCCTGATACTTTAAAGCTAAATCCACCCGCTGGTGTTTGTTTCGGAATTAAAATGCGGAACTTTTCTCCTACATTAAATTCTGTTTTTGTTTCGCCTTTTTCATTTGCAAATTTCACGCCCGCTGGTGCACCTGTTGCTTGCACTTTATACGTTCCACTTTTTGCATTTGTTTCTACTGTATATAAGCCTGTTTCAAAGAAATCATTTTTCAATACTGCTTGTTGTTCTTCTGTAGGAGTTACACTCATCGTAATTTCTTGTAGTTCTTCACTAGCGCTTGCTTTTGCAACGATATCTTTCGTTACCTTTTCTACATTTTTATTACGGAAATCTAAATCATTAACATCGATTTGTTTTAACGCATTCCACACTGCAAGCTGCGTTGCGTAATGCGCCTCTCTCCAATCAGATACCCCTAATTCTTGTGGACTCTTTTGTGGATATCCATTTAATAATACACGGTATACGTTAATATCCACTTTCCCCATTTCCGGTAAATCTTGACCGCTTGGAGATTTCAAATCTACATTTAAGCAAAAAGCAATTTTGCCATCTGCCGTTTTAATAAGCTCTGTTCGGATTGGTTTCTTCTTGGACTTACTATAACTCCAATCCATTTGATACTTTGTATGGTCCATCACTTCTGCGAATGCTTTTTGAAGTGGGAATAACACAAATAAAACACTTAAAAACATAGCTAAAAGTTTGAACGATTGCTTTATATTCATGTTTACAGCCCCTTAATAACAAACTTAATACTAAGTAGTATTTATTTAGAAACTGTTTTTATGCACAAAAAAAGAGTGCTTTTACGCACTCTTTTTTCTTACCTTAATCTTAGAAATCGAAGTTATCAGGATCTGGACCAACGCGGTGATTTTGATTTAACGCATCGATTTTTTCCATATCTTCTTTCGTTAATTCAAAGTTAAATACATCAGCGTTTGCAATAATACGGTGTTCTTTCGTTGATTTTGGAATTGTGATTACTCCATTTTGAAGATCCCAACGTAAAATAACTTGCGCTGTTGTTTTACCGTGTTTCTCAGCAATCTCTTGTAATGTTTCATTATCTAATAATTGACCTTGCATTAGTGGTGACCATGCTTCCATTTGAATACCTTGTTCTTTACAGAAAGCTTGTAGTTCTTTTTGTGTTAAACGAGGGTGGTATTCTACTTGGTTAATCATTGGTTTAATTTCTGCATCTTTCATTACATCTTGTAAGTGATGAATTTGGAAGTTACTTACACCAATTGCACGTACGCGCTTTTCTTTATAAAGTGTTTCTAGCGCTCTCCATGTATCTTTATATTTTCCTTCTGAAGGCCAGTGAACAAGATATAAATCTAAATAATCTAGTCCTAATTTTTTTAGACTCTCTTCGTATGCAGCGATTGTTGTTTCATACCCTTGATCTGCGTTCCATACTTTTGAAGTAATAAATAATTCTTCTCTTGCAATACCAGTCGCTTCAATACCTGCACGAATTCCTTCACCTACAGCTTTTTCATTTCCGTAAATTGCAGCTGTATCGATGCTGCGGTATCCTGCTTTAATTGCTGATTTAATTGCTTCTACAAGTTCTGGTCCTTCTTCTACTTTAAATACACCTAAACCGAACCAAGGCATTTCTACACCATTATTTAATACTGCTTTACTTTGTAAGTTTTTCATTTTATTTTCTCTCCTTTTATTTTACTTGATCTCTTTTTTCTAATGTCATGCTCCACGCTGTTAAAATAACAGCGGCTACTACCATAAGGCCACCTACCCAAGCAGTATGGATTAATCCTAATGAATTCGTTACAAGGCCACCTATATAAGAACCTAAAGCAATCCCTCCGTTAAATGCGGCAATATTAATTGCTGAAGCAACATCAACCGCACTCGGAACAAAGCGCTCTGCCAATATAACTACATATACTTGTAGCCCCGGAACATTCATAAATGCGAATAGTCCCATGAAAATAATTGTGATTAATCCAGCTACTTTAAATGGCGCTGTAAATGTTAAAACAAATAATATAATCGCTTGAATCAAGAACATGTAAAATAGCGCTCGAATCGGATTATGATTCGATAATTTTCCGCCGACCATATTCCCTATCGCAATTGCGATTCCATACTCTAATAAAATGATAGTAACAGTACTTGCTTCAAATCCTGTTACTTCTTGTAATAACGGAGATAAATACGTAAATGTTACGAATGTACCGCCGTATCCAAGTGCAGTAATAATGAAAACAAGTAATAGTCTTCCATTTTTAATTAATTTAAATTGATCACGAAACGATACAGGTACACCATTTTTTAAATTAGATGGGACGAGTATACTGTTTGCGATGAAAGCAATAATTCCAATTACAACAATCGCCATAAATGACGCTCTCCAGCCAAACTCTTGACCGATAAACGTTCCAATCGGCACACCTGTAATAGTCGCAACTGTTAATCCAGTAAACATAATCGCAATTGCGCTAGCACGTTTATTCTCTGTTACGATCGCAGCTGCAATTGTAGATCCAATTGACATAAACACACCATGTGCAAACGCAGATACAATCCTTGCGATAATTAATACAGTGAAGCTTGTTGCTAATGCCGCAATACCATTACCAATAATGAAAATAACCATAATCCACATTAATAATGTCTTTCGCGACATACTAGCCGTTAACGCTGTTAAAACAGGAGCTCCTACTGCCGCTCCTAACGCATATAAGGAAACCGTTAAACCGGCTGTTGTAACCGAAACATTTAAATCTTTTGAAATAGATGGTAGTAAACCGACACTAATAAACTCGGTCGTACCAATCCCAAACGCACTAATTGCTAGTGCTAATAAAGCAAACATACTTCTTCGATTTGTCTGAACTTCCGAAGATGGTACTGTATATGAACTCAATTGAATCCCTCCTTATTACAAGAAATCCAATCATAATAGTGTGATAAAAAGGCCCTTTTATCTTCTAAAAAATATATTTAATCTCTACAAATGCTATTATGAATGGTTTCATTCTTTTTTTGAAGAACGCACTTTAAAGTACTATAGGCACTAAAAAGTAACATAGTCACTTTTTGGTACCGTACTACTCATTTGCCTCTTACATGTGCTATTATGAAACATATTTAACATGATAAAAAGTACGTACTTTAAAGTGCTATAGGTACTAAAAAGTAACATTTGTATGATTTAACTTATTTTACTTACAAAGGGAGGATTTCATATGAAGAAATACAATATTCCTGTAGAGGCGACTTTAGAAGTTATCGGCGGAAAATGGAAGGTTGTTATCCTTTGTCACTTAACGAAAGGTACAAAGAGAACGAGTGAACTAAAACGTTCCATGCCTGGTATTACACAAAAAATGTTAACACAGCAATTACGTGAATTAGAAGACGACGGCGTCATTCAAAGAAAAGTATACAACCAAGTCCCACCGAAAGTAGAATATTCTCTTACCGACTACGGTTGGTCTTTAGAATCCATTCTTGATTCTCTTTGTTCTTGGGGCGAATGCCATCTTGAAAAAGAAGGTAACACATCGATGCTAATTGCAGAAGGTGAATAATAGGAAAAAGGAAAAAACGAACATGAATTGGTTCATTTTTTCCTTTTTTTCTTTATATATATGTACATTTCTAACTGGAACAAAATATTTTATACGCTTTCATACCTTGTCAGCACTACGTTATACACTCAATATCAAATAATTAGGAATCATTTTTATGTTAACATAGGTGTATATAGTATATAATATAGGATATATATTATATACACTTTCCGGTAACGGAGCTTTTCCATTATGCGGACAAGCCATGTATCGGACAGTTCATAAATAATAAGTAAGACGTTATGGTTTTAGATTTATGTTTGCAGCTTACTTGCTGTCATAAATTTAAAGGCATTTTATTGTGTTTTGTGAAACTTTGTATAAAGTTTCGTAACCGTTTACTATCTTACTTATCAAAAATAAGAGTATTGCTATCGTAAAGGAGAATTGGAGATGCCAGAAACTATGACTCAAACAAAGCCAGAACAAGAAACTGTACAAATTTCTGCTAGCCAAGGACAACTTGATGTACTTGATCAGTTGTTAAAACCTGAGGTACAAGAATCATTAACAACACTAGTAGAACAGCTTCCAAAATTAACTGAGCTTGTTAACATTTTAACTAAGTCTTATGACTTCGCTCAAACTGTTGCTACTGATGAAGTATTAAAAAGCGACACTGTTGGTGCAATTACAGAGCTTGTAGAACCTGTAAAAGATACAGTGAAAAGCATGGCTGCAACTGCAATCGAAGCGAAAGATCGTGCTGACGAAAGCAACGAAGTTATCGGCCTATTCGGTCTGTTAAAATTACTAAAAGATCCACAAGCACAAAAAATGTTCCGCTTTGTGAACGCATATCTTCAAATTAGTGCAGAACGTAACAATAAATAATTTAACTTATAACAACAATTAGTAAAGACGGGGGATATCATACTATGTCAAAACAAATTGTCATCTTAGGCGCTGGTTATGGCGGTCTTCTTGCCGCTTTAAACGTACGTAAATATTACAGCAAATCAGAAGCACAAGTTACAGTGATTAACCAATACCCAACACACCAAATCATCACTGAATTACACCGCCTTGCAGCTGGTAACGTGTCTGAGCAAGCAATTGCAATGCCACTTACAAAGCTTTTCAAAGGTAAAGATATCGATCTTAAAATTGCAACAGTTGAGTCATTCTCAGTTGATAGCAAAGAAATCAAATTAGCTGGCGGCACTACTTTATCTTACGATGCACTTGTAGTTGCTTTAGGAAGTAAAACTGCTTACTTCGGTATTCCAGGACTAGAAGAAAACAGCATGGTATTAAAATCTGCTGCTGATGCAAATAAAATCTACAAACACGTTGAAGACCGTATTCGTGAATACGCGAAAACGAAAAACGAAGCTGATGCTACAATCGTAATCGGTGGTGGCGGATTAACTGGCGTTGAGCTAGTTGGTGAGCTTGCTGACATTATGCCTAAACTTGCAAAAAGCCACGGCGTAAATCCAAAAGAAGTGAAACTTCTTCTTGTTGAAGCAGGTCCAAAAATCCTTCCAGTATTACCAGACCACTTAATCGAACGTGCAACTACTAGCCTAGAAGCGCGCGGCGTTACATTCTTAACTGGTCTTCCTGTAACAAACGTTGCTGGCAACGAAATCGACTTAAAAGACGGTCAAAAACTTGTTGCTAACACATTCGTTTGGACGGGCGGCGTACAAGGTAACCCATTAATCGGTGAATCAGGTCTTGAAGTTAACCGTGGACGTGCAACAGTTGATGCATACCTACAATCTACTTCTCACAAAGACGTATTCGTTGCTGGAGACAGCGCTGTTGTCTTCGCTCCAGACGGACGTCCATACCCACCAACTGCACAAATCGCTTGGCAAATGGGTGAGTTAATTGGATACAACTTATACGCAGCACTAGAAGGCAAAGCATTCGAAGAGTTCGCACCTGTAAACTCTGGAACACTTGCTAGTCTAGGACGTAAAGATGCGGTTGCTACAATTGGAGCAAGCAATACTCCACTTAAAGGCTTACCAGCATCATTAATGAAAGAAGCAAGTAACGTTCGTTACTTATCACACATTAAAGGTCTATTCAGCTTAGCTTACTAATCTGAATATAAGCCCGAATCATGCCCTGCATGGTTCGGGCTATTTTTATCCCGCATTAACGGGCAGTAAAACCTCCACCTTAAAATACAGTGAATGCAGGGATGAAGTTGGAAGATTAACTGCTCGTAAAAGCCCGATTGGTTCAACTAATAATCAGTGGGGAGGAACACCCCCCCACTGATTAAAGTTTCACTTTATCCGTAATTTTCTCTAACTTATTTATTCGTCAGAAGAATAATATAACCCTTTTAATTATCTAAATTTACTGATTATTTTATGTCCAAATTGTGTATACGAAAAGATGGAAGTATTCTTCCTACTCCCATCCTTTCACACAAACTATTCGCCTAACTTCACAAGACTGTAATTCTTCTTCCCTTTACGGATAATAATAAATCGTCCATCAAATGAATTTTCTACAGTAACATCTGTACCCACATCTGTTACTTTCTCACCATTCATAGAAATCGCTCCGTTATTAATATCTTCACGCGCTTGTCGTCTAGATGGTTCAATTCCTAAATCAACTAGCCATTCTACGATGTTTTTCGTCTCTTTTGAAGACTGAAATGTTGGCATTTCTTTAAAACCTTGTTCAATTTCATCAGCTGTTAACGATTTAATATCTCCGCTAAATAACGCTGCTGTAATTTTCACAGCTTGCAGGAATGCTTCTTCTCCATGAACGAATTTCGTCATTTCTTCTGCTAGTACTTTTTGTGCTTCACGTTTATGAGGCTCTGTTTCCACCTTAACCGCTAATTCATCAATGCGTTCTTTCGTTAAGAATGTAAAGTATTTCAAGTATTTAACGACATCACGATCATCCGTATTCACCCAGAACTGATAAAATTCAAACGGTGTCGTTTTTTCAGGATCAAGCCAAACAGCGCCGCCTGCTGATTTACCAAACTTCGTACCGTCCGATTTTAATAATAACGGAATCGTTAATCCGAATACTTTCGCCTCATGACCTTCTAACTTACGAATTAAATCTAAACCACTCGTAATATTTCCCCATTGGTCACTACCACCAATTTGCAGTTGAACATCCTCTTTCGTGTATAAATGATGGAAGTCCATCGCTTGCAAAATTTGGTACGTGAATTCTGTGAAAGAGATCCCTGTATCTAAACGACTCGCTACGATGTCCTTTGCTAACATGCTATTGATGCTAAAGTTTTTCCCGTAATCACGTAAAAACTCAATAATATTTATTTCATGTGTCCAATCATAGTTATTTACCATCTTCACTTCGCTATTTCCACCAAAATCAAATAGCTTTTTCATTTGTGCTGTTAACGCATCTACATTATGCTGAACCACTTCTAACGTTTGAAGTTGACGCTCTGATTGTCGTCCACTCGGATCACCAATTGTTCCTGTTGCCCCGCCAATTAAAATAACAGGATGATGACCAGCTAATTGGAATCTCTTCATCATCATAAACGGAATCAAATGTCCGATATGCATACTATCACCAGTCGGATCAACTCCGCAGTATAGTGAAATCTTTTTCTCTTCTACTAGCTTACGTAAGCCTTCTTCGTCAGTCTGTTGATTAACGGCGCCGCGCCATTCTAATTCATCAATAATATTCATCTTTTGTCATCCCCTTTATTTTTTAAAAACAAAAAAGCCCCTATGTCTACGATAGACATAGGGACGATTATTCACCGTGTTACCACCCAGTTTGTATAAATAGCATAGCTACTCATACCACTCTTAGCAATAATATCGATTGCTAGTCCGCTTAGCATTACCTAAGATACTCCAGAGTGTAATTCACAAGTTTGTTTGTGCTAGGTTCCAGCAACCCCTAGCTCTCTCGTTAACAGTGACAAACTGCTACTGGGCTCTTTCAACGTATGTTATTTGTTAAATTATTAGCCATTATATTGAATTGAAAACAAATTGTCAACAATACCCAAATATTATTTTAAAATAATTCATATCTTCATACGTATTTCTTTATTCCTTATCTTCTCCAATAATCCTTACTTCTCGCTCCAACTTCACGCCAAATTTCTCTTCAACTGTCTTTTGTACGAAGTGAATTAAATCGATGTAATCTTGTGCTGTTCCGTTATCAACATTCACCATAAACCCAGCGTGTTTTAAAGAAACTTCTACTCCACCAATTCGCTTACCTTGTAGTCCTGAGTCTTGAATTAACTTACCAGCAAAGTTATTTGGTGGGCGCTTAAATACGCTACCACATGAAGGATATTCTAGAGGCTGTTTTGACTCACGTTTAAACGTTAAATCATCCATTTTTGCTTTAATTTCTTCATGTACACCTTCTTCAAGTTCAAATCTCGCTTCAAGAATAATGTAATGGTTGTTCGCAAATACACTCTTACGATATCCAAATTCAAATGCTTCTTTCGTCAAAGTACGTAGCTCTCCATCACCTGTCATTACGACAGCTTCTGTTAATACAAACGAAATTTCACCGCCGTATGCACCAGCATTCATATATAATGCTCCGCCAACTGAACCTGGAATACCACAAGCAAACTCAAGACCCGTTAAGTTATGGTCTAAGGCAATACGTGATACGTCAATAATTGCTGCACCACACTGTGCTACAATCGTCGTTCCTGTTACAGTAACACCTGTAATATGAATTAAACTTACTGTAATCCCGCGAATTCCACCATCTTTAATAATGACATTCGATCCATTTCCTAAAAACGTAACTGGAATATTATATTCGTTCGCATATTTAATAACTTCTTGAATTTCATCATAATTTGTAGGCGCAACAAAAACATCTGCTTTTCCGCCAACTTTAATATGCGTATGATTCTTTAACATTTCATCTTGTTTAACATGTCCTTCAGGCAATACCGTACTTAAATATTTATAAACCTCTTGCATATTCATTTTACGATTCCTCTATTTCTATATTCATTTTATCCCGTTATACGGGCCCATAATATCCCCACGTACATGAAAGAACCTAAAGTGGTGGATACAGTGTACCCAAAATCAATTCGAGACACCTATAAACCTCTTAAATTATAAGAGGTGCCACTCATATTAAAATATATATTGCATAATAAAGCAACCCAAATGGACTACTAAACTTGACATGTCATCAGAAAGACAACAATTTGTAAAATATGTGACTTTTTCAAAACACTATCCCTCAGTATCTTACTATACCACACAAAAAGAAAGTGGTATTTTTTTGTACTTTTTACTTTATTTACATCAATAAAAAAAGAGCACATCCGACAGAATGTGCTCTTTCTATACTCTTTATATTACTTTTCGTTCTCTTCTTTTTCTTTATCAAACCATAACAGCTCATCGTTATCAACTTCACCATTATAATTGATTAAAATTTCTTCTCCTGCTTTTATATCCTTATAAGCATAGAAGTTAAACGTATGGTTCTCGAAGACAATATCATACGTTGCATTCGGTGTATATGAATGATTAAATAACATACCGTATCCTAAAAGGATTGCCGTATGATTGATTCCATACTCAAATGCGTAGTCAGCAAGTAATGTTTTCTCAATATGTTCATGCTGTTCATTCGGATAAGAGATAACTGGTGCTGCGTGTATCAACTCACCTTTTTTAATATCACGAGTTGCAAATACACCTCTATTAAATTCTCCATCACTAAGTTCAGAAGTCTTAACTTCGATCATATGCGTCACCTATTTAATTCTTTCTTTGAAGTATTTTAATTCCGCTATTAGCTGAATTTTATCTCCTTAAGCTTGGCAGAAAACGCGCAGAAAAGCAATTAAATTCCTATCAAGTATTCGTTTCAATGAAAAAAGAGCACATCATTCGTGCTCTTTCCAAGCAATATTACTTTTCTAAAATATCTTCTAACAACTTCACTTGCTCGCTAACAGTTTGTAACGTCTTCACTGACGTATCATTTCGATGTTTTTCTTCTTCCACACTCGCTAGCACTTCTTCTGTAGCTGTAGAAGTTTGCTGAATTACGTTAGAAGCATGCGTAACATCCTTTACGATATTCGTCGTTTTAACTTGGAAACTTTCTTGATGAACAACAACCTCTCGCATTACTTCATTAATCGCATAAATAAACTTCCCTAAATCAGTTACATTTGTTAAAACGCTTGCTAACATCTCGTTACATTCTTCTTGTACTCTTTCTGACTTTTCTACTTGCACTTCTACCTTACTTGCTTGATTACTAAACTCCTTCAAAATCCCTTGAATTCTTCCCGCAGAACGATTTGATTCTTCAGCAAGCTTTAACACTTCACTCGCTACAATAGCAAAACCTTTTCCATGCTCGCCTGCCCTCGCAGCTTCAATATTTGCATTTAAAGCTAGCAAACTCGTCTGACTTGAAATATTCGTTATTACATCTACAATTTCATTAATTTGTTTCGATTGCATCATTAAATCTCTAAATATAATTCCAGACTGTGAAACAACATCATTTAAACTTCTCATGTTAGTTTCAAAATTTCTTAGAGTATGTACACTACCTTTTGAAATTTCTAAGCTTTCATCCACACGAGCCGATGCAGTTCTTACTTGAGAGATGATTTGTTCAATATTTCCCTCCATATCATTCAATACTTCTACCGAACGATACATCATCTCTGATTGTGATTGCGTACCAACTGCCACCTCTTCAAAGGCAAAATTAATTTCACTCATCGATTCCATCGACGTGTTCATATTTTGTCTTAAATGATTGAAATTACTATCTAGTTTCACAACTGTTTCTTCAATAAGTCTTTGCGTCTCTTCTAACTCCTGAGCTTTTCTCATTACTTCTTGCTTCTCATCACTTAAACGAAGGAGCAGATTAGAACCGATTTTCGTGACGCCCCACATAGCGATTGTTACAATCGCTAACAAACTTGCGAAATTAGCAGCTTCAGACGAGGCTGTATAAGCAAAAAATTGCTCCGGCCAATAGCTACAAAGGATAAATGTGATCACAACAGCTACCCCGCCAAGAATTAAAATGAGGCGCTCACTTAAGTAAATAAGTGAAACAGCTAATGTAAAATAGACCATTTGAAATACAGCCGGGCTTTCATTAAAGGCTTGTACCATAATGTAAGACATTGTAAGCAACATAAATGTCATGATATATTTATACGCTGATTCCATACTTTTTATAAAAGTAAAAAGCGTTCCAAATGCAACGACAGAAATACCACAAATCCAAAACGCTATTGCTCTCTCTGTAAAAATATATCCATAATACCCAATTGCGATTATCCCAAGAAAGAAACTACAAATCGTTATAAACAGTAATAAATGATTTTTCTGTGATTCTTTCTCAAGGTTAGAAAAACAAGTCCTCTTTAACCACTCCATATGAAGCCCCACCTTCTACTTATACATATCAATTACTTCAGTTTAAATACCGCACTTACTGGGTTATGATCGCTATTTTCAAACTTTAAATCTTTCCCTTGTACATTTACAATCTCTACATTCGGTGAAACGATAAAGCCATCAATAATAGTGACGAAATTTTCACCTTCTACATATTTCTTTACATCATCTCTCACAGTCATAACAGACGGATCTACAGCCCACTTAAAGCCACCGTCTGTAAAGTTCTTCGGTAACTCTACTAACCACTCAGGGCGCTCTTTCACGAACTTCGGATCACTTAATTGAGCGTTTGAAACTAATTGATTCCAATCTCCGCCCATTATTACGTAATCACCATTTTCATAATGCTTGTTCATATATTCTTTTAAGTACTCTACTTGCTGTTTTCTAATTTTCCCGCCTTCATCATAAGCAGACAAATGTAAATTTACGAGTCTAACATGTTTCCCATTATTAACAGGAATTTTATATTCCACAATTGCTCGATCTAAATCAAACAAACGCTTTGGCCAAGGCTCCATTCCAGGAAGCTGGAACCTCTTCGCTTCTTGAACAGTGTATTTAGAAAACGTACTTAATCCAGCCTCCGCATATCCCATTGGATTTATTATTGGCACTGGAACCCATTTCGTATCGTAGTTCTTGCCAAATGACGAAACATAATCAGGTAATCCTTTTTTCAAAAATTCATGTTCATTTACATCAAATGAACGAAGTGACTTTATATCAACTTCTTGTAATAGTGCAAAATCACTATTCTCATTTTGTAAAAACGAAAGCATATTCTTTAAATTAGTTTCCGTTTGCTCTTTACTACTTGAACCAGATCCCTTTCCACCATCCATAAAGAAATCTTGATCCTTATCTAACCCAGCATATCCAATATTAAATGTTGTAACTTTAAACTCATTTCCAGTCGCTAATACGCGCTCCTTATTATTCTCCACCTTCAAGCTTATAACATCAGCAGGCTGTTCTTTAGTAAGTGTCATATACGCTAGAAATCCTCCTACAATGCCCGCTACTACTAAAACACATGTAAATACGATTTTTAAAAATTTCTTCAAATAAATGACTCCTTTTCACGCGAATTTATTTTTCTTTATTTTCAGTCAAATAAAACAAAACGACACACATAAGAAACATTTTATCATAATTAAAACCGTATATCACTATATTTAGTTGATAAGTAATTGATCCCATTTTAATTACTTGAAAAACCTTCAGACATCAAAAAAAGAAACGTTACACCCACCTCCTCACTGGAATTTAAACGGTATATTTAGTACACTATATGTAATAATCCTAGGCGATGGAGTTCGCCATAAACGCTGCTTAGCTAATGACTCCTACCAGTATACATACTGGTAGGAGTCTATTTTTTTGAGCAATCTATTTAAAGAGGTGAGAAAATTGATTTATATTATCGTCGGCATTGCCGGTATATTAGGAGCTCTTTCTCGTTATTATTTAGGTCTTAATATCACCACATTTTGGCATCATTCATTTCCATTAGCAACATTACTCATTAACTTAATCGGTTGCTTCTTCTTAGCGTGGCTAACTACTTATATCGCCCGGCTAAACATCTTACCTTCAGAGGTCATCACAGGCATCGGAACTGGATTCATCGGTTCCTTTACGACTTTTTCAACATTTAGTGTAGAAACTGTGCAATTGATCAATCATTCTGAGTGGAGCATAGCCTTCTTATATGTATCATGTAGCATACTTGGTGGCCTCATTATGTCTGGCCTTGGCTATACACTTGGAGATTTCTTAATTAAGAAATCTCTTACGGAAGGTGATTACTCATGATAGAAGCCTTATTAGTCGCAACAGGAGGATTTTTCGGTGCGATTACACGATTTGCAATTAGCAATTGGTTTAAGAAAAGAAATAAAACACAATTTCCACTTGCTACATTCCTTATTAATATAACAGGGGCGTTTTTACTTGGATATATAATCGGCAACGGAGTTACTACAGGCTGGCAACTATTATTAGGTACTGGATTTATGGGTGCATTCACTACATTTTCTACGTTTAAACTAGAAGCCGTTCAACTTCTCAATCGAAAAAATATTAGCACTTTCCTTTTATACTTAAGCGCTACGTACATAATTGGTATCCTCTTCGCATTCCTTGGAATGAAGCTAGGCGGAATATGAAAAAAAGCGACTCTATTGAGTCGCTTTCTTTCATAAGAAATATGTCCCGCCATATGGAATAGAAAATAAACCAGCTGGATGTACATCGTAATGTACAATTTGCATCGGAAGCTGTGAATACGGCATATACTGACTTTGCATCATTTGTGCAAAATATGCTTGTTGTTGCATTTGAATAGCTTGATTCATAGCGTGAATTGTTCCTTGTGCCCCAGCCAGCGTAATAGCTGCTCCTACTTGTCTTCCATTATAAAAATGATGGTTCATCATGATTCATCTCACTTATTCTTTTTCTTCCATATGGTATGTTTCTATTTCATAGTGAGTATTTTGTCCCTATTGGTAACTCCTATTTATTGCCCTTTTTCAGCTTTGAAGTAATAAATCCAAATAATAATACGCCAATACCACTAAGGAACAATACATAACTTATCGGTACTAGGAAAAAGAAAGGTTCTTCAAGGAATCCATCCGCTCCTACTTTACTGTTTGAAGCATGTATAGTTAAAGAAATAATCGCTAAAATCATGAAAGAAATAGCTACTACGTATTTATTTTTCATTTCACATTCTCCTCTACTCATGTAATTCTCCTTAGATTCTTAACATCATATTACCCAAAAAATCATTAACAGTCAATATTTATTTATCGTTTAACAATAAATAATTATTGAATAGAATAATAACAAAAAGGTTTACGAAGCATATTAAATCACTTCGCAAACCCTCTGTATTATAAATATTTACACTTCAAACCTCTTGCTTAATACAATATACATTGCGCAAAATAGCACGAATATCCCAGCATAAATTAACAAAATCTCTACACTAAACATATCCGACAATGGCCCAAATATTATCATTCCTAGAGGAAGCGCGCATGAATTCGCAATTTGTACAAGACTGAACATCCGTCCGTGCATTGATGGTTCTACTTTTTCCTGCAATAACACAGTAACTGGTGTATTGAAGCACGGCATCGTTATACCAATTAAAAAATTAAATACTAAATACATAATAAATATCGGTGCTATTCCGAGTCCAATCATAAGCAGTCCATATAATGCACAAGCTAGCGCTGTTGTATGCATACGATTACGAAAACCACCCCACGCGGCAATCAATACGCCACCAGCTGCCGCACCAGCACTAAAGGTCATCTCACTAGCAGTAAGTCTCCACATTTCGGCCCCGAAAGAACGAGTTACCATTAAAGGTGTTAAAAAAGCAGCTGGACTTATTAAAATCATGATGATAATCAATAAAACGATTAGCCTTTTAATAAATACATTTTCTTTTAAATAAGAGAATCCTTCTTTAATTCCTTGTAGATTAGATTTTTGCTTATTCTCTGCATTCACATGTCCCTCTACTTGAATGATAAGCATAATACTAATTCCAATCATAGCCGTAATAACATCAATAAAAAATGTTGTTTCAATGCTGGCAATAGAAAGAATCGCCGCACTTGCTGCTGGAGAAAGAAACATAATTAAAGATGTAATACTGCTATTTATTCCATTTACTTTCATAAGATACTCTTTCGGAACGATTTGCGGAATTAATGCATTCACAGCTGGCGTTTGTACTCCTGTTCCAGCTGAACGAATGAGTAACACAATAAAAAGTAACCAAATACTTTTATATCCTGTTAAAAATAAAATTGCTAAAACTAACGTCGCAATCGCTATAATTCCATCCGATAACATAATCATCTTTTTACGGTCATAACGATCAATCCAAACACCTGCAAACAAAGATATCGCAATTTGTGGTAGAAAACCGCAAACAGTTGAAATAGTCAACATCACTCCTGATGATGTTGTAAGGGTGATATACCATATAATCGCGTATTGTACGAGAGAGGAACCGAACAACGAAATAGTTTGAGCGGTCAAAAATAATATAATTTTCGTTTTCCAATTGTTTTCACTCATATGTTTCACACCCCCTTAACTAATCCTGTCTCTATATGAAAGATGCTATCTGCCCAATCAAGATAAAAACTCGCTTCGTGAGATACGAGTATAATGCTGCCCTTAAACTTAATTAGCGCCTTTTGCAAAGCTTCCTTCGCTTCTGCATCTAAATGATTTGTCGGCTCATCTAAAATTAATAAGTTACAAGGTGATAATAATAATCCGCACAGTTTCACCTTCGATTGTTCACCACCACTTAACGTACGAATTTCTTGCGAAACGTGCGTATCCTTCACTCCACACGCAGCTAAATGATGGCGTATTTCCTTCATATTCAGTTTAGGAAACTGTTCTGAAATAATTTGAAGCGGCGTTAAAGAATCATTGCTCCAATTTAAATCTTGCTCATAATATCCAATCTTTATTTGCTCTGAAAAGTGAAACTCTCCAGAAATACTATCAATATTTCCAACGATTGTTTTTAATAAAGTAGATTTTCCTACTCCATTGAAACCTGTAATAACAAGTTTTTGCCTACCCATTACTGAAAAATTCAACTTTGGTAAGAGAGCGAAGTCGTAACCAACTTCAAGGTTATTTACTTCAAGAACTGTCTGAACTGAAATGGGAAGTTCCTGAAAATGAATAGACGGTTTATGAGTAAAACTTGGTGGCGCAATTCTTTCCATACGCTGTAATTGTTTTCTACGACCTTGCGCTATTTTTGAATTCACCCCAGCAATATTTCTACGAATATACTCTTCCGTTTTTTCAATTTTCTTTTGCTGTGCATAATATTGGCGAATATAATCTTTTCGCAAATGCTCCTTTTGTCTTACAAAATCTGAGTATTTGCCGTAATACTTCTTAACTGTTCCGAACTCTACATCACATATGCAAGAAGTTACCTTTTCCAGAAAATCAAAATCATGTGATACGACAATAAACGCTCCTTCAAAATTCATTAAATAATTAGCAAGCCACTCCACATGCTCCTTATCGAGAAAATTCGTCGGTTCATCTAGTAATAAAATATTAGGCTCTTCTAATAAGAGCTTCGCTAAAATTACCTTTGCACGCTGCCCTCCGCTTAATTCACCAATAACACGATCCATCCCAATCACATCAATACCTAAGCCGGATGCCACCTTATTCGTAATACTATCTACTGAATAAAAATCATGAGCCTCGAGCAGTCCTTGAATTTCTGCCGCTTTCAATAGTTGATTTTCATCTCCGGTCATCGCAATTTCTTCATATAACTTGTTCATTCTCTTTTCCATTTCATACAAATCATAAAAGGCTCTCTTTAAATATTGAGAAATGGTATAACCCTCATCAATTTCTGCGTATTGATCAAGATGTCCAATTTGAATATTTGGTTGCCACTTTATGTCTCCCTTATCAGAAATAATTTCCCCCACCAATATTTTCATTAATGTGCTTTTTCCTGCACCATTCTGTCCAACAATTCCCATATGCTCCCCTTTATGCAAATCAAAAGAAGCATTTTCGTATAATACTTTATCTATAAAACTATGTGATAAACTTTCCACTTTAAGTAAACTCATTTTTATTCCTCTTTTCCTCAAATTAAAAAAAGCAGAGAGATAGCGTCATTCGACACTAGCCCTCTGCTTCGTGGTTTTTCCTATACTACTCCAATTTACAGTAAAGACTCATCGGAATAATATACACAAAGGGCCATAGACAAAGCATTGTCTATGGCCCCTTAATCTATTTTATACACCAGCTGAAAAACCATAACGAAATAAGCATAGATAAACTATACTTTTTTAGAAAAGTTATTCAGCCGATGAATATAGGGGATTTATACCCCTTGATTAAGCTCCGTACAACGCTTCACCGTATACATTTGTGCGGAGCAAAGTTTTCTAATGAGTTTTACAAATTTTATATAAAGCATATTCTGCACCTTCCTTAATACTTAAAAGGGATTTTAGCATACGGTTTTACGAAACGTCAACATTACTTCCGAATCTTTCAACTACTTGTTTTCAAAATATTGCTTCTGAAACATACACATTCTTATCGCATTATGATAGTTACCATCAACGAAAAACTCATCGATAAGCTCACCTTCTACCATAAACCCAACTTTTTTATAAACATGTACTGCCTTTTCATTTTCCTTATCCACAACTAAATAAATCTTATGCATATTTAGTACGGAAAAAGCGTAATCCATCGCTAAACGCGTCGCATCCACTGCATAACCATATCCTTGATAATTCGGATCAATAATGATTTGGAATTCTGTTCTACGATGAATATAATCGATTTCTACTAACTCAACTAATCCAACCATTTCATTGTCTTTCTCAACGATAAATCGGCGTTCGCTTTGATCATGTATATGTTTATCGTATAAGTCTTGCAGCTCCACAAATGCCTCATATGGCTCTTCAAACCAATACGACATAATATGCGCATTATTATTCAGTTCGTGTACGAACTTTAAATCTTCTCGTTCCAATGGACGTAACTTCAATTCCTGATTCATTCCTATAACCTCCAAGTAAAAGAAACCTCTTCACTTAATTTCTCAATTTTTTTCGATTTCAAACGCCCTAATTTCATTGTAAACTTTCAAGCAACTTGAAGGTCAAGACGTAAAAAAGTAGTGCAAACTTACGTCTGCACTACTACTCTTTTCTCAAATCTCTCATATTCGATATGTATAAAGCAATAACTAAAACAAGAATTGCTCCTGCGTATAATAACGTCTCCATCGGTTCCTCATGAGACACAATAATCAATCGAATTAAGGCCGTAATTCCGATATAAATAAAATAACGTAACGGGAAATGATAGTTCGATTTAAAATACTTAATAATTAATGCAATGAACTCGAAGTATAAGAAATAGACGATGATACTTTCAACCAATTTATAAGACGTATACTCTTTTGCTGAAAAAATATACTGCACAAACGTAATTGTCTCATTCACTAAGAAAATCGATAACACAATGGATAATATAATTAAAGCTATATTTAATATCCATTGCAAAACACTAGCTATAACATGATCGATATTAAATGACTTCATATTCTCTTTAGACTCCCCTTCGTATAAGTACTTATTTATTATAGCAAAATTACGATTGGAAAGAAGTTAAATCATATATTCGTCCTTTGTTGTTGCCAGTGTAGGTGATGTTCATTGTTTGGAGGAGTCTTTTAACCGCAGAACTAGATTCCATATTAAGAAATTCCCTCAATTCGCTATTAGTAGTTATCATACTAAACAGAAGTGTGTAATCTTGTACAGCACGTAAATGAGCATGTTTAGACATACTATTGCAGTTTGAACAACGCCATCCCTGCTTTTCTTTTAACATTGCCATTGTAAAACATTCCTCACACTGTACACCCTTTAGCAATTCCTCTTTTTTAATTTTATATTGTGCAAGAACATTTTGACGTTGCGGAATGTGCTCATTCATAATCTGGCCTATAAGTCCATTTATATTATCAATCACTTTTTCTTTATATTGATTTTTAATCTGTTTTATTCTATTAGGTAAATTTGCACTGTGGATAATTTTACTAGACAGTATTTCATCTGAAGTTTTAATAATTGTACGAGGGGAACTAATTACAACGAGGGATTCAATCGGAATATTATGTAAACCATGTAGATTCAGCCATTTTCTCAGTTGCATCTCTTGCCGTTTTAGTTGTAAAAGCGGATCTGGGAATCCTTCTTCTGTATTACCATCTACTATTCGAATAAGCTGATTGAACTTTGCATCAAAAATTAATGTACCAATAATATTTTTTATTTCAAGAAAAAGAAGAAAATAGGATGAAACTATGAGGGTATCAATTTGGAAATAATGTTTTTGATCAAATAACCTAATATCATGTAAAATACTGTATTCTGTTTCGGGTAAAAAACTAAGTGGATACTCAATCGCCTGCTCTCCTTTATAGCCGGCCATAAATTTCGCTAGACTTTCAACCACCACATTCCTTTTTGGATGATGAGCAGGCAATCTTCTAAGTAAAGCTTCTAATTGCAGCAAATATACGGGAATTTTCCGCTCTTTCACAATCATTTTTATCCCCCTTCAAAATATATCAGCGATTTTTCAAATATATCAGCGCAACTCCAAATATATCGGCGATTTTCGAAATATATCAGCGCAACTCCAAATATATCAGCGATTTTCGAAATATATCGACTTACCGACAAAAACCGACAAAACATACACACATAAAATCTTATATACAGTATAACATCACAGCAAAAATCGCAATGTAAGCATAATGTGTATACCCCAATGTGATTACGCCATTTTCAAAATGACAAATTTACATTCACCCCATGTAAAAGACCTTTTTATAAATATGAACAAATTTTAGGAATTAGTTTATCTTTTTTTAATGTTTTATTTAGAGGCAGTTTATAGTCGGGTATTAACATAAGAAACGTAGCAACTAAGTTCATATATGACGCACTGCTACTATAATCGCTAACCGTACTACTTGAAATCATAAAATAAGGAGACGATAAAACATGAACAAAAAAGCAAAAGCACTATCATCCGTACTGCTCGGATTCACATTAGCATTAACAGGGTGTGCTGGTACTAAAGCTGAAGAAAATCATGGGAAACAAAAACAAGAACAAGTTGCTAAAGAAACAAAAAAGGAAAATAAATTAACTAAAGGGCAAAAAATGGCTAATATTCTTAGCGAGACAAATTGGCAAGGTACACGAGTGTATGACAAAGATAAGAATGACTTAACAAAAGAGAATGCAAACTTCATTGGTCTTGCAAAATATGATGCGAAGTCCGGCAGATATGAATTTTTTGATGCTAAAACAGGTGCAAGTCGTGGTGATAAAGGAACTTTCTTTGTCACAAATGATGGGAAGAAGAGAATATTAATTTCAGAATCAATGAAGTATCAAGCTGTCGTTGACATGACAAAACTAAATAAAAATGTATTTACTTATAAACGAATGGGGAAAGACGCTAACGGTAAAGATGTAGAAGTTTTCGTTGAACATGTCCCATATAAAGAAAAAGAACTTTCTTTCACTGATCCGGACAAGCAGCTGAACACGACTACAGGAGATATTGTTAAAAACGTTGATGGAGATAAAATTTTAGGCGGCACCCTTTGGCACGGAACAAAGGTATTAGACGAAGCTGGTAACGATGTAACACAGTTTAATTCGAATTTTATAAGTTTAGCAAAATTTGATGACAAATCTAATAAATATGAGTTTTTCAATAGCGAAACAGGTCAAAGCCGCGGTGATTATGGCTACTTCGATGTTGTACACGAAAATAAAATAAGAGCCCATGTTTCAATTGGAAATAACAAATACGGTGCTGCTCTTGAACTTACTGAACTAAATAAGAATAAATTTACGTATAAAAGAACTGGTAAAGACCAAGCTGGTAAGGATATAACTATATTCGTTGAACATGAACCTTATAAAGGTGATATGAAACCACAATTTAGTTTTTAAATACGTTTGATTAAAGATCCTGTACTGAGTTGCAGGATCTTTCTTATTAAGCAAGAGAACAAAAAGACGAAAAACATGTAGCTTTTCGTCTTCACAATATCCCCACCTTATAGTTGATGATTTACAAAACCTAAAAACATACCGATACAAAATAAAATTTGTGACTAAGTAAAAAAGCGCCCTACTTATAGGGCGCTTTTTTTATACTTAATGACTAATACTAGCTGTTGGATATAATGTTGTTCCTCCAATTGAAACTTTTATTTCATTTGTTAATGGAACGTTTTGTTCATTAATAATTGTTCTCCACCATTCCCATGCAAGACCTGTACATTCTCTTGCTACAATTTTTATATTTTTTGAGTTCGGTGGAAGAGGGATAACTGTAGAGTAATGAGCCGTTTTGTCTTTTCCGCTACCATCCCATGTTTTATGTGTTAGTACTTCGTTACCCTTTTGGTCAAATGTGAATTCATCCCAAGATACATCAAATTGAGCAACGTAAGCACCGTAATGATCAAGTGTCATTTTAGCACTTGAATATTCTGTAGTTGTCGTCTCAATATAATCTGTATTATTATGAACAGCAGCAGTTGCATTATCTTTTAAGAA
Source organism: Bacillus cereus group sp. MYBKT14-1 (assembly GCF_051915185.1). Lineage (NCBI taxonomy): Bacteria > Bacillati > Bacillota > Bacilli > Caryophanales > Bacillaceae > Bacillus > Bacillus cereus group sp. MYBKT14-1. The sequence goes on along the minus strand of NZ_JBQAEF010000003.1, from coordinate 406,458 downwards.
AGTACTTGTATATGAAATTGGGTATGCTGGATTTTTAAGACTTAATTCAGCATTATCTTTAATAATATTTCGGATTTCATTGAAATCTTTAGTAACAACCTTGTTATGCTCTTTCGCATCTCCGCCTAATACTACAGCAGTAAAGGTACTTTCTTCAAAAATATCTTTATACTGTCCACTTGTTTCAACGCTGTTATCCTTAAGTAAGGCTTTAAAAGCAGCTTGTACATCTTTGCTCTTAGATGTTGTTTCTAATTTTACATAAATCGTTCTACCATAAGCTACATTTGAAACCATAACAGGTGGAGCCGAATTACTTACGCCTTTTCGAGTTAACTCATCAAAAGTAACGCTATTATCAAAAAGGTCGGATGGATTGTTAGGTAGTTCAGCACTTACCGTATAAAATATTTGCTTATACGCCGCTACCATCACTTTTTTCTCTCCATTTGCAACCGCATTAAAATCAATGTTTAGACTGTTATCAAGATATTTAGCGTTAACATTAAGAGCGCTTGCGATTTGCGATTTACTATAAACCATGGATTCCGTATACTGCATTCTTGCAGGCAACGTATGTGTTGTAGAATACTTTTCATTCCAAGTAGATACTAAATCGTCTACTGCTCCAGCTACATTACCATATGTCGGATTTTGGACAGTGATTGTATTTTCTTTTCTCATGCCCGGTAAGTCTATACTAATATTCAAAGGCTTTCTCTTAGCCACTAATAAACTCGGTTGATTGTCTGCAAAAGCTTTATTTGCAAGTTGTACAGCTCCTGGATACGTGCGATTCACTACAGAATCAATAATTGAAATATCGACTGGTGACGTTGTAAGTGATTTTTTTTCGCGTTCTACTACTACAAATTTACCATTTGAATTGATACTTTCTTTCGGAACAAAACTCTCTACTTTATCACCATTTACAGCTAAAACCTCTTGATTATTATATTTAAGATTTGCTATACCAGTATCAATGCCACTAGCATTTTTGGTTACATCAGTTGCATTACTTGCTTGTGTTTCTGCGAAGGAAATAGATGAATAATTAATAGTGCATAGACTAACTAATAAACATGCAAGGAACTTTCTTCTTTTAGTGTTTTTCTTAATATTCAGAAAAATCACCCCGTTCTTTTTTTAGTAAAATATGATAATGATTGATAAATGATTGCTAACTAATAAATTTACATAAATGCTTTTAAAAGTTCTTGAATTAACGGGATTACGCCACCTACAAATTTTAAAACTGCCATTGCGATTTCCATATTATTTCCTCCTTTTTATTGCTACGAAAATATGATTTATCTTTATGCCCTCATTATAGTGACCCCTTACACTTTTATCAATACACTCTGATATGCAATATTACATATAAAAAAACAAGCTGAATTCTTTTGAAAAATTATACAGAGATATTTTTTCCACTTGGTACATACTTGAAAAGGTGAAGCATTCTTTTGCATTTTATGAGTAATCACATAAAAAAAGCTGCTGCCTATAAAATACAGACAGCAACTTCAACTAGAGTGTCTTGCATAATCTACGCAAGACATTTTATAACTAATAAACTGCTATTGGCCCATAAGGACCATTAATAATTTCTATTTTTGTTTCAAAAATATCTGTCAAAAGTGTTGAGTCCATAACCTCTTCTACTGTTCCAAAAGCAGCAATTTGTCCATCTTTCATAGCACAAATTTTATCCGAGTATTTAGCTGCAAAATTTATGTCATGCATAACCGTCAAAATTGTTCTTCCAAATTCATTAGCTGCACGTCTTAAATGCTCCATCATTTGAACAGAACGAGCAACATCAAGGTTGTTCAAAGGTTCGTCCAAAAGTACATATTCCGTCTCTTGGCACAGTACCATCGCTACATATGCCCTTTGTCTTTGACCACCAGAAAGCTCATCTAAATATCTATTCTCTAAACTAGTTAAATCTAAGAAATCGATATATTTAGAAATGATAACCTCATCTTCTTTAGTCAACCTTCCCTTTGAATAAGGAAAGCGCCCAAATCCAACTAATTGTCTAACTGTAAGCCTAGTTACAAAATGATTTTCTTGTCGCAATATAGTCAAAACTTTTGCTAAGTCTTTTGATTTGGATTCAGAAACATCCATATTTGCTACCTGAATTTGGCCTTCATCCATATCTAAAAGTCTGCCAATCATCAAAAGTGTCGTTGACTTTCCAGCACCATTTGGTCCAATTAAAGAAGTAAAGCCTGCTTTTGGTATTTCAATATCCAAAGGTCCTATTTTTACCTTATCAGTATAGAACTTTTTAACATTATCAATTTTTATCATAAAGCCCTCTTCCTTAAAACTATAATTAAGAATATGATTCCACCAAATAATTCAATAATAACTGAAACTACACCTTGAGCATGGAATACATGATACATTAAAAAGTATGCGCTCGTCATTATTAAAAATCCTATAGCAAAAGCCATCGGAAAAATATATCTATGATCATAAGTTGACGCTGCCTGATAACTCAAAGTTGCCACTAAAAAGCCGTAGAAAGTAAGTGGCCCAATTAGAGCTGTTGAAATGGACATTAAAATAGCTACTAATACAAGCGTATAAATTACACTAGGTTGGTATTTAACTCCAAAAGAAGTAGCAACATCCTTTCCTAGTGACAAAACGTTCAAATTCTTAGAATGAGCAAAAATTAATACTGCTACAATTATGATCATAGGAATTACAATAGGAAAATATGCAGGATCTGCATGATTAACAGAACCAAATAATCTTGCTTGTAAAATATCAAATTCTGAAGGCGCAAGTAGTTTTCTCATGAAAGTTGACACAGAATTTAGCCCGGTACCAATAATAATTCCAACTAAAAGCATAAGTTGTAAATTCCCGTATTTGCCGGAAAGTAACCATCCATAAAGTATCAAACTCATGAAGACCATAACAACAACTTGGAATAAAAATGATCCAATTCCATTAAAATTTATTAACGCACTAGCACCAAAGAAGAATACTGTACTCGTTTGAATTGCTGAATAAAGTGATTCGAAACCTAAAAGCGATGGAGTAATAATTTTATTATTCGTAATAGATTGGAAGGCAACTGTCGACAAGCTATGGCAAACCGCAGCAATAATCATTGCAACAATAGCTACTATCCTTCTCTTAACAACTGGGATAAAAGAAGGTGAATCTATCGGAACTGGATTGTTATAAACTAAAAGGCCATATGAAGAAAGAAGACCTAAAGCAATCAATGTTATCAGTAAAATCCAATAACGTCTTGCTTCCTTCTTAGACCGAAAAGCACTAGCTGATCTACTTTCATTATGAAGGCTAGAATCGATTTCGACATTTTCTTTTTTTCTATATTCTAATGTGATCATCGTAGCCTCCTTGGTTTTCTTTTTCTCAATAAAATAGTAATAAACACGACTGCTCCCACTGTTGCAAGTATTAAAGAAACAGGTAATTCAAAAGGCTGTATAATTGTTCGAGAAATGATGTCACAGGCAGTTATTGATCCCATTCCGATCACACAAACCCAAGGTAAATTACTCCTAAGGTCATCACCTCTAAACATTGAAACGATATTTGGCACAATTAATCCCAAGAAAGGTAAGTGTCCAATAACAGCTGCAACAATTCCAATTGCAACCGAGATAAGAGCAGTCCCAAAAAGAACAATTCTATTGTAATTAACTCCAAGACTTGTTGCGACATCTTCTCCTAGTCCAGCTAAAGTCAATCTGTTAGCATACATAAAAATAAGAAAAGTAATGATAACAATCAGCCATAAATATTCATATCTTCCGACCTGAACGTTAGCAAATGAACCTACAAACCAAGTTTCAATACTTTGCGTCTTTTGAAAAAGGAGTCCTAAAAAAGTAGACACTGCAGAAATTACTGCTCCAAGCATCAATCCAATAATCGGAACAATTAAAGACGAACGAAGCTTAACTCTTCTTAAAAATAGAAAGAAAATCATAGTTCCTATAAAAGAAAAAATGATTGCACCAGTCATTCTTTGAACTAAAGTCGGGGCAGGAAATAATAAATACACAAAAAGCAGGCCTAAGCCTGACCATTCAATAGTCCCCGTTGTAGTAGGTTCAACAAAGCGATTCTGTGTAATGAGTTGCATTACGAGCCCTGCCATCGCCATCGCAGCTCCAGTAAGCATTAATGCAGCTGTTCTCGGAACACGAGTTATGAAAAACATCTCTGTCCCGTCCTCTTGTCCACGTATATCATAAACTCCAGTAAACAGTGATATAATCCCTAAAATTATAACAACTATAATCGCTATTATAAAAGGTTTTGTCCATAATTTATTGTGATTATAAAACTGGGGTTGAGAAATATTCTCAACCCTAGAAATTATATTTTTTGACACTGTTTCGTACTCCTTTACACTACTTAGCTAAAGTTTTTGCCATATTTCCAAATAACTCTATATAAGTTTGAATTGATTCATTTGTGTAAGTATCTTCTGGTGCATAAATAACTTGTTTTTTAGAAACAGCAGTTGTGTTTTGAAGAGCAGGTGATTTAGAAATAACATCCTTAGCAGGTGTTGACTTAGCTGCATCAGATGTTGCAGCATCACGATCTAATACGAAAATCCAATCAGGATTTGTTTGTGCAATAGCTTCAACAGAAACGTCATCACCTTTATGACCTGCAGTAGAATTTGAAACTTCTAACGCTGGAGTCCAACCGAAAATTTCATACATTGGTCCCCAAACGCGACCAGAATGCGGAGCAGCAAAACCAATATTACCACCAGTAACGATAACACTCATAACTTTATCTTTTCCGTTATAAGCAGATTTTGCTTTTTCAATAGATTTATCAAAATCAGCTACTAATTGTTTAGCTTCTTTATCTTTATTAAAGATTTTTCCTAAAGTAATTGTAGAATCTTTAAGTCCTTTTACTAAGTTTTCGCCAGGCTTAGTAGCTTTCTCAGAAACATCAAAATTAAGATCAATAACTGCTGCATTTGGTACTAATTTTTTGATTTCTTCGTAATGGTCAGCAAATCTTTGACCAACAATTACAAGTTCAGGATTTGCCGCTGCAATAATTTCTAGATTTGGTTCACGGTGATTCCCAATATTTTGAACTTTTTCATCCTTTTTATATGCTGAATCAGCAGGCATGATATCCTTTGGAGCAGCCGCTAATTTAATTCCCCAATCAGATAAAGTTTCAAACGTTCTGTTATCCAAAGCAACTACATTCTTTGGGTTTACAGGGACTTTAACAGTTCCATGAGCATCAGTGATTTCAACCGTTTTTGGCTTATCACTACCATTATCTTTATTATTAGCCTTCGAAGTTTCTTTACTTGAATCTGAGCAAGCCACTAACATTAAAGTAAAAATTGCTAGAATACTCACTAATTTTAAAAGCATAGATTTTTTCATATGTATACTCCTTATAGTGTGATTTATTTCGAAAATGATGACATCCATAGATTGAATTAGAAAGTAATTTTCATTCAATTGAATCGCTATTGATAATCATTTTCATTTGAACATCCTGTTAATTAGTATAGTCATTAATTCTGTGAAAATCTTGTGAATGGTGTGAATTCATAAAATCAGACACACAAAGTAATATATGAAGTCGGGCGTGTTGATTAACCTTTATTCTTCAGAGCGTGTCGATTTTTTTCGAGTAGACACTTTCATTAGATCCGGTCTCAACTAATGCGCGCTAGAATCGTCCCCTACACAATACCCAAAAGATGAGCACCTTATAAACCATAATTTCCCCTGCAAAAAATGCTCATTAATAGCTAATGTTTTCATAATCCATTACCTGATAGAAATATTTTTTACATCTTTTAATACTTCTCACGAACTATTTAATCATCATATTTAATAAAAAAACGAGTAAAACTAAATGAAATAGTTTTACTCGTTTTTTATTATTCAATCATTGAATAGCCTCTGCCGTGTATCGTTTGAATATATCTGTCTTTCTTCTCACACTTTAACTTTTTTCTTACATAACCAATATATAAATCTACTACATTTGGATTTACTACTACGTTATATCCCCAAACTTGATTCAAAAGCATTTCACGGCTCAATATTGTGTTTTTGTTTTTGATTAAAAATACAAGTAAATCGTACTCGCGCTTCGTAAGCGAGAGATTTTTACCACCTTTTTTCACAATATTGCTAGATGCATCAACAAAGAGATCTTTAAACTGATAAAAGGTTGTCTCATTTTGCTGGTTACAGTCGCTTCTCCTTAAAATAGCTTGAACCCTTGCTACTAATTCTTCTTTCGCAAATGGTTTTCTTATATAATCATCTGCTCCTGCTTGTAACCCTGCTACGCAATCCTTACTAGAAATATTGTCAGTCACAATAATGATCGGTGTCGTTTTAACAAGTCGTATTTGTCTGCAAATTTCTGGTCCAGATATACTTAATGAATCCCAATCCAATATGATAATATCCCAATCTTGTTCATATATTATATTTAAACCTTCGTTTTCATTGTGAAGTTTTAAAATGAAGTAGCCTTCTTGCGTTAAACCGCTTACGATTTTCTTTGCTGAAGACCGTTCATTTTTAATCACCAACACCTGCTTCACCGATGGTTCACCTCTACTTCAATATAAATTATTTAGATAAAAAATTATCTCGAAAAAATAATTTAAGATTTATAAATTTAAACCCCCTAAATAATCCATTAAAACAGTTTATTAGGAGAACTCTATATAATCTTACAATAGGTATGGATAAAAACACAAAACATGTGAAGATTCGAATAAAGTGAAAAAATAATAAGAACTCAACAATTGGGCGTTTACTAGCAGCTATATTATCTACCTGCTTATCGTCAATAACCATTTCTTCATTTTCTATTTCAGGGATATCGTCCCATCAACTTCAGCATTCTATAAAACCACAAACAAAAAGAACCATAACCTCGCCAACCTGGCAAAGTTATGGTTCATATCACATACAAAATAAAAAAACCACCAAATATGTATTGGTGGAGACGGTGGGAGTCGAACCCACGTCCAAAAATATCGGCACTTAAGCTTCTACGAGTGTAGTCGATATATTAGCATTTCGCGAACTCTTCGGCCTATCGACAGGCTTCCAAGTTGCTAGTCTGGTTGTTCTCTTCCTTTGTCCTCAGACGGCGAACTCCGGCGTAGTCCACTTAGTTTGAGTCCCTTACCCTACCACATGGACGATGGAGGGAGGAACCTTTAGTGCAATTAAGCAGCTAAAGAAAGATTGTTTTGTTTGCCAATTATAGGCTTTGACGTTTTAACGAGGCCGATCCCCTCGACTCGCAACCTAAGCTCGAACTATCCCTGTCGAATCCGTAACGTCCCCATGATAAAAATGGAGCATACGAAGAAAATATCGTGATAGCTACTAAGAGCTGTTTTTCAATGTGCAACAACCTTACATAAGTTATTATAACATACGCGCTCCATTTTACAAATGTAAATATCTGTATTACATCTTTTGGCGATCACGGAACGCGCGTGCAATTTCACGTTTAGCTTCTTTCTCTTTTAAATCGTGACGTTTATCATATTGCTTCTTACCTTTTGCTAAACCAAGTGCCATCTTTGCAAATCCATTTTTCAAATAAATTCTAAGTGGAACTAATGCGTAACCTGTTTCTTTCGCAGCGCCCGCTAGTTTATCAATTTCTTTTTTATGCAGAAGTAATTTTCTCGTACGAAGTGGATCATGGTTGAAACGATTCCCTTGTTCGTACGTATTAATGTGCATATTATGAACCCATACTTCACCATTATGTACACGTGCAAACGCATCTTTCAAGTTTACGCGTCCAGCGCGAATCGACTTAATTTCCGTTCCTTGAAGGACAAGCCCTGCTTCGTATGTTTCTTCGATGAAATAATCATGAAATGCTTTTTTATTCTGTGCAATAACCTTACCTGTACCCTTTGGCATAGAACGTCCCTCCTCTATTTTTACTATTGTAACAAATGTTAATAAAAAGCGAAAGTGGCTCGTTCAGAATGTGAGATGGATGGAGCTTCTGACCTTGAGGCGCTCTTTGCCTCTCGGGAAGAAGCGAAGCCGCCAAACATTCTAGCCACTGTAGCTGGATTCCATCAAAAAGCGAAAGTGGCTCGCTCAGAATGTGAGATGGATGGAGCTTCTGACCTTGAGGCGCTCTTTGCCTCTGGGGAAGAAGCGAAGCCGCCAAACATTCTAGCCACTGTAGCTGGATTCCGATAAAAAGCGAAAGTGGCTCGCTCTCAAGCCACGAAGAAAAAAGAAAACGGCCCCGCTTTTCATCAAAGCGAAGCCACTCTTTTCTTACTTACGCTTTTTCTTTTTCTTCTTGAATCCTGGTACGTTTTCGAAGAATGCTTTTTTCTTCTTACCGTTACCATCTTTTTTTCCCGGCTGGCTAGCAGAAGCGGATGCAGATGCAGATCCTCTTCCTTTTCCTTTACCACCACGGTCAAATTTTCTACCTGTGCCACGTTCACCGCCGCGCTCATTACTGCGCTCGCTACGTCCACCGCGTTTCTTTCTGCCTGTTCTTGGCTGCTCGATAACGACTGGACGATCTTTGAACTTACGGCGAGGTGTGCCTTTCATACCAACGATTTCAAAGTCGATTGCACGCTCGTCTTTGTTTACGTTAATAACGCGAATTGTAATTTCGTCACCGATGCGGAATACGTTTCCTGTACGTTCTCCGATCATAGCGAAATGTTGCTCGTCATAACGGTAGTAATCATCCGTTAAATAACTAACGTGTACAAGACCTTCAATTGTATTTGGAAGCTCTACGAATAAACCGAAGTTTGTTACAGAGCTAATCATACCGTCATACTCTTCACCGATCTTATCAACCATATACTCTGCTTTTTTCATCTCATCTGTTTCACGCTCTGCTTCAACAGCACGGCGTTCCATATTAGAAGAGTGCTCTGCAATCTCAGGTAATTTTTCACGCCATTTTGCTTGCGTTTCATTGTCGACTTTACCATTAATAATGTATTCACGAATTAATCTATGAACAATTGTATCTGGGTAACGACGAATTGGTGATGTGAAATGTGTGTAGAACTCAGTTGATAAACCGAAATGTCCTAAACTATCCGCATCGTAACGAGCTTGCTTCATAGAACGAAGCATAACTGTTGAAATAACTACTTCTTCTGGCTGTCCTTGAACCATTTCAAGAATTTGTTGTAGCGCGCGAGGATGCACTTCATTCGCACGTCCTTTTACTGCATATCCGAAGTTCGTTACAAACTCGAAGAAACGCTCAAGCTTATCTTCTTTCGGATCTTCATGGACACGGTACATGAATGGTACGTTCATCCAGTGGAAGTGCTCTGCTACTGTTTCATTCGCAACAAGCATAAATTCTTCAATTAACTTCTCTGATACAGAACGATCGCGCATGACAACGTCTGTCGGTTTTCCTTCTTCATCCACTAATACTTTCGCTTCTTTAAAGTCAAAGTCAATTGCACCACGGCGCATACGTTTTTCACGTAAAATTTGTGCCAATTGGCCCATCTCTTTAAACATCGGTACTAATGGCTCATAACGCTTAATTAACTCTTCGTCCTCATCTTCTAAAATGCTTCTTACGTCAGCATACGTCATACGCTCTGTTGTTTTAATCACACTTTGGAAAATCTCGTGTTTAACAACATCACCTAAGTTGTTGATTTCCATTTCACAAGATAATGTCAGACGGTCTACTTTCGGATTTAATGAACAAATCCCGTTAGATAGACGGTGTGGAATCATCGGAATTACACGGTCAACAAGATACACACTCGTCGCTCTTTCCGCTGCTTCAACATCAATTGGAGAACCTTCTTGAACGTAATGACTTACGTCCGCAATGTGAACGCCAAGCTTGTAGTTACCGTTCTCGAGCTTCGTTACTGTAACAGCATCATCTAAGTCTTTCGCATCTGCACCATCAATCGTTACGATCATTTGGTCACGTAGATCACGGCGATCTTTTAAATCTTCTTCTGAAATCGTTTCTGGTACACTGTTTGCATGTTCCATCACTTCTTCAGGGAACGCTAAAGGCAAGTGATGTTTATGAATGACAGATAAAATATCTACTCCTGGATCATTTTTATGACCTAGAATTTGAATAACTTCACCTTCTGCACTTAAACGATTCTCTGGATAGCTCGTAATTTTCACAACTACTTTATGACCTTCTACAGCGCCCATAGATGCACTTTTCAATACGAAAATGTCACTTGTCCAGCGCTTATTGTCAGGTATAACGAACCCAAAGTTTTTCGATTCTGTATATGTACCAACTAACTCTTTCGTTCCGCGTTCTAAAATGCGTACAATTGAACCTTCTTGACGCGAACCACTCGATTGGGAACTAAGGCGTGCTAATACTGTATCGCCATGAAGCGCACCGTTTAATTCTGTAGGCGGTATGAAAAGGTCATCGTCTCCCGTTTTCTTCTCATCTGGTACAACGAATGCAAAACCACGTGCATGTCCAATTAACTTACCGCGTATTAAATTCATCTTTTCAGGAAGACCGTAACGGTTGCTACGAGTACGAATAACAAGTCCCTTCTCTTCCATCGTTACAAGTGCCTTTACGAAATCTTTAAAGCCCTCAGAACCTTCAATTCCAAATGCCTCTTCTAACTCTTGTATCGTTAGCGGTTTATACGCTTCTTCTCTCATAAATAATAACAACTTATCAATATGTTCTTGTATGATTTCTTCCAAGCAAAAATACCTCCTTTAAAACCTTATATTATTTAGTGTATCCGAAAGATAGAGGATGTATAAAGTGAAACTTCAATACTCCCCTTATGATTTTTACAGTTTTCACAAAAAATTCCTTATGAAAAAAAGAGGCAACTAGATCTTACCAATCTAGTTGCTCCAAGAAGTTATATACATCCTCATGTAGCTCGTCACGTTGTTTATCAAGTGTAATGACATGCGTAGAGTCTTCGTACCATTTAATGTCTTTTAACGTAGATTCTACACCGTTATAAATAATGTTAGCACTATCTGTATTAATCATTTCGTCATGACGTGCTTGTACAACAAATGTTGGCGCATAAATCATATCCACATTGTTACGTACGTCAGCAATTAATTGTTGTAATGCTTTTAATGTATTCATCGGTGTCTTTTGGAATTCCAACATTTCTTGTTCAATTTGTTCTGGTGATTTTTGCTCACGTTTTTTATATTCGCGGGCATATGCCAATATACCTTGGTACATCGTTTCTTCGCTCTTAATATACATAGGTGCACACATTGGTACTACACCTAAAACCGGTACTGTATAACCCAATTTTAAAGAAAATACGCCGCCAAGTGACAATCCAACAACAGCAATTTTCTCAAAACCTTTATCTTTTAAAAGCTGATATGCCTCCGTTACATCTTGCCACCAATCTGTAGGCCCTGTATGAACAAGCTCTTCTGGTGGTACACCGTGCCCTTTATAAATTGGCGCATGACAAGTGTAGCCTTTCTTTTCTAAGAAACGCCCTAACATACGTACATCAGCTGAGTTCCCTGTGAATCCATGTAGTAATAAAACAGCGCGGTCTCCACCCTCAAATGTAAATGGTTTCGGAGATGCTAATTTCATCATGTACTTCTCCTCTTTCTCTTCTGTAATCTAGTCGTATTCTTTCTATGTCTTAGTGTACCATATTTATATTTCTATAATCTAATTAGAAACATCTTTCAAATGGCAAAACAAAAAAAGAAGAACCATTAGTACATTTTACTAACGCTTCTTCTTTCAATTCTATAAGTTCAAGTACGTAACACCAATTGTTAATGCGAAGAACAATACAGCTAAAACAATTGTAATGCGGTTTAATACCGCTTCAATCCCACGTGCTTTTTGCTTACCAAATAATTGCTCTGCACCGCCTGAAATTGCACCTGAAAGGCCTGAGCTATTACTAGACTGCATAAGTACCATAACAATCATTAAAATCGATACAATAATAAGTAAAACTGATAATAACGTATGCACTTGGCGTACCTCCTACAAAGATTCAGTTATTGTAACTGTAGCATAAATTCTATAGAAAAGCGAGAGCTATAGAGGCGCTCTCGCTTTTCTTCTATTACATAAACATCATCGCAAATAACGGTCCAAGTAAACATGTCAAAATTGCTGTTAATGTCATTGTTACCGATCCAATAACACCTTCATGTTCGTTATTTTTCATCGCTCTCATAACACCCATAATATGAGAAGCACATCCAAATCCGATACCTTTACCAACTGAGTTTGTAACACGACTCCATTTTAATAAAAGGGGTCCTGTAATCGTTCCAGTAATACCTGCAATAACAACGAAAGCTGCTGTTAAGGAAGGTACACCACCGACTTGCTCTGAAACACTCATCGCAACTGGCATTGTCACCGATTTTGGTAAAGACGATAAGATTAAGCTTTTATCCGTTCCCATAAGTGAAGCAATCGCAAAATCACTAGCGATTGCAACTGTTGTACCTACTAATACGCCACCAGCAATCGGTACAACATATTTTTGCAGAACATGACGTTGTTTATAAAGAGGAATTGCAAATGCTACAACACCGGGTCCAAGTAGCTTTGCAATCCAGCCACCACCACTTTCCATATAATGTTGATATGGTATATCAAGCACGATAAATAGGAAAGCCATTAATCCAGTTGCTACAAGCATTGGAATGGTGAATGGTGTTGGAAATAATTTATAGATTTTTTTAGATAATTGATATAATAGCACCGTAAAAAGAACCCAACCGATTCCGATTAATATTTGGCTCATCGCGACTCTCTTTCCTTCCTATTCGCAAGATATTGTCCTGTATGTCCTGCGACAATAATAATTAAAAATGTACTCGCTACAACTGTAATGAAAAGAGAAATTCCTTTACTCATAAAAAAAGCACCGTAATTCATTAGGCCAAGCGTTGGCGGAATTAATAAAAACGGCATAATAGCAACGAGTGTTTCTGCTCCTAAATCGAACCATTTCACTGGAAGAACTTTTAGGCTAAGTAAAACAAGTAAGAGGAACATTCCAATCAAACTTCCTGGGATCGGAATATTTAACATTTCTTGTACCCAAGTTCCAACCATATAAAAAACGTAAAGAGCAGCAATTTGGACAAGAATCTTTGTAAATTTCATGTTCATCATCCCTCATGTTTATACGATCTTCTGTTAATATCTTTATCATAGTATAAATTGTAAAAAGCTGCAATTTATCAACTTGACAGCAAAAACAGCCTATGTTATACGCTTACAACCTTGATATGACTGCATTTCTAAACGAAAATTACGTCAAAAACCTTGACCTAATATAAAAAGTTTTTATTTTCTGAATTTAAAAGACTATTATTTCAATAAAATAATCTTTTTATTCTTAAACTTACATATATATAAAGTGAAACTTTAATCAATGAGATTCCCCTCATCCTTATTGATTATTAGCCCTCACCAAGCTGGTTTGTACGGGATAAACAAGATAGGTGGTGAACCATATGCCCAAAAAAGTTCTCATTTTTTGTGATCCTGGGATTGATGATACGATGGCTCTCCTCTTAGCATTCTTTATCGATGAAATAGAAATTGTCGGTATCGTTGCTGATTACGGCAATGTTCCAAAAAAAATGGCCGTAGAAAATGCTCATTTTTTTAATAACGAAACAAAGAATAGAAATATCAAGATATTCGGTGGTTCAGAACGTCCCCTTACTGGTGCCCCACCTGCGTTTTTTACGGATGTACATGGGAAACAGGGGCTCGGTCCAATTATTCCAAAGGTGAATGTGACTAACGGAGAAATGGAGAATTTTTTTGAAGTCATTCCTCTTATTGAACAGTATAAAGATGAATTAATCATTGTAAGTTTAGGAAGACTTACCTCCCTAGCAATTTTATTCATCGTATGTAAACAGTTAATGAAGCAAGTTAAATCTTACTACGTAATGGGCGGTGCCTTTTTACATCCTGGTAATGTTACCCCTATTTCCGAAGCAAACTTTTATGGCGATCCTACTGCCGCTAATATAGTCCTTCAATCCACAGCTAGCATGTACATATACCCATTAAACGTCACTCAATACTCCATCATTACACCAGAAATGGCAGAATACATTGAGGCAAAAGGAAAAGCTCCACTTGTCAAACCGTTATTTGATCATTATTACTACGGATATTATAAAGACGCCCTACCACATTTAAAGGGGAGCCCCTTCCATGACACAATACCAATACTCGCTTTACTTGATAACTCTATGTTTACCTATCACAAATCACCTATCGTTGTCATGACAGAATCTTATGCACAGGGGGCAAGCATTGGAGAATTTCGCTCTTTAGGAGAATCTAAACCATTTATTGATTGGCCGAGTCATCAAATAGCAATTGATTTTGATTATAACCGCTTCTTCAAACATTTCATGTCACTTATGACGGGTGAACAATTTTAGCATAAAAAAACAGACCGTAATTTCTCACGGTCTGTCGTTTATTTTCTACAATTATCGTTTGATGTTATAGAAAGATTTTACACCATCGTAAACAGCTACTTCGCCTAGCTCGTCTTCGATACGTAATAATTGGTTGTACTTAGCAATACGGTCAGTACGGCTCATAGAACCAGTTTTGATTTGGCCAGCGTTAGTTGCAACTGCGATGTCAGCGATTGTAGCATCTTCAGTTTCACCAGAACGGTGAGATACAACTGCTGTGTAACCAGCACGTTTAGCCATTTCGATAGCTTCGAAAGTCTCAGTTAAAGTACCGATTTGGTTAACTTTAATTAAGATTGAGTTAGAGATACCTTTTTCGATACCTTCAGCAAGTTTTTGAGTGTTAGTTACGAATAAATCGTCACCAACTAATTGTACTTTATCACCGATACGCTCAGTTAATAATTTGTGACCATCCCAGTCGTTTTCGTCTAAACCATCTTCGATAGAGATGATTGGGAAGTCTTTGCAAAGCTCTTCATAGAAATCAACCATTTCTGCAGAAGTTAAGCCAGTACGGCCTTCGCCTGCAAGGTCATATTTACCAGTTTCTTTGTTGTAGAACTCAGAAGAAGCAACGTCCATTCCTAAGAATACGTTCTCGCCAGCTTTGTAACCAGCTTTTTCGATAGCTTCGATGATTACTTCTAGAGCTTCACGGTTAGAACCAAGGTTTGGAGCGAATCCACCTTCGTCACCTACTGCAGTGTTAAGACCTTTGTCATGTAATACAGCTTTAAGTGCATGGAATACTTCAGCACCCATACGGATTGATTCTTTGAATGTTGGAGCACCAACTGGTAAGATCATGAACTCTTGGAAGTCAACGTTGTTATCAGCGTGAGAACCACCGTTGATGATGTTCATCATTGGAGTTGGTAATTGTTTTGCATTGAATCCACCAAGGTAACGGTATAATGGAAGACCTACGAAGTCAGCTGCTGCGTGAGCTACTGCCATAGATACACCAAGGATAGCGTTAGCGCCTAGTTTACCTTTGTTTGGAGTGCCATCTAATTCGATCATAGCACGGTCAATACCAGCTTGGTCAGTTACATCGAAACCAGCGATTTCTGGAGCGATAATTTCGTTAACGTTGTTTACTGCGTTAACAACACCTTTACCAAGGTAACGAGATTTGTCACCGTCACGTAATTCTACTGCTTCGTGCTCACCAGTAGATGCACCACTTGGTACGATAGCGCGTCCGAAAGCGCCGCTTTCTGTGTAAACTTCTACTTCTACAGTTGGGTTACCACGAGAGTCAAGGACTTCGCGAGCATAAACATCAATAATTGTTGACATAATAAATTCTCTCCTTTTTATATAAGCAAATTATTTAATAATTGTTTTACCTGTCATTTCTTTCGGTTGCTCAACACCAAGAAGTGTAAGCATTGTTGGAGCGATATCACCTAAGATACCATCTTCACGTAATTCTACGTCGTTCTTAGTAACGATGAAAGGAACCGGGTTAGTTGTATGAGCTGTCATTGGCTCTCCTTCAGAAGTTAATTCTTCATCCGCATTACCATGGTCAGCAGTAATAAGTGCTACACCATCTTTTGCAAGAATCGCTTCTACAACTTTTCCTAAACATTCGTCAGTTGCTTCTACTGCTTTAATTGTTGGTTCCATCATCCCAGAATGGCCAACCATATCACAGTTCGCAAAGTTAAGAATGATAACATCATGTTTATCATTTTCGATTTCATTTACTAAAGCGTCCGTTACTTCGTAAATGCTCATTTCAGGTTTCAAGTCATACGTTGCAACCTTTGGTGAGTTAATTAAGATACGCTCTTCTCCTGGGAATTCAGCCTCACGACCACCGCTAAAGAAGAATGTAACGTGCGGATACTTTTCAGTTTCCGCGATGCGAAGTTGCTTTAATCCCGCTTGCGCAACAACTTCACCTAAAGTGTTATCAAGGTTCATTGGCTTGAATGCCACGTAACCATCTACAGTTTCACTGAAGTGTGTCATACATACGAATTCTGGAATGTGAGGTACTTTTTCACCACGATCGAACTCACGGAAGTCTTCGTTTGTAAATACACGAGCAATTTGAATTGCACGGTCTGGACGGAAGTTATAGAAGATAACTGCATCATCATCATTGATTGTTGCAACTGGCGTGTTATCTTCGTTAACAATTACAGACGGCAATACGAATTCATCATAGATACCGTTCGCATAAGAGTCTTCTACACACTCTTCTGCTGATTTATAAGTAGGGCCTTCACCATTCACCATAGCACGGTAACATTTTTCTACGCGATCCCAACGCTTGTCACGGTCCATGGAGTAATAACGACCAGAGATAGTCGCGAATTGTCCTACTCCTGTTTCTTTAATTACTTCATTTGTTGCATCGATATAGCTTTGTGCTGTTTTTGGTCCAACATCGCGGCCATCTAAGAATGCATGAATGTATACTTTCTCAACGCCTTCTTTAGCTGCTAAGCGAAGAAGAGCAAACATATGGTTCATGTGACTGTGCACACCACCGTCAGAAAGTAAACCGAATAAATGAAGTGCAGTACCTTTTTCTTTTACGCTTTTAATTGCACTTTGGAACGTTTCGTTCTTATCGAACTCACCTTCACGAATTGCAACGTTAACGCGTGTTAAGCTTTGATATACAATGCGGCCAGCACCGATATTTAAGTGACCAACCTCAGAGTTACCCATTTGACCTTCTGGAAGACCTACTGCCTCGCCACAAGCTGTAAGCGTTGTGTGAGGGAATTTGTTCCAGTAACCATCAAAATTAGGTTTCTTAGCTTGTGCTACAGCATTCCCGTAAGTTTCTTCACGAAGTCCGAAACCGTCAAGAATGATTAAAGCTGTTGGCTTTCTCATTTTACCGCCCCCAGAAGACCTAAGAACGAAGCAGGCTCTAAGCTAGCACCGCCAACTAAAGCGCCGTCGATGTCAGATTGTGCCATATACTCTTTAATGTTTTCTGGTTTTACGCTACCGCCGTATTGGATACGAACAGCTTCTGCAGCTTCTGGAGAAACAGCTTCTGCAACAACTTTACGGATGTGCGCACATACTTCGTTTGCATCTGCAGAAGAAGAAGATTTACCTGTACCGATAGCCCAGATTGGCTCATAAGCGATAACAGTTGCTTTAACTTGCTCTTCTGTTAAACCTGCAAGTGCTTTTGTCACTTGACCTGCTACTAGATCAAATGTTTTTCCGCTTTCGCGCTCTTCTAAAGTCTCACCACAACATACGATTGGTGTTAAACCATGTTCAAATGCTGCGATAGTCTTTTTGTTTACTGACTCATCTGTTTCAGCAAACATTTCACGACGCTCAGAGTGGCCAAGTACTACATAGCCAACTTTTAAGTCGCTAAGTGCTACTGGGCTAATTTCGCCAGTGAATGCACCATTTTTTTCGAAGTGCATGTTTTGTGCACCTACTTGTAAGTCAGTTCCTTCAGTTGCTGCTACAAGGCGCTCTAAGAATAGAGCTGGAGAGCAAACTACTGCATCAACAGCTGAAGCTGCTGGGATTTGACCTTTAACTTCCTCTACGAAGCTAACTGCTTCAGATAGAGTTTTATTCATTTTCCAGTTACCTGCGATAATTGGTTTACGCATGCTTTGCACCGTCCTTTTTCTTTGGCTGCTACTTATTTGTCGTTAAGACAAACTACACCTGGAAGCTCTTTACCTTCCATGAATTCTAATGACGCACCGCCGCCAGTAGAAATGTGGCTCATTTTATCAGCCATACCGAATTTTTCAACAGCTGCTGCAGAGTCACCACCGCCGATAACAGAGTATGTATCTTCTGCATCTGCTAATGCTTGTCCTACTGCTTTTGTACCTTCTGCGAATGGAGTCATTTCGAATACACCCATTGGTCCATTCCATACAACAAGCTTAGAATTTTTAATTACATCTGCATAAATTTCACGTGTTTTAGGACCGATGTCCACGCCTTCCCAGTTAGAAGGGATAGAGTCGATACCAACGATTTTAGTTGTTGCAGTTTCAGAGAATTCCTCAGTGATTACAACATCAACTGGCATGTAGAAGTTTACGCCTTTTTCTTTTGCAAGTTGCATAAATTCTTTAGCTAGTTCGATCTTGTCGTCTTCACATAGAGATAGACCAATTTCATGACCTAAAGCTTTAACGAATGTGTAAGCAAGTCCACCACCGATGATTAAGTTATCTACTTTGTCTAATAGATGACGAATTACACCGATTTTATCTTTTACTTTCGCACCACCGATAATAGCTGTAAATGGACGTTCTGGGTTAGAAAGTGCTTTACCAAGTACATCTAACTCTTTTTCCATTAATAGACCAGATACTGCTGGTAGGTAGTCTGCGATACCTGCTGTAGAAGCGTGAGCACGGTGAGCTGCACCGAATGCATCGTTTACGAAGATGTCAGCAAGTGCTGCAAATTCTTTCGCAAGTTCTGCATCGTTCTTTTCTTCGCCCGCATAGAAACGTACGTTTTCAAGAACTAATACGTCGCCTTCGTTCATTGCTGCAACCATTTCTTGTGCAACTGGTCCGAATGCTTCGTCCGCTTTTTTAACGTCTTTACCAAGAAGCTCACCTAAACGTGCTGCTACTGGAGTTAAACGCATTTCTTCTACTACTTGACCTTTTGGACGGCCTAAGTGACTTGCTAAAATAACTTTCGCACCTTGCTCTACTAAATATTGAATTGTAGGAAGAGCTGCACGGATACGAGTTTCATCTGTAATTTTGCCTTCTTTCATAGGTACGTTGAAATCAACGCGGCAAAATACACGCTTACCTTTTAAATCTACGTCACGAATTGATTTTTTGTTCATTGGATTTCCCTCCGACTACTAGTTAGGATTGACAAAACCCACTCAAAAGCTTAACACATTTGCTTTTAAAACGAAAGAAGAGAGAGAGGGAACAAACCCTCTCCCTCGTTTTGTCATTGATAACTTATATAATTAAGAATTAAAGACCTTTTGAAGTCATGTAAGCTGCTAGGTCTACTACGCGGTTAGAGTAACCAGTTTCGTTATCGTACCAAGAAAGTACTTTAACCATGTTACCTTCCATTACCATTGTAGATAATGCATCGATTGTAGAAGAAGCTGTACATCCGTTATAGTCGATAGATACTAATGGCTCTTCGCTGTATCCAAGGATACCTTTTAATTCGCCTTCAGCTGCTGCTTTGAATGCTGCATTTACTTCTTCAACTGTTACTTCTTTGTCAAGTTCAACAACTAGGTCAACTAGAGAAACGTTAGCAGTTGGAACACGTACAGCGCCACCGTTTAATTTACCTTTAAGTTCTGGTAATACTAATGCTACAGCTTTAGCTGCACCAGTAGATGTTGGGATCATGTTTTCAGCTGCTGCACGAGCACGACGTAAATCTTTGTGTGGTAAGTCTAAGATTTGTTGGTCGTTAGTGTAAGAGTGAATTGTTGTCATCATTCCGCGTTTTACGCCGAATTTTTCGTTTAATACTTTAGCGAATGGAGCTAGACAGTTTGTAGTACAAGAAGCGTTAGATACTACGTTGTGGTTAGCTGCATCGTATTGTTCGTGGTTAACACCCATAACTACAGTGATATCTTCGTCAGAAGCTGGAGCTGAGATGATAACTTTCTTAACTGATCCACCTAAGTGTTTCTCAGCGTCTGATTTTTTAGTGAAACGGCCAGTAGATTCTACTACTACTTCTACTCCGTAGTCGCTCCATGGTAATTGAGCTGGGTCACGCTCAGCGATAACTTTAATTTCTTTACCGTTAACAACGATGCTGTTTTCGTTAGCAGATACTTCTGCATTTAAAGTTCCGTGAACTGTGTCATATTTTAAAAGGTGAGCTAATGTTTTAGCATCTGTTAAGTCGTTGATTGCTACTACTTCTACCTCAGAGTTGTTAAGAGCTGCGCGGAATACGTTACGTCCGATACGTCCAAATCCATTAATACCAATTTTAGTCATTTGAATTTCCTCCTTGGGGGATTATATTAAAGGGTAAAACCCTTTGTTAACTGTTTTGCTGCACCTTCATCTGTAATTAGAATTGAAGTGTGCCCTTGTTTAATTACAGCCTGTATTGCTTTTGCCTTTGAAGAACCTCCAGCGACTGCAACAACGTGAGATACATTTTGTAAATCCTCTAGTTGCATACCAACTGTTCTTACTTTATGAACAACATTTCCTTCTTCATTAAAGTAGTAACCGAAAGCTTCGCCAACTGCTTCGCTTGCCTGAATCTTTAACCAATCTGCTTCTGAAGTACTTCTGCGACGTGCCATTGTTAACGCATCACCTATTCCATGAATGACGATATTGGAAGATCGAATCAACTCAAGAACTTCTTTCACGGAAGGCTCTGTCACAATAGACGCATATGCTTCGCTACTAACATGGTCTGGAACATACAATAAGCGATAATTACTCATCGTATTTTGCGCCATCTTGGCACAAATGGTATTGGCTTCTAATTCGACGCCTTCTCCAATTCCACCACGTGCTGGGACAAATAGCATATGTAAATCTTTGCAATCAAGTTGCATCATGTCCGCAGCAGCAGCTAGCGTAGTTCCTCCAGCCACAGCAACGATATTATTCGCTGTCAGACGGTCTTTTATACAAGTCACACAAGCACGGCCCATCTCCAGTTTGACCCAAGGTGATTCATCACTATCACCAGGGACAACGAAAACTTCATCCAAGTCTAATGTTTCCTTAAGTTGCTTTTCTAAAACCTTTAACCCGGAAATTTCTTTCATAAAGTCTTCCAAAGCAAGAACTAAAGCTGTTCCTTCTTCTGTCAAAGTCATTCCAGAAGAAGCGACGTGAACTAAGTTTTGTTCTTTCAAAACTTGAACTTCACTTCGCAATACTCGTTCTGTCATACCGAGACTTGCTGATAAGTTTCTTCTTCCAATCGGCTGCATGAGCCTAATGTATTGAAGAATTTGCATTCTCGTTTGCATAACAGGTAGCAGATCAGGTAATAATTTTTTTGTGTTCTGAATCCATGAGCGCATATCTTTTCTCCTCACTACATCGGTTCATTTTTCCTTCGTGGTCACTTTACGTCCCGTAGTGACATTTTGTGTCCCACATAGGTTAAAAAAATAATCCCTGCTACGTGTATTATTGTAACAGGAGATAGAAACTTATTCAACTCTTAACTGCATTCTTTATATAGTTTATTATGACACCTTTGTGAATGTTACCATATTCTACTTGTTTTCCGTCCATTTCTACAACCGGAATCATTAAGTGATATTTTTCTAAAAGGTCATTATCTTCATATATATCTATTTCCTCGATTTGAAAAGAATATTCACATTGTACTTCCTTTAAAACTTGTTTCGCCTTCACGCAAAGGCCACAATCTTTTTTAGTATACAGTACAACTTTCATCTTCTTCACCTATCCGATCGTTTTTCGTAATGACGAAGCTGGGATATGCATTTGTTCTCTATACTTCGCCACTGTTCTTCGAGAAATAACAATTTCATGCTCTTCTTCTAATAATTTTGAAATCTTTTGATCTGAAAGTGGCTTTTTCTTATCCTCTGCCCCAATTAGCGTTTGAATAAATTGTTTTACACGTTTTGTAGAAACTGCTTCATCTTCAGTCGTCGAAACGGCATTGCTAAAGAACGATTTCATCTCAAATAAACCGTGTGGTGTTTGAACATATTTATTTCGCGTCGCACGACTAATTGTCGATTCATGCACACTTAACTCTTCCGCTACCTCTTTTAAAGCGAGAGGTCTTAAATACTCTGGACCTTTCCAGAAGAAATCACGTTGTTTTTCCATAATAATAGTCATTACTTGCAGCAATGTCTGTTTTCTCTGCTTCAAACTACGCATAATCCACTGCACATGCTGATACTTTTCTGATACGTAAGATGCTACTTCACTTTCACTATTATTAAGAAGCGCACTATATTCAGAATGAATTTCAATTCTCGGCATATTTCTCTCATTCATTTGTAAAACGAGGCGATCGCCATCTTTTTTCACCGCCATATCAGGTACAATGTAAAGTGGTTTATCTGAAGAAAACGCAAGACCTGGTTTTGGTTGTAATGACGTTATACAATTTACCGCACTCTGCAATTCCTCATTACTACACTTCAACACTTGAACGAGCTTTCGCCAATCTTTCTTCACGAAATAAGCGAAATGATCTTCTACAACCTCTTCTGCTAATCCATTACGTCTTTGTAAGCGCTTCAATTGCAAAGTTAAACATTCCTGAATATTACGCGCCCCTACCCCTGCTGGTTCCAGTGATTGGACAAGCTCTACAGAGCGGTCGACTACATGAATGGGCGCAGAAAGGAGCTCTGCTAACTCTTCATTCGTTTCTTGTAAATATCCATTTCCATCCATGTTCATAATAATGAAAGAAGCTACTTTTCGCTCTTCTTCATCTATTTTATAATACTGTATTTGATTTAATAAATGTTGCTGAATCGTTGTAGAATCCACACTGTAGATCTCCATCTGATTCTCGACTTGTTTGCTGGTACTTTTACTGTTGTTAGAGCTCTTTTTCTTCTCCCTCTCAAAACCACCTAACTCAATAAGGGGATTCTCTAACGATTGCTCATACAAAAACTCCGATAATTCTTGTACATTATACTGGAGCATTGTAATCGCTTGCCTTAACTCTTGTGTCATTGCCAAACGTAAGCTTTGTTCTTGTAAAAGACTTGCCTTCAAACTAATCTCCCCCTTGTTTCTATTGTACAATAAGTTTGGTAAAAGGAGAATCCTCACGCAGACACCCATTCCAAAATATTATTAATTTATATGTATTAATGAGATTTACAACTTACAACCGAAATTTGAATAATATTGAAAGAAAATAATAAAGTTAAAAATTATTATCAAGTACTAATAGTAAATCTTATCACTAGATATAACAAGAGGGAAATAAAAAAAGTCCTAACCTACAAAACGTAAGTTAGGACTTTTTGACGCGCCCAGAGGGATTCGAACCCCCGGCAGACGTGGTACCGGAAACCACCGCTCTATCCGACTGAGCTATGGGCGCATGATTATAGAAAACACTTCATTTTCTTCTCATAATAATAGCAATAAAATCCATCTAAATCAATAAAAATATCCCCGTAATACCTTATGCATCTTAGCTAAAAGCATATAAAATCTATTTCACCCCTAAATTTTCCAATCATAAATTCACCCCAACTCACAAATTATAATCTTTGAATTGATATTCCAAAGGGGGCTTCATTCAATGACTGTAATTACAAAATTAAAGCAAACTGTTTCTGGATTAAAAAGTGCACAAGCCAGCTTAGAGGGATTCGCTCTTGATACGGATAACCAACAAGCGAAGCAACTTTTCCAAACAGCTGCGCAGCAAACACAAACGATTATCGATTCTTTAAACCCACGCGTTGAAGAAGTCCAGCAAGAAGAACCACAATACTCACAGCAATAACGAATCAGTCTTGCTGTGAAATAGAAAAAGGATGATATGCAGTCATCCTTTTTCTATCACATTACATATTGCAATAGAAATGGAATGATAATTATGCGAAAACTCGGCCTCATAACCGCATTATTTGCACTTCTATTTAGCTCTTTTACCGGATGTGATAATAGTCCTTTAGATAAAAAAGTGAAAGAAGAAGCAAAACGAACGGAGAAAGAAAAAGGTCCAAAGTTAACAAAGACGAGTACGGAATCCTTTAATCAATCTATATCACAAGGAGCGAAGAAAAGAGCTCTCGCTATGGATGAAATTATAAAAAGCACAGCAGTGAATTCAAATTTAGATCTCTACATAGCAGTTATACCGGAGCATCACGAAAGGTTTGGATTAAAACCTCTTCGTAAGAAGCTTCAAAAGCAGCTAAGTGATGAGCATCCTACTTTCGATGTTCGTGTCAGTACAGATAAAAAAATCTTTATGTTACTCGAAAAACTCGAAAGAAAAATTAAGGAAAAAGAAGTATCTAAAGATGAAATTAATAAACAATTAAAATTCATTGGTAAAAAAATGGAGTCTAACACTTAACGCTTTTTAAAAGAAAAGGAAGGATTGCAATGGCTAGTAAAGATAAAAACTTAACCCCTGTACAACAGGAGTATAAAAAATTCGAACAAGAACGCGAACCGAAACGACCTGTCTTAAAAAATTGTATAAAAGCCTTTTTCGTCGGTGGTTTTATTTGCTTCATCGGACAACTCATTTCTACTTTTTACATCACATATTTTGATTTCACTGAACGCTCAGCAGGCAATCCAACAGTCGCAACTCTCATTTTCATCTCCATGTTGCTAACTGGATTTGGTATATACGATCGTTTTGGACAGTTTGCTGGAGCAGGTACAGCTGTACCTGTTACTGGATTTGGTAACTCTGTTATTGCCGCATGTATTGAGCATCGAACGGAAGGATTTGTCCTTGGCGTTGGCGGCAATATGTTTAAACTAGCTGGTTCTGTTATTTTATTTGGTGTATTTTCCGCTTTCGTCATCGCACTTATCAAAACGATTCTCGTTCAATGGGGAGGGCTATAAATGTTAAAAGGACACCGAACGTGGGTATTTGAAAACAAACCAGTTATTATTTCGACGGGAGTCGTTGGCGGACCGTTTGAAGCAAAAGGGAAAATCCCAGAAGATTTCGATACCCTCCATGAAGATTTATGGCTCGGACAAGATTCCTATGAAAAAGCACATAAAATTTTATTTGAAGAAGCTTGTAGCCGCGCCACCGAAAAAGCAAAACTTCGTAAAGATGATATTCAATTTGTACTGGCAGGCGATTTAATTAATCAAATTACCCCTACAAGCTTTGCTTGCCGTACACTGGGCACTCCTTATCTCGGACTATTTGGCGCTTGTTCTACTTCTATGGAAGGTTTAGCACTTGGAGCAAGTATCGTAAATGCAAAAGGCGCAAAATATTTATTAACCGGGGCATCAAGCCATAACACCGCTGTAGAAAAACAATTCCGCTATCCTACCGAATATGGCGGGCAAAAACCACCTACCGCGCAGTGGACAGTAACCGGAGCAGGAGCCGCTATTTTAAGCGATACTGGACACGGTCCTAGGGTAACATCTGCCACAATCGGACGAGTGGTTGATATGGGATTAACAGATCCGTTTAATATGGGAGGTGCAATGGCTCCAGCTGCCGTTGATACAATTGAAGCCCACTTACGCGAACGCCAAATTGATGCCTCTTACTACGATTTAATCGTAACGGGTGACCTCGGACATGTCGGTCGCGAAATTGCTTATGACTTACTACATAAACACGGAACGAAAGTAACGAGCGAACAGTTTCAAGATTGCGGGTTACTCATTTATAGAGAAGGGCAACCTGTTATCGCTGGTGCTAGCGGACCAGGATGTTCTGCAACGGTCGTGTACGGTCATTTATTAAACCGAATGAAAAGAGGAGAGTTCAAAAAAATACTTGTCGTTGCGACAGGCGCTTTACTATCTCCACTTACATTCCAACAAGAAGAAACGATTCCGTGTATCGCTCATGCCGTTTCGATTGAATTTGGAGGTGCAACGCAATGATTTTTTTCTGGGCTTTCGTCATTGGCGGACTCATATGTGTAATCGGCCAACTTATGTTTGATGTCGGCAAACTAACACCCGCCCATACAATGGCAACACTCGTCGTTGCCGGAGCTATATTAGATGGATTCAATTTGTATGAACCATTAATTGATTTCGCTGGAGCTGGGGCAACCGTACCTATTACAAGCTTCGGTAATGCCCTCGTTCATGGCGCAATGGAAGAAGCTGCAAAACATGGCATCGTTGGCGTTATTACCGGCATGTTTAAAGTAACGAGCGCCGGTGTATCAGCAGCTATTATTTTCGGCTTCATTGGAGCATTGTTATTCAAACCGAAAGGATAAGAGGTGTTTATATGACTGTTATTGCTAGCGTAAAAACTTGCCTCGCTAGTGTAAGGGGAGCTCAAGCAAGCTTAAGTTCCCTTTCGCTAAACTCTACAGACGATGAAGCAAAACGCGTATTTCATGAATGTATGTTAGAAATGGACAGCATCATCGCTGATTTACAGGATAGGGTTTCATTATTAGAACGTGAAGAACCTCAATATAAAGGGTTTTAAGTAGACTGGAGGAAATGACTATGTCTCACCTGCCGGAATGGACACTTGTTATCCTTCGCTCTGTATTCATATTAATCATTTTATTCACTATTACAAAGTGCTTAGGAAAAAGGCAAATCTCTCAGCTTTCCTTTTTTGAATACATAGCAGGAATGACAATTGGCGATATCGCCGCTCAAATAGCTACAGGGCTTGATCAAAAGTTTTTCCACGGTGTCTTTGCCATACTTATTTTCGCCTCAGTACCCTTCTTTGTCGGAATTCTCTCCCTAAAAAACAAAACGGCTAGAGATTTTTTTGAAGGGAAGTCTACAGTGTTAATAAAAGATGGCAAAGTACTTGAGGATAATTTAAAGAAAGAGAAATATACAAGTGATGAGTTACTTGAACTTCTTAGAGGAAATGGTGCATTCAGTATAGCTGAAGTCGAATTTGCTGTCTTAGAACCGAGTGGAGAATTAAATGTATTATTAAAGAAAGATTCTCAGCCACTTACAGCAAAAGATCTAGGTTTAAAAGTGCCAAATGAAAAAGAACCACAAACTGTTATTATGGATGGAAATGTACTAGATGAACCTCTTTCAGCAAGCGGACATAACCGCGCTTGGCTACATTCAGAATTAGAAAAAATCGGTGTTGTTATTGAAAATGTCTTCCTCGGTCAAGTGGATTCATACGGACAACTTACTATCGACATTTACAATGACAAACTCCAAATGCCTTCTCCTCAAAACAAACCTTTATTATTAGCATCTTTAAAAAAATGTCATGCTGATCTTGAACTATTTTCCCTAGAAACAAAGTCGAAGTCAGCAAGCGAAATGTATAGTAAAAACGCGAAACAAATCGAAAAGATTTTAAATAAAGTAACCTATCTTTTAAAAGACTAATTATCGAAAGAACGCTTCAGTTAAAAGGCGTTCTTTTCTTTTTTCTCCAGTTTTCGTAACGTTTAAATTTATGTAATTCGGTTATGATGTTGAAGATACATAAGCAGGGAATTTCGAAAACATAGCGAATATTTCATGGTACAACTACATATTTTTTTGATTTAAAGTGGTTTCGTTTGACCTTTATTGACCATAATTGTATTATAAGACTAAGAAAGCTTTATAAGGAGGAAATAACAGATGAATTTAATTCCTACAGTAATTGAACAAACAAATCGTGGAGAACGCGCTTACGATATTTACTCTCGACTATTAAAAGACCGCATCATTATGCTTGGTAGTGCAATTGATGACAACGTAGCTAACTCAATCGTTTCCCAGCTTTTATTCTTGGAATCTCAAGATCCAGAAAAAGATATTCACATCTACATCAACAGCCCTGGTGGTTCTATCACAGCGGGTATGGCAATCTATGATACAATGCAGTTTATTAAACCACAAGTATCAACAATCTGTATCGGTATGGCTGCATCTATGGGTGCATTCTTACTTGCAGCAGGTGAAAAAGGAAAACGTTACGCACTTCCAAACAGTGAAGTAATGATTCACCAACCACTTGGTGGAGCACAAGGTCAAGCGACTGAAATCGAAATCGCTGCAAAACGTATCCTATTCTTACGTGAAAAACTAAACCAAATTCTTGCTGACCGCACTGGTCAACCACTTGAAGTACTACAACGCGACACAGACCGCGACAACTTCATGACAGCAGAAAAAGCTTTAGAATACGGTTTAATCGATAAGATCTTTACAAATCGTTAATAACTAAAAGCGGAAGCGGCTCGTTCAGAATCACAGGGCGATGGAGCGCCTGATTCCGAGGCGCTTTTTGCCTCGAATGAAGGGGCGAAGCGACCGGAGATTCTAGTCGCTGAAGCTAGATACATAAAAAAGCACCCTATTACAGGGCGCTTTTTTATTATCATGCACCTCCGTCTGGATACCCACCCTGGTATTCACCTAAATATATCAACGATTTTTCAATTATATCGAACAAAACTTAAATTATATCAACGATTTTTTTAATATATCAACGGTTCGACACAACATATCGATTTACCGACAATCTACGACAAGGACAAACCACCTACATACCCCCTATCCCGAAAACTCCCTTTAAGTAAACCGCAAAAACAAAAAGCTATCGCATATACGCGATAGCTTCTTATTGTACATATGCAGCTAATGCTTCTAAAGCCTCTTCTGCATCTGAACCTTCTGTTGTAATTGTTATCATGCTTCCAGTTCCAATTGCTAAGCTCATAATCCCCATTATGCTCTTTGCATTTACTGTCTTTCCATCTTTCTCGATGAAGATATCTGCATGAAAGCGATTTGCCTCTTGTACAAACAACGCAGCCGGACGTGCTTGTAAACCGTTTTTTAATGAAACCTGAACTCGTTTTTGAACCACAGCTCCATTTCCCCTTTAACCTCTTATTTTTTTACTAACGTTTCCCCCGCGCGTAATTTCTCTGCGATTTCATCGATTTTACGCAAACGATGATTAATACCCGACTTACTAATCTTCCCCCCGGATACCATCTCACCTAACTCTTTCAATGTTACATCTTGATAATCTCTTCGTAATTGTGCAATCTCTTGTAATTTATCCGGCAAAATATCAAGACCAACTGTCTCATCAATATAACGAATATTTTCAATCTGTCTTAGTGCTGCACCAATTGTTTTATTTAAATTAGCTGTTTCGCAGTTCACTAAACGATTTACAGAATTACGCATATCACGTACGATTCGAATATCTTCAAATCTTAAAAGTGCATTATGAGCACCTATAATATTTAAAAACTCTGTAATTTTTTCTGCTTCTTTCAAATACGTAATGTACCCTTTTCTTCTTTCCAACGTCTTACTATTTAAATCAAATCCGTTCATCAGTTCACATATAGCATCATTATGTTCCTTATATAACGAAAAGATTTCTAAATGATAAGATGATGTTTCTGGGTTATTTACTGAACCACCTGCTAAAAATGCGCCACGTAAGTACGATCGTTTACAACATTTCTTCTCAATCAATTCTTGTGATATATTTCGAATAAATGAAAAGTCATCTCGAACGATATGAAGATCAGCTAATATTTCGCGAGACTTCTCAACAAGCCGCACAATATATACATTATTTTTCTTCAAGCGCATTTTTTTACGGACAAGCAATTCTACCGTCACGTCATATCCTTTTTTCAAAAGCGTATAAATCCTTCTTGCAATTGCCGCATTTTCCGTTTGAATATCGATAGATAGACGACGGTTTGAAAAAGAAAGCGACCCGTTCATTCGAAGTAACGCTGATAATTCTGCTTTCTCACAGCATTCCTTCATCTCAAGATTCGTCAACTCTTTCTTTGTTTCTGATGCAAATGACACAGTCAACACCTCCTTATACGATTATTATGGAACAAAATTCTTGTCCTATATGAATGAGGAGCGCTACCTCAAACGAGGCAACGCATATTTATAACAATGAATATAAAATGGACGCTAACTTTAACGTATCATGCCTTACAACATGATCATCATACTTCGCTAATCCCTCTTGAATAACATCAATATTATTTTCAACAAAACGTTCTTCATCCACTACAACTGGTGTAGACATTTCTTCCTCATATGACTTGCGTAATTCACAAGGAATCTCACGGTTATTTACAATTGCAGTATTGATAAATGGTTGCCCTAAATGATCGTGTAACGCCTGCACATGATCAAAAGCAGTATATCCCATCGTTTCACCCGCTTGTGTCATAACGTTACATACATATACCTTCTTCGCCTTTGCAGCAAGAACAGCGTCTCCAATTTTGTTAACAACTAAATTAGGCAATATACTCGTATACAAACTTCCAGGACCGAAAACAAGTAAATCAGCTCGTTTAATCTCAGCCAACGTTTCATGCAATGGCTCTACATCTTCTGGAGTTAAAAAGACACGATTAATCTTCTTTCCGTAATAAGGAATCTTTGATTCACCTGTTACAATTTCCCCATCTTCAAGTTCCGCATGAAGTACCGCACTTTGATTAGCTGCTGGTAATACACGTCCTCTGACATTTAATACTTTACTTGTTTCTGTAATTGCATGGAAAAAGTCTCCTGTAATCGAGGTCATACCTGCCAACAATAGATTTCCTAACGCATGACCTTTCAGTCCGTCTCCTGTTGTGAAACGGTGCTGAAATAAAGCTTCCACCAGTGGCTCTACATCCGATAACGCAACAAGTACGTTACGGATGTCACCTGGAGGTGGAATTTCTAGCTCATCACGTAATCTACCCGAACTGCCACCATCATCAGCAATTGTAACAACTGCTGTAATATCAACAGGATATTGCTTTAATCCTCTTAATAAAACAGAGAGTCCAGTTCCGCCTCCCATGATGACAATTTTAGGCTTTCTCTCTTTTTTCATCCCTTAATGGCCCTTTCTCTTCTCCACATCACGATGAGATACATGAACACTATACTCTGGTTTCAAATGTTTCCCAAGGTATTCTGTAAGCGTAACAGAACGATGCTGTCCACCTGTACATCCAATTGCAATTACAAGTTGACTTTTGCCTTCTCTTTTATAATGAGGCAGCATGAAAGTAATCAGATCCGTCAACTTCTCTAAAAACTTATGTGTCTCATTAAATTTCAGTACATACGAAGAAACTTCTTCATCTAGTCCTGTTAATGGCTTCATATGTGGAATGTAATATGGATTTGGTAAAAAACGAACATCAAATACTAAATCTGCATCAATTGGAATACCGTACTTAAATCCAAATGACATAACATTTACACGAAATGCTTGCTCAGTTTCTGTTGAGAACAAGTGAACAATTTTTTCACGTAATTCTTTCGGTTTTAAATCCGATGTATCAAGCACAATATTCGCTCGTGCCTTCATATCTGTTAATAAATTACGCTCTGCTTCGATTCCCTTTAACGGCAAACCAGTTGGTGCAAGTGGATGCGAACGTCTCGTTTCTTTATAACGAGTTACAAGCGTACTATCTTTCGCATCTAAAAATAAAATATGAGGAATAATCCATGTACGTTCTGATAAATCATCAAGTGCTCCCCATAAATGTTCAAAAAACTCGCGGCCACGTAAATCAATACCAAGTGCCACTTTATTCATTTTCCCTTTTGAATCCGCCATAAGCTCAATAAACTTTGGCAATAACATCGGTGGTAAATTATCCACACAAAAATATCCTAAATCTTCAAAACTTTGTAAAGCTACTGTTTTTCCAGCTCCAGACATCCCTGTAATAATTACCATTTTTATATCATTATTCTCTGTCATTGTATCCTCTCCTTGACGGTTTAACTCGGATCTAATCGATATGAAAGCAACTCAAAATCTGGGGTATATACAAATGTACCGTAGATTATGCCATTTCCTTTAATTAAATAATCAATAATGTGATAATCTCCTGGCGCCATTGCTAAATCATCAATTTTATCAAATGTATGCCAACCAATGATGCCTTCTTCGCTCTCTAGTTTGTTTTCTCCTGCAAAATCTGTCGCTAAAAAGGAGAACATCATCCATTCAGAAACAACTTTATCACCTTCTTGGATGACAAAGGTGAAGACCCCCTTTAACGCTGGGTTTTTCAAATAAATACCTGTTTCTTCACGATACTCGCGAACAACGGAATCTCTTACAGTCTCACCACGCTCCATTTTCCCGCCTGGTGCAACCCACCAATTTCGGCGAGGTTTTTGGAGTAAGAGTACTTCATTATCTCTAATTAACACACAGTTTGTCACTCTTTGCATGTTTCTTCACCTCAGCTACTTGCAGTAAAATTCCTCACTGCATACTTCTTTCATTATACTATCAAAAACAGTTTGCTACAACGAAGGAGCCAGTCCTCTTTCGCTAAGCATATGCTACTCAGCAATTTTAAAAAAGCTTTCTATAACAAGCAATGTAAATGCTTATACTTTGAATGAATAACATGAAAAATCCCCTTAACGATTTTTATCGCCAAGGGGATTAAAGTACTTATTTCTTACCGAAATAAGTAACAATCGCAAATCCTAAAATAAAGGTAATAATTGAACTTATAATTGAAAATCCGCCAGTCGGAATCCCAGGGAATACAATTACAATCGAACCGATTACAAGTCCAATAATTGCCGCAAATGTCATACTTTTATAACGATCTAATAAAAAACTAATGCCTTTACTACTTACAACAAATCCAACCATAACACCAGCACCGATAACCACGATTAAAGGTAAGTTAAGTGTAGTTAAAGCGTTAATTGCTGTTGGATACACACCAATAATTAGTAAAATAAACGATCCACTAATTCCAGGAAGCAGCATGGCCATACTAGCCATCCATCCTGCGAAAAATAAACCAATTGCATTTAAAATTGTTAATGTCGTAATTGGATCTGCTGCCTTATCTGGTTTAAAGAAAGCTGTAATCGCAACAAGAATTGCTGCAACTATTAATAAAACGATGTGCCTGCCTTTAAACGACGACTTTGCATCAGCTTCCCTCATTAACATCGGTAATATACTAATAATTAAACCGAGGAAGAAAAATTGAGTCGGTTCATAATGATTTGCAAGTAAATATTTAATAACGTGACTTAACGTTAAAAATGCCGCTGCCACACCAGCTGCAAGTGGAATTAAAAATCCTAAATGTTTTTTCCATTCACGACTAAAGAATCCACTAATTGCCGCAAGCAATTGTTCATAAATCCCTAACACAACAGCGATTGTACCGCCGCTCACACCAGGAATTAAATCACTAACGCCCATACAAAATCCACGATATATATTACGCCATTCCATACTGAATAAATTCCTCATTTCTTATAGTGATTTTTTCCGTAAAGTCCAGTATATCAATAAGAAAGCTTATAATCCTTATATTTTTTGACAAAACTTTGACATTTTCACACAAAAAAAGAAGAAAGCTCCTGTCGGTAGCTTTCTTCTCACAAGGTATATTATCCCTTATTTTTCTGATACAGTTTTTAATTCCTCTAATAATTCTTCTACGTAATGTTGTGCACTTTGCGCTGCAATACTACCGTCACCTGTTGCAGTTACAATTTGACGAAGCATTTTTTCACGAACATCACCAGCTGCGAAAATACCAGGTATTTTCGTTTCCATACGCTCGTTCGTTTCAAGGTAACCATTTTCATTTGTAATACCTAGTTCAACAAATGGTTTTGATAAAGGTAACATACCGATGTATACGAATACGCCGTCAGTTTTGACTTCTTTCTCTTCTCCACTATTTACGTCCACAAGTGTTACACTTCCTACTTTACCACTTGCTTCGTTGATTTCTTTTATCGTGTGGTTCCAAATGAAATCTACTTTTTCGTTTTGGAAAGCACGGTCTTGTAAAATTTTCTGTGCACGAAGCGTGTCACGACGGTGAACAATCGTTACTTTTGATGCGAAGCGTGTTAAGAACACACCCTCTTCAACAGCAGAATCTCCGCCGCCAATTACGATAAGTTCTTTTCCTTTAAAGAATGCTCCGTCACATACTGCACAATATGATACACCGCGGCCGCCAAGTTCTGTTTCACCCGGTACACCAATTTTTTTATACTCTGCACCGCTTGCAACGATAATTGCACGTGCTTTATATTCTTTTTTACCAGCAATAATTGTTTTGTATTCCTTACCATCGATGACTTCTTTTACATCACCGTATGCATATTCAGAACCAAATTTCTTTGCATGCTCGAACATTTTATTTGATAAGTCTGGTCCTAAAATAGACTCATAACCTGGGTAGTTTTCTACATCTTCCGTGTTTGCCATTTGGCCACCTGGAATACCACGCTCAAGCATTAATGTGCTTAAATTTGCGCGAGATGTATATACTGCAGCTGTCATACCAGCTGGTCCTGCACCAATAATAACGACATCATAAATTTTTTCTTCTGACACACTATTCACTCCTATCCATTCCTACACAATTAAGTTACCCTCATTATACTGTTAGCATCATTTTTTTCCCAATGATTTGCTTATCTTATGTGTGCGTACGCTTAACAGCTTGCACATACTTTCGGACAGTCGCTACAGATACATTATATACATCTCCAAGCTCCGACTGTGTCATTTTATTTCCTTGTTCGCCGCGTACAATGTATTCAATCGCAGCTGACCAGCCGTACACATTTGTAAATATGTCTCCAGATGTATATAAACGTATGAACGTACAAAACCAAAAGTGTAAACACTCTTCAATTAATTCATCATCTTTTTTCGTATAATTGTATAATGCATCCGCGATTCTCGCGCACTGCTCAAATTGCTGTAAATCAGCTGGAATACTCTTATGACTATTAAGTAAAAAGAAGTACTTTGCAAGTTGTGATACGATGGGAACACCGTTCTTCGCTTGCGTTATATCAAAGAAGAATCCCACCTTCTCCGGCGTTGACAATTCATTCATTAAATATAAAGCTAGCATTTGTTCTTCTAGCGTCGCACTTTGCTGAAATGATTTTCGTAATTCTTCAAATAACACGTTTTGTCCTTCATCTGCTAAATTCAGCGCATTCCACGGTTCTTTTCCCTTTTTATCAGGATGCAATTCCACGACATATTGCCACATTTTTTCAGCTAGTTGCTGATCTTTCACCATATAAGCAGAATATGCAAACCAATAATAAAAACTAACGTCTCCCTCATATCCTTGACGCTTTAATAGTTTGAACCATTTATATGCATGCTCGAAATAACCAATTGTTGCAAGTGTAGTTCCCAGTTTCAAACGATGTTCAAATGAAATCGGATATACCGAAACTAGCTGTCCCGCTAACGCTTCTACTTGTTTATGCTCTCCAATTGAATATAGAAAAATAAGCGTATTACAAAGCGCATGTATATTACCAGGATTTTTCTCTAAAATCATTTCTGTTAACTTCAGTGCTTTGTCTACATTACCAGATTGAAAATGTGCAATGGCTAAATTATTATGACCTGACCAAAATTCCGGATAATCTTTCGTAACAATTTCTAATGTAGCAATTGCTTCTTCCAATTGTCCATTACGAATATAACGATTCGCTTCTTCCTGCATAACAATTAAATCATCTTCATCTTCAATCTCTTCCGCACCCATTGCTTCTTCTTCCATAATCTCAAGAAGTTCTAATGTATCTTCTACGAATTCCTTCTCTTTTGCAACTTCTAAATAACGATCTGCATATTTCTTCGCCTGTTGAAATAACCCCATATATGCATAATTATTTGCAATAAAATAATAGCACTGTTCAAGTTCTGGATTAGATCTAACTAACTTTAAGAAGATTTGATTCGATTCTTGATATTCACCAGCCTCAGATAATACTGATGCTAATTGACATAAAATAAACGGCTCCTTCTCACTTTGTGCCGCTCTTCGAAAATATTTAATTGCATCTTGCAATTTTTGTCCTTTGTAAGCTCTCATCCCTTTTTTATAAAAGAAGTCCGCTAATTGATTAAAAGAGATAACTTGTCCGTTCTCCTTATATATCCTTTGATTTTTCCCCATATATCCTCCAGTTTTTTGTTTTCTTCGTTCACACATTCTTCTATCTATAAGTATAAACGATTCCGTAAAAAACAAAACAGTATATTATACTCAATTATTTCCTTTTTATTCATAAAAAAAGAGGAGAAATGTTACATTTTCACCATGAACCTTCTCTGGCGGTCATTTGCTCTTTCGTATAAATAATACGCATTGGATTTCCACCTACGAAAGCACCGCTCGGTACATCTCTATGAACAAGTGTGCCAGCTGAGACAGTCGCACCGTCTCCAATTTTCACACCTGGTAATATTGTTACATTCGCTCCAATCATCACTTCATTTCCAATGACGATTTCCCCAAGTCGATATTCACGAATTAAATATTCATGTGCTAAAAGCGTTGTGTTATAGCCAATAATCGAATTCTCTCCCACAGTTATCTTTTCTGGGAACATAATATCCGGCATTACCATAAGCGCAAATGATGTTTTCTTTCCTACTTTCATCCGTAAAAAAGTGCGGTACAACCAATTCTTCACAGATAAAAATGGCGTGTAACGTGCAATTTGGATAATAATAAAGTTTTTCATTACCTTCCAAAAAGACACTGTTTTATACACATTCCATAATGAATTTTCTCCTGAAACAGGATAGCGCGTTGTCCGTCGCACTTAGCTCGCTCCTCTACTAACTTACTTGGACCTTTATGAACGGTTCATATTAGACAAAATCGGTAGCAAATCACTCATTTTATCTAGCATAAAGTCCGGCTTGTAAGCCTCTAAATACGCTCTACCTTTCAACGTCCATGAAACCGCAGCTGTTTTCGTCCCCGCATTTTGACCACCGACAATATCATGATGATTATCCCCAACCATCAATGCTTCTTCTGGTTTTGCATCTAATAATTCAAGCGCTTTTTGAAGTGGCTCTGGATGTGGTTTCACATGCTCTACATCATCAATTGTCACGACAACATCAAAAAATTCATCAAGCTTTGACAACTGTAATCCCATCTCAACGGTTTGTCTCGCTTTCGTTGTAACAATACCAACTTTATAACCTTGCTTCTTCAACTCTCGAACTGTTTCATATACAGTTTCATATTCTTCTACTAATTCATCATGATGATCATGGTTAAATTCGCGATAACTTGTAATCATCTCTTCAACCTTACTTTCATCAATCTTACTGAAAGTATCATGCAAAGATGGACCGATAAATGGCAATACATCTTCACGCTTATATTGATTTGGATAATATGTATTTAAAGTATGTAAAAAAGAAGAAATAATAAGTTCGTTTGTATTAATTAAAGTTCCATCTAAATCAAATAAAACTGTATTTATTCTCATCGCCTTAGTCCTTTCGCCTTCCTGAATATGAAAGAAGCAGCATCTTATAATAAGATGCTACTTGTCTCTAATTTTCTAAATATCTTTTATCAGCTTGCCCCATTTTTCGTCTCACAATAATGAAAATAATAGAAATAACAACAAGTCCAATTGACATTACTTGTGCGATACGAAGTGGTCCTAGCATTAAACTATCTGTACGTAAGCCTTCTACGAAGAAGCGTCCTACTGAATACCAAATTAAATATGTGAAGAATAACTCCCCGCGACGTAAATTCACTTTTCTTAATGCAAGTAGTAAAATTACGCCTGCAAAATTCCATAATGATTCATATAAAAACGTCGGATGATAGTACACACCCTCAATATACATTTGATTAATAATAAAATCCGGTAAATGAAGACCTTCTAAAAACTGTCTCGTTACTTCATCACCATGCGCCTCTTGGTTCATAAAGTTTCCCCATCGGCCAATTGCTTGTCCTAGTAAAATACTTGGTGCAGCAATATCAGCCAACTTCCAGAAAGAAAGTCCGCGTCGTTTCGCAAAAAGAACACCTGTAATAACAGCCCCGATTAAACCACCATGAATCGCCAAACCACCTTGACGAATATTAATAATTTGACTCGGATTTTGTGCGTAATATTCCCATTCAAAAATAACATAGTACATTCTCGCAAAAAGAATAGCGATCGGTACTGCAATTAATACAAGGTCAACAAATGTATCTTTTGGAATACCTAGCCTTTCTCCCTCGCGAGTTGCCAGCCAAAGACCTAATAGCACACCTGTACCGATAATAATCCCGTACCAATACACAGGAAACGGCCCAAGTTGGATAGCTACACGGTCAAGCTGTGGTACAGAAGCTAACAGCATATGTATATGACCTCCCTCTCCAAAGTTTACTCCTGATTTCCTAACTCAATTGCACTCATTAATCGTTCAGAAAACTGCTGTGCTGCATTGACTCCCATACGTTTTAAACGGAAGTTCATCGCTGCTACTTCAATAATAACAGCCAAGTTTCGACCAGGACGAACTGGAAGTGTAATCTTCGTAAGCTCTGTATCAATAATTTTCATCTTCTCTTCATCAAGACCTAAGCGATCGTAATTTTTCTTTTGATCCCAAATTTCAAGATTAATAACAAGTGTAATACGCTTATAATTTCGTACTGCCCCTGCACCGAATAACGTCATAACGTTAATAATACCTAGACCACGAATTTCTAATAAATGCTCGATTAAATCTGGTGAGCTTCCGACTAACATGTCTTCATCTTCTTGACGAATTTCTACACTATCATCCGCAACAAGACGGTGACCACGCTTTACAAGCTCAAGAGCTGTCTCACTTTTACCAACACCACTTTGACCTGTAATTAAAACACCAACACCGTAAATATCTACTAACACACCATGAACAGCAGTTGTTGGTGCTAACTTACCTTCTAAATAGTTTGTTAAACGACTTGATAATCTAGTTGTCGTTTGAGAAGAACGTAATAAAGGCATACCTGATTCACGTGATGCTTGTAATAACTCATCTGGTACATCTTGATTACGAGTTACAATAATACATGGCGTCTCCTCAGTACAAAGCGCTTTCATTCTCTCTTGTTTTTGCTCTGACGTTAACGTGTCAAAGAACGTAAGCTCCGTCTTTCCAAGAAGCTGCACACGATCTGCTGGATAATATGTAAAAAATCCTGCCATTTCAATTCCAGGTCGTGATAAATCACTTGTATCAATCGGACGATGAATGCCTTCTTCACCACTGATTAACTCCAATTGAAATTGTTCAATTAAATCTTTTGTCCTTACTTTCGGCATATGTATAAACCTCCACTCCGCTGCGGGTTCAGTCTCGTTTGATGTAAAATTCCATTCTATCGGATATTGTACCATTTTTTTCTGGAAACAAGAAATACGGTTTCTAATAAATAGAAAAAAACATTTCATACGAATAATGAAATGTTTTTCTTTTTGTCACTTTCTCTTTTTTTCATATAGAGGTTCAACAATTGCCTTTTCAATTATCATATTAAAAATTGAAATACAAATTGCCGCAACAATCGCTACACCAAATCCTGATATATTAAAAGCATCTCCTAATAATGAATCTGCTATTTTTAACGTAATCGCATTAATAACAATTAAGAAGAAGCCGAAAGTTACAACAGTAATTGGTAGCGTAATTAAAATTAAAAACGGCTTTACGAACACATTTAAAACCGCCAATATAATACTAGCAATAATTGCAGTTTGTATATTTGCTACGTAAAATGCATCTGGTGCAATCCCTTTTAAAAGTCCCGATACAGCGATTAACACAACGCTATTTACAAGAAGTGATACAATCCATCTCATTTCGTTACACATCCTTTTAAACATATATATTTCATCATACGCTAATAGATAATAAACGCAAGTATGATACGAACACTTATATCAACTTATTCTATCTTTCATGCTTGTATACCTACTAACACTTCCTCGCAAAATAAGGACCACACCACCTACGTTCATGCGTTTTTACAAAGGTCCAAGTGAAATCTTTATCTACGATATAGATATCACCTTTATACGCATCGTCTGTCTCACACAATATATCATCCATATGTAACAAACTCGCATCCTTTATTAACAGTATCTCATCACAGTGTTGATAGAAGATGTAGCAATCCTTTTTCACTTCATTATGAAACGCGTTTTCCGCTTCTTTACCCTCTAAACACTTCTTTTTCTCATAACTAAATATGTGCCATAGATAACCACATGCATACTTATCTCCATAAAGAAAAATATCTTCTTTTTCTTTATCACTTAAATGATTTGCAAAGTGATCCTCCCAGCGCTTTCGAAAATATACACCCCAACTTTGAAACTCTCTTACCTTCATATGTTTCTTCCTTAACACCTCTAAAAACTCCATCTTCTCCCCCTATACAATAAAAACCGAGCGTCATTTCCACTCGGTTTTCATCAATAAACTTATTGCGATAACTCTACTTCTTTTATTTTCTCTTTCATTCTTGCTTTATCACGATTTAAAATCTCTTTTAAATACTTACCTGTGTATGAGCGTTCTTCTTTCACTACTTGCTCTGGCGTTCCGGAAGCAACGATTTGTCCACCTTTATCTCCGCCCTCTGGTCCAAGGTCAACGATATAATCAGCTGTTTTAATTACATCTAAATTATGTTCAATTACAAGTACCGTCTCACCGCTCTCAACAAGACGTTGCAGCACTTCTAGAAGACGTGCAATATCATGCGCATGCAAACCAGTCGTTGGCTCATCTAAAATGTATAACGTACGACCTGTAGAACGACGGTGTAATTCAGAAGCTAATTTCACACGCTGTGCTTCCCCACCAGATAATGTTGTTGCTGGTTGACCTAATTTCATATAACCAAGCCCAACATCTACAAGCGTTTGAAGTTTACGCTTAATTTTAGGAATATTGGCGAAGAATTCTACTCCATCTTCAATTGTCATCCCTAACACTTCAGAAATATTCTTATCTTTATATTTCACTTCTAACGTTTCACGATTATATCGTTTACCGTGACAAACTTCACACGGAACATACACATCTGGTAGGAAATGCATTTCGATTTTAATAATTCCATCACCACGGCACGCTTCACAACGGCCACCTTTTACGTTAAAGCTGAAACGTCCTTTTTGATATCCGCGCACTTTCGCTTCATTCGTTTGTGCAAACACATCACGAATATCATCGAATACACCTGTGTACGTCGCTGGATTAGAACGTGGTGTACGACCAATTGGTGATTGATCAATATCAATTACCTTATCTAAATGTTCAAGACCTTTAATCTCTTTATGAGTACCTGGCTTCGCTTTCGCTTTATATAACTTTTGAGCTAACGATTTATATAATACTTCATTAATCATCGTACTTTTACCAGAACCAGATACCCCTGTTACCGCTACAAACGTACCGAGTGGGAATGACATTTTCGCATTCTTTAAGTTATTCTCTTTTGCGCCGACAATCTCTACTTTACGTCCATCACCTTTACGTCTTTCAAGTGGAACTGGAATAAACTCTTTACCACTTAAATACTTCCCTGTTAATGAATTCTCATCTTGCATAACTTCAGCCGGCGTCCCCGCTGAAACGACCTGTCCACCATGAATACCTGCACCAGGCCCTATATCAAGTAAATAGTCAGCAGCCATCATCGTATCTTCATCATGTTCAACAACGATTAACGTATTGCCTAAATCGCGCATTTCTTGCAATGTACGAATAAGACGATCGTTATCACGCTGGTGTAAACCAATTGAAGGCTCATCTAGAATATAAAGTACGCCAGTTAGACGAGAACCAATTTGCGTCGCTAAACGAATACGCTGCGCCTCACCACCTGATAAAGTTCCTGCGGCACGGCTTAACGTTAAATAATCTAAACCAACGTTCACTAAGAACCCAACGCGCTCCTGAATTTCTCTTAAAATTAAATGAGCTATTTTTTGTTGCTTCTCCGTTAGCTCTACATTTGAGAAGAATTCTTGTACTTCTTGAACTGAATACTTCGTTACGTCAGCAATCGTTTTATTGCCAACAAATACAGCTAAACTCTCAGGCTTTAAGCGTCCACCTTTACACTTTGGACAAGCTTGTTCTGCCATATACTTTTCCATTTGCTCACGAATGTAATCAGAACTCGTTTCACGATAACGACGTTCAATGTTTGGAATAACACCTTCAAATAAAATCTCATTTTCCTTTACTTGACCAAATTCATTTACATAGCGGAAATAAACTTTCTCTTCCCCGCTTCCGTACAACACTTTATCAAATAAATCTTTCGGTATATTTTTTACAGGCACATCCATATCAACGCCGTAATGATTACATACAGATTGTAAAAGTTGTGGGTAATATTGTGAACTTGTTGGTTCCCAAGGTGCAATCGCATGTTCATTTAATGATAAATCCCAGTTCGGGATAACAAGCTCTAAATCTACCTCTAGCTTTGAACCAAGTCCATCACAAGAAGGACATGCTCCGAACGGACTGTTGAATGAGAACATACGCGGCTCTAATTCTCCGATTGAAAAACCACAATGCGGACAAGCATGATGTTCACTAAACAGAAGTTCCTCTTCTCCCATTACATCAATTAACACTCGGCCTCCGCCAAGCTTTAATGCACTTTCAAGTGAATCAGCAAGGCGGCTTGCGATTCCTTCTTTTACAACAATACGGTCAATTACAACTTCAATGGAATGCTTCTTATTTTTATCTAACGTAATATCTTCAGATACATCAAGCATTTCACCGTCAACGCGAACACGAACATATCCTTGCTTCTTAATATCTTCAAGTACTTTTACATGCGCACCTTTACGCCCAGAAACGATAGGCGCTAACACTTGTAATTTCGTACGTTCAGGATATTCAAGAACACGGTCTACCATCTGCTCTACTGTTTGTGACGTAATTTCAATGCCATGATTCGGACAAATTGGCGTACCAATTCGTGCAAATAATAAACGTAAGTAATCATAAATCTCCGTTACCGTTCCGACAGTTGAACGTGGGTTACGACTCGTCGTTTTTTGATCGATTGAAATTGCTGGTGATAATCCTTCAATCGTGTCCACATCCGGCTTATCCATTTGTCCTAAAAACTGGCGCGCATACGCAGATAACGATTCTACGTATCTGCGCTGCCCTTCTGCATAAA
This sequence comes from Bacillus cereus group sp. MYBKT14-1, assembly GCF_051915185.1. Lineage (NCBI taxonomy): Bacteria > Bacillati > Bacillota > Bacilli > Caryophanales > Bacillaceae > Bacillus > Bacillus cereus group sp. MYBKT14-1. The sequence goes on along the minus strand of NZ_JBQAEF010000003.1, from coordinate 363,207 downwards.
TCGTATCAAATGCTAATGATGATTTCCCCGAACCAGACAATCCCGTTACAACGACAAGCTGATTTCTCGGAATGGTTACATCAATATTTTTTAAGTTATGTGCTCTAGCACCTTTTACAACGATAAAATCCTTGCTCTTACTCACTTTTTTCACCCTTCCGCTTTTAATTCTAATAGTAAATCTCTTAGTTCAGCTGCACGCTCGAAGTCTAACGCTTTTGCTGCTTCTTTCATTTCTGCTTCCATCTTCGCAATTGTCTTTTCACGCTCTTTTTTCGTCATCTTCTTAGCTGGCGTTGCTTCATACGTTTCCGTTTCTTCAGCAGCTGTCGTTGCACGAATTACATCACGCACACCTTTTTGAATCGTTTTCGGCGTAATACCATGCTCTTCATTGTAAGCTTCTTGTATACTACGACGACGCTTCGTTTCTTCAATCGCAATTCCCATAGATTTCGTTATACGATCTGCATACATAATAACGCGGCCGTTTTCATTACGCGCGGCACGACCGATTGTTTGAATTAATGAACGTTCTGAACGCAAGAACCCTTCCTTATCAGCATCTAAAATAGCTACAAGTGATACTTCCGGAATATCTAATCCTTCTCGCAATAAGTTAATGCCGACAAGTACATCAAATTTACCGAGGCGAAGATCGCGGATAATTTCAATACGTTCTAACGTTTTAATTTCAGAGTGAAGATAGTTAACTTTAATTCCTACATCTTTTAAGTAATCCGTTAAATCCTCTGACATTTTCTTCGTTAAAGTCGTAATTAATACACGTTCATTTTTTGCAATACGATCTTGAATCTCTCCTAATAAATCGTCAATTTGCCCTTCAATTGGTCGTATATCAATTGGTGGATCTAAAAGCCCTGTTGGACGAATAATTTGTTCTATTACTTCTGGCGACTGCTCTAACTCATACGGTCCTGGCGTTGCTGAAACATAAATAACTTGATTCGTTTTCTCTTCAAACTCATCGAATGTGAGCGGTCTATTATCTAAAGCTGACGGCAGACGGAATCCATGATCCACAAGCACTTGCTTACGCGCTTGGTCCCCGTTATACATCGCTCTTACTTGCGGTACTGATACGTGCGATTCATCCATAACGATTAAGAAATCTTTCGGGAAATAGTCTAATAGCGTATACGGCGTTGCCCCAGCTGGACGAAGTGTTAAATGACGGGAGTAGTTTTCAATACCTGAACAAAATCCCATCTCGCGCATCATTTCTAAATCATAACGTGTACGCTGTTCTATACGCTGCGCTTCTAACAACTTGCCGTTATCATTTAATTCCTTTAAACGCTCTTCTAATTCTTTTTCGATATTTTCAATAGCGACCTTCATCTTTTCTTCACGTGTAACGAAGTGAGATGCTGGGAAGATTGCTACATGATCACGTTCTGCTAATACTTCACCTGTTAACGCATTTACTTCACGAATACGATCGATTTCATCACCGAAAAATTCGATTCGAATACAATGCTCATCAAGTGATGCCGGGAAGATTTCAACTACATCTCCTCGCACACGGAATGTACCACGCTTGAAATCAATATCATTACGTCCATACTGTACATCAACAAGTTCACGAAGCAATTGATTACGGTCTTTTTCCATACCAACTCGAAGCGAAACAACTAGCTCGCGGTATTCTTCTGGAGAACCTAAGCCATATATACACGAAACACTCGCAACAATAATTACATCGTCCCGTTCAAATAATGCAGACGTTGCCGAGTGACGCAATTTATCAATTTCATCATTAATCTGCGCATCTTTTTCAATAAACGTATCTGTTTGTGGTACATACGCTTCTGGCTGATAATAATCGTAGTAACTAACAAAATATTCAACTGCATTATTCGGGAAAAAGTCTTTCAACTCACTATATAACTGCCCTGCTAACGTTTTATTATGAGCCATAACAAGTGTTGGCTTTTGCACTTCTTTAATGACATTTGAAATCGTAAATGTCTTACCCGTTCCTGTTGCTCCAAGCAACACTTGCTTTTTCTTTCCACTATTAATTCCCTCTACAAGCTTCTCTATAGCTACCGGCTGATCACCTTGCGGGGAATACGCTGAGACAATTTCAAATTGACGTTCCAAGAAAATCCGACCTGCTACAAAAAATATAGACAAATGTATATTCTTAGAGTGTTCCTGCTTCTACGTGTCCTGCCTTGCCAACCACTCGCTACTACAGTTTGATCTAACACTCCACAGGCGTAAATTCCGATGTAGCCCACCGTACATATATACAATCTATTTACGTTAGTATTGTATATTTTTTTGCTTGTAAAAGGTTTATTGACGCGTTCAAATCTCTATCCATTACATTTCCACAATTACATGTATATACTCGGTCGGATAGCTTTAAGTCTACTTTCTTTTGACCACAGTATGAACATAGCTTTGAAGATGGATAGAACCTGTCTACTTGACGTAATTCAATTCCATATTCCTCACATTTCGTCAATAACCATGTTTTAAATGTATAAAAGCACTGCTTAGCAACTGCTTTAGATAGATGTTTATTCTTCATCATACCTTTTACATTCAAATCTTCCACTGTAATAAACGTTGGCTTGGTTTTCACCACATCATTTACAACAGATTTTACATACGCTAATCGAATATTTGCTAGCTTGGCATGTAGTTTTTGCACCCTAAGAATATTTTTATCTATATTCGCTCTTTTGTTAGTAGCAGATTGTTCACCTCTCTTTCTTATATTTTCAAATTTGCGTGATAAAGAGCGTTGTTCACGTTTCAACCGTTTTTCTATCTTTTTTACTTGTATTGTTTTGTTCATATTTTCATGAACGATACCATCGCTACGTATAGCGAAATCCTTTACCCCCAAATCAATACCTAGACCTGTTTGATTGAGTATTGGCTTCATTTCTGCTTCTTTCCATTCGCAAAGCACAGATACAAAATATCTTCCTGCTCTTTTACCTATCGTCCCACTTTTTACAATCGCATTTTTTGGGATATACCCATATTCTTTTAACCTCATCCAACCAATCGTTGGAACTTTTACTCTATGTCTTTCTACTGTCCAATCTGTTTTGTTGTTTTTAGGAAAATAGCATTTCACATCTTGATTCTTCTTTTTCTTATAACGTGGAAATCCAGATAAACCCTGAAAGAATCTTTTAAAAGCTTTATCTCCATTCATAATGGCCTGTTTTACCGCTTTACTAGATACCTTTTTAATCCATTGACTACATTCTTTTGTATAAACATTGTTTAGCCATTTAGAAAAATCATATTCACTAAGGAACCTTCCCTCTGATTCATACATCTCTTTGTTTTTGGAGAGATACAGATTATAAACGTACCTACAAACCCCAATCGTTTGATTGATCTTGGTTATTTGTTCATGTGTCGGTTTTATCTCTATAAAATATGCTCTTCTCATGTCTCTTTATCCCTCGACATTTTTTGTATTTTCTCAATCATATATCTTACAACTACATACACGAATGATAGATAGCAAATCTTGAACAATTTCTTCTTGTAGAGATTGTTTTTCATTTATTTTTTTGACTTTGATAAGTAGTTAAAACATCTGGATTATCCTATCTTTTCAATAGACATGTGAATCATTCCCCAAAACTCTTTCAATATATACTCTTTCATAATTACATTTTTATACATCTGTCTATCATAGTTTGCTTTTTTGAATACTGTTTAATGTTCCTCATAAAAATCTGTATTATTATTTTACCACGAATGCCCATAAAAAACCTAAAAAAACGAACAGATATTCGGTAAAGTTTTCGACAATATATACATAGAAAAAGGAAGGAGTATATACTTCCTTCCTCTACTAACTCTATTTTTTAGGTACATATAATACGTCATATCCATTGCGCCATCTTCATTCGTACAATCTATTAGCCTATAAGTGGTTCCTGATTCGCGCTCGTCTTTCACAATACTTTTACAACTATCTTTATATAACCCTTTATTATCACCGGCAAATTGGTCTTTTCTATTATCTGACACATAAAGTATATCGTTCTTACTACGTTCTAACATTTGAAAAATCGGGTCACCTTCATGGGTATATTGTACAATTCTTATTTTATCAACTTTCCCTTGATCAATATTTAAAACGAACTGTTCAAATTTATTTAGATTGGAAATTCCTGCTCCCCTTACAATGACATCATTCTTCTTATCAATTGTAGTGTTAGATTGTGAGCATGCTACTAAACTAAAGAGAAATATCCATATAAAACTAGTTCTTTTTCCTATTGTCATCCTCTCCTATAAAAATTATTTGTATACCGCAAAAGCTACTTTCCCCTAAGAAAGTAGCTTCTTGTTACCTTTCTCCTTCTTCGGAAAAAGAACATATGAAAATGAAATAGCTGTATCCACTAAAAGTATAATCGCCCAAACTTGGCTAACGCGACTTGCTGCTTTATTTAAAACGATTCCTGATTCTAACCAATTCCCCCATTGTTCAAATGGTACGAAACCGTACAGAAAGAAAAAGAAAATATGCACAACAACAAACAAACTAAGGTGCAATACCCAATTTTTTATTTCCTGCTTCGCATAAGCCATACCTGTTAATTCTACCTGTTCTTCTATAATAGACGCCGGCTCATTCCGCCATTTCGCAACTAATTTTTGCGCAAATATATCAAGCTTCTTCAAATCCTTTTTCCCGTAAAAGACTGCATACAATAAAATGATTACAGTAATGATTTGAAAGTTAGAGAACTTTCCTGTTTGATAATAGTCCATTACCCCTAAGGTTAAAATGAATACTTCGTTTACGAGTAGTACAATCCCCATAATAAAACTCGCCTTTTTCAAACGAAATCCGTAACGGAGTAAAAAGAAACCGATAGCCGATAACCAAAATACAATTTCTGCCCCAATTAAAAAATACCAACGATATTCTGCGAGCATACTCATTTATCCCTCTCCTTTTCATCATAAATACGAAAAGCTTCATCCATATATAGTAAAAGTTCTTCTTCAATCGGATACAGGCTCATTTTCTGTGAATCTTCCTTCGATTTTCTAACTTCCCATAACTTATCTAAAAACGCTTCATCACCATTAGCCATTTCTAAACATTTCTGCATTAATTTCTTTGTTGCCCCTTGTACCTCATCACTAGCTACTTCTTTACCGTCTTTCATAAAAGTACGAAATTGCTTTAATAAATCTACCCATTCTAAAACATTCGGGTCTTCCTTACTCATGTTTGGTAAATTATGAAGCAATTTTTGTTCTTCCTTTGAAAACACTTCATTTTGAAATATTTCACGTATACGAGAAGACTGCTTCGAAAGCTGAATCAGTTCAAACATAACTTTCCAATCGAGTTCTCCTTCCACATCTACCGAATAAACAACTGCTTGTAAAACACTCTCCATTCGATTAAATTTCTTTTGTTCTTCTTGTACAAACCGAAGTTGTTTTTCAAGCGAATTTTTTAAATCTAGCTCACCTTTTACTAACATATTCGCAGTTTCTTTTAATGAAAATCCCATTTCCTTTAAAAACAAAATTTGTTGCAAACGAATAACGTCAGCTTCACTATATAACCGATGTCCACCCTCTGTTTTACCACTCGGCTTTAATAAATCTATTTGATCATAATAACGTAATGTACGTACCGTAACCCCTGTTTCTCTCGTCAATTGTTGAATTGAAATCACTACCATCACCTCTTCCCCTTCATTATAAAAGATGACGTTACGTAACTTTCAAGTGTTTTGTAAAAAAAATACAAAAGGCTGTTTATACGCTTCGTATAAACAGCCTTTACGGAAATAACCCCTTTTGCACAGCACGACCACAAAATAAAATAAGTGCTCCGACAACAACGCTCGTTGCTGTTTTATGATAATGAGCTGAAACTAATAAATAATACGATAAACCTACAGTACCAAGCATAATACAAATACTCGGCACTCGATTATGAGAGAAGTTCTGCATTCCCCAAAACAAAGCAAAAATAGCCGTAGCGACACATAATACCGGTAATCCCATCCCAGTTCCCCTTTTTCTATCTATTCCTTGTTGCTAACACGCTCGTCGATGCGATACTTATTAATAGACCAAAAATAGCAATATATAATAACTCATTTACATGTACTACTGGCCTGTCTAAATACTTATTTACACAAAGATACATAATGAACAAGAAAACGAAGCTTGTCATACTAATCGTAAAATATGACTTCATCTTGTTCACAACTCGCTCATCAATCGACGGTATTCCCTCTTCTTTCAAACGCTTCTGTTCTCTATATTCCGCAATTCCATATAGAATGACTAACGCTACATTTGATATGAAGATTGTTCCCCATGAAATATTTAAAATCATTAAGCTCACATTTAGCACAAGCCCCGCTAAAAATAAACTTCCTATGAACCGTATAACCTCTTGCTTACTCATACACGATCAACCTCTTTACTATTTCTATATCTCCACTTCGGCCAATAGTTCACAAAGGAATAAACAAACTGCCCTAGTGCAAATAACACAAACGGCATACCAGCACTTCCGTAAACAATTAAATTGTACAAACTCCATATGGCTAAACTAATCGCTAAAAACAACCCTAAATATTTAAACGCTTTATCTGACTGAAATCTCTCAAACTCATCCTGCATTTTTCATTCCTCCTATCGCTATACTCGTTTTCCTATCATCACTCCTATGATGAGACTACCCGCAAATAAGGAACTGCATATCAGAAATATTTCTTGCATAGGTATAACAGCCCTGCCTATTGCTTTACTCGCAACAATATAAATAATAAGCAACAGAAATGCGAATACAAATAAGACGTTCACATGCTTTTTTATATTTTCATTTACTCGCTCATCTATATCGGGAAGTTCCTCTTCTTTGTACTTACGCTTTTTGTAATTTGTATAAAACACTAGACATACAATCGCTAAAATATTACTAACTACGAGCGGTAAAATTGGTATAGCCGGATTCATAATATGAACTATAATGTCTCCCAAAAACAATCCAAAAGTCGCACCGATCACTAACTTTTTCGTATCATTCATTTTTCTCTCCCCTTACTCTAGCGTAAATATTTCTTCCACCTTCACTCCAAAATATTTGGCGATTTTTAAGGATAACTCTAGACTTGGATTGTAATGATGGTTTTCAATCGCCACAATCGTCTGCCGTGTCACTTGCATCGCCTTTGCCATTTCAACTTGCGTTATATGATGCTGCTTTCTTAATTCTTTAATTTTATTTTTTACACCCATAGGCTCCACCTTCGAAAGTAAAGATATCTTTACTTAAATTATAAATTTTTTCCAGCTGCAAGTGAAGATATCTTTACAAATTTTAGAAAAATATTTCACTGAACATCTTTTCTAACAAAGTACAGAGGAAATTAAATTTATATCAGTGATTTTCCAAATATATCGACTTACCGACATCCGTAGCAAGATAAGCATAAGAAAAAGCTGCCCCTAAATACCTTCGGGAACAGCTTTCTCCTCTACTACATAAATCCTAACGCATATACAAGAACGTATCCAAGAACCGATAAGCAAACCGAGCCAATCAGCCCTGCCACGAATGCTTTACTTCCTAATTTACGGAACGTTTTAAACTCTACATTTAAACCGAGCCCTGCCATCGCCATTGCGATAAGCATGTAAGCGATGACTACAATATATCCCGCAATAACTTCTGGAATCACGCCAAGCGAATGCACCGCACTCATCGCTAAAAATCCGAAAATGAACCACGGAATTGGAAGTTCACGCCACGATCTCTTTTCTTTGCTTCCCTCACTCTTCCCAAACCAAATTCCAATTAAAATCGCTACCGGCACAAGCATTGCTACGCGCGTTAACTTCACGATAACTGCGATGTCTACAGCCGTACTTCCTCCTGGCGCCGCAGCTGCGATGACATGAGCGATTTCGTGCAGCGTCGCCCCTGAGAATACACCGTAACCGTATGGAGATAGGCCAAGCACTGGATATAATAGCGTATAAATAAGCGTAAATATCGTACCTAAAATAGCAATAATTGCTGCCCCAACTGCTGTTTCATCATCTTTCGCTTTCACTTGCGGTGCAATTGCCACGACCGCGGCCGCCCCGCAAATCGCTGTCCCACATGCTGTTAAAATCCCAAGTTTTTTCTCTACTTTAAACACTTTCGTTAGCCCATATACAACGAAAATGGTAAATGTAATAACAACCGCTGCGATAACCAATACTTTCGGTCCTGCCTTTGCAATATCAACAAGATTTAATCGCATTCCAAGTAAGATGATCCCAAAGCGCAGTAACTTCTTACTCGCAAAGTTCGTTCCTGCAATCGCATCATGAGGAACTCCAATTGCAGCGCGCCAAACCATCCCAATTAGAATAGCAATTACTAATTGTCCCATAATATTTAAAAATGGAAGCTCTGCTAAATATTTCGCGGCAATTGCGATTAATAATGTAATCCCAATTCCTTGCGAAAATCCAAAGCCCTTCTTCTTTTGTATAACAAGTGTTTGTTCCACCTTGTACCACCCCAATAATCGTATTGGAACATGCATGTTCTTTCTACTTACATTATAAGAGAGTTTCTATAATAAGTTTAATACCAATACCGAATCTCTATCATCAGAAATACTTATGATAAGATGATAGAAAAGAAAGGAGCCTATTATATGAACGTAGACATTTTAAAAATTTTTGTTACTGTCGTTGAACAGAAACACTTCTCCCGTGCAGCAGAATTATTAAACCTTTCACAGCCTGGAGTAAGTATGCATATACGCAACTTAGAAAACGAATTTGGCACTACACTTATTCAACGCTCCCCGAAGCACGTCCAAGTTACTGAAGCTGGAAACATATTATATATACATGCAAAGCAAATGCTCTCTCTTTACGAAGATGCTAAACAAGAAATTAATGAACTACATAACGTTGTAACAGGAACACTTCGCATTGGTGCTAGTTTTACAATTGGCGAATACTTACTTCCAAAAATACTGGCTAACTATGCGAATGAAAATCCATACGTCGAAGTTCATACTTTCATCTCAAATACAGAAGACGTTTTGCAAAGCCTTCGCTCTAATCAAATTGATATCGGCCTAGTGGAAGGACAAGTCGTATACGCCGACGTAGATGTTGAAACATTTATGCAAGATGAAATGAAGCTCGTCGTCCCGCCAAATCATCCATTACTCCGCACAAATGAAATAAATGAAAGTACACTCCAAGATCAAGTATGGGTATTAAGAGAAAGTGGTTCTGGTACACGCGCTTATAGTGACCGCTTTATTCATCAACACCATTTAAAAATGAAACGATTCTTTACATTCAGTAGTATCCAAAGCGTAAAGGAAGCTGTTAGTGCCGGGCTTGGCATCGCTATCCTTTCTGATTGGACTGTACGGAAAGAGCTATTAGCAAAAGAACTATTCCACGTCGAAGTTCCAAATGAACAACTAATCCGTCCGTTTTCCATCGTACGCGGTAAATATTTCATTCCATCTAAAGCCATTCAAGTGTTCTTAAATCATGTAGATTCTTTTGCGAAAAAACAGAGTTGACCCTCACATTAGTGTGAAGGTTTACAATACATGTAGAAGGGGTGAAACGCATTGCGAATTGGAGAATTATCAAAAGAAACTGGCGTTAGTGAAAGATCACTAAGACATTACGAAGAAAAGGGCTTACTCCCTACTAAGCGCCTTGCAAATGGTTACCGTGATTTTGATGAAAGTGCCATCGAAAAAGTGGAGCTTATTCAAATGTACTTACAAATTGGCTTAAATTTAGAAGAGACGGCAAGGATGCTGCGCTGCCTTGAAATTGAACCGCACCTGTACGACAATCCGTGTAGCAGTATCCTTACGCTTTACGAAGATAAACTCAATGAAGTAACAAAGCAAATCACATTACTTTCCAACATCCAAGCGAATTTGCAAAAACACGTTTCACTCCTAAAACAAGCAAAAGAAAAGGAATGATTACATGTTTGTTATACATGGCAGTTCAAGACAAAACGGAAATACAGAAGCTTTAACACATATGATGATAGAGGACATTGAAACAGAACAAATTTATTTGCGTGACCATACCGTCTATCCTATTACAGACCAACGTCATGATGCAGAAGGATTCCAATCCGTAAATGATGACTATGAGCAGTTAACCAAACGCATGCTAGAGCACGACACGATTATCTTTGCTACACCATTATATTGGTACGGAATGAGTGGACATATGAAAAACTTTGTTGATCGCTGGTCACAAAGCTTGCGCGATACATCTCTTCATTTCAAAGAAAAAATGAAAGGCAAAAAAATGTATGTTGTCATCGTTGGCGGGGATAATCCAAAGCTAAAAGCATTACCGCTTATTGCTCAATTCCAATATATCTTTGATTTTGTTGGTTCTTCATTTGAAGGTTATGTTATTGGAGATGCGAATGGACTGGATGAAATTAAAAACGATGCTGAGGCGATAGCTAAGGCACAAGTTTATAATAACGAATTCAAAAATCACAAGCTGAAATAAGTTTGACAAACTATTTAGACTTAGCAACGCAAGAAGAATTAGAAACCATGTTACAAGAATATCCTGGCACAATACTTTTCATTAGCCATGACCGTGCCTTTATTCGCTCTGTTGCAGACTATATTCTACAAGTAGATGAGAGTGAACCTAGAGTATTCCACGGTAATTACGAGCAATACACAAAAAGAACCACCGGAGATTCTGTAAACGTTACTGAGCAAGAGTTGTTACGATTACAAACAAAATTAACAGAAGTCATCGGCCGAATTTCCATACCAAATCATCACAATGATATCTCATCTCTCGAACAAGAATACGAAACATTATTAGTTAAAATCCGGAAATGTAAAGAAGCACTCTAATGTCTTCCCTATATATCGACGGGACCTTCCGCATTTCCCAAGAAATATTGAATCTTCGACATAGAATACAAAAAGCCGTGCATCAGCACGGCTTCTCACTTTAGATACGGACAGCAGTCCCGCTCACAGCAACCATTAGCATCCCTTCGCGAACTACTTCGTAATCCACGTCGATACCAACGATGGCATTCGCATTTTTTTGTCTTGCAAGAGTTTTCATCTCTTCCATTGCGATGTCACGTGCTTCTTTCAATTTGCTTTCGTAAGCGCCTGAGCGACCACCGACAACATCACGGACAGAAGCGAAAAGATCACGAACGATATTTGCACCCATAATCGCTTCTCCATTCACGATATCGACATAATCAATAATCTCTTTCCCTTGAATTGTAGAAGTTGTTGTTACAATCATACTTTATAGCCTCCCATATGAGATTTTTACCTACTTATGGTGCACTAATTCAGTACAAATTATATTTACAAACTAAACTGAGCTTCGTATAACCTACTGTATCCTCCGCCTTGCTCAATTAATTCATTATGTGAACCTTGTTCTGCAATACCATCTTTATTTACAACGACGATGCGATCTGCATTTTTAATCGTTGCTAGTCTGTGAGCGATAACTAATGTTGTACGACCAACAGATAGCTCCGCAAGCGATTTTTGAATCGCAAGTTCCGTCTCTGTATCTAACGCAGAAGTTGCTTCATCCAATATTAAAATTGGCGGGTTTTTCAAGAACATACGAGCAATCGCTAGACGCTGCTTTTGCCCACCTGAAAGTTTCACGCCGCGCTCACCGATAACAGTATCTAAACCGTCCGGCTGTGAGTAAATTAAATCTTCTAACTGCGCACGTTTTACTGCCTGCCAAATTTCAGCTTCTGATGCTTTTAAATTTCCGTAAGCGATATTTTCACGAATTGTTCCTGAGAATAAGAACACATCTTGCTGCACAATTCCAATTTGCTTACGAAGTGAAGATAATGTCATATCTTTCGTATCAATTCCATCAATTTGAATCGATCCAGATGATTGCTCGTAAAAACGTGGTAATAGGCTACATAACGTCGTTTTCCCAGCTCCTGATGGTCCAACGAACGCAACTGTTTCACCTGCATGTATTTTCAAACTAATGTCATTTAAAATCGGTTCTTTGTTTTCATATCCAAACGTAATGTTGTTATATTGAATATCACCGTGTACATGCTTCACTTCCATTGCATCTTTAGAGTCTACAATGTCAGGCTCTGTTTCAAGAAGCTCTACATATCTTTTAAAACCGGCGATTCCTTTTGGATAGCTTTCGATTACCGCGTTAATTTTTTCAATTGGGCGGAAGAAAATATTCGTTAATAGAACGAATCCGATAAATCCACCGTACGTTAATTCTCCTTGCAGAACAAACCATGTACCGCATATTAAGACGAAGAGCGTTACGAGACGCATGAGCATATAACTAATCGACGAATTTAACGCCATAATTTTATACGCCATTAATTTCGTTGTACGGAAACGAGCGTTGTTCACAGCAAATTGCTCTTTCTCAAACTTTTCATTTCCGAATGCTTGTACAACGCGAATACCACCAACGTTGTTCTCAATACATGCATTGAAATCAGCAACATCTGAGAATAAACGTCTAAATGTACCTGTCATTTTTTTATTGAAGTACAGCGCTAACCATAATAGGAATGGAATGACGAAGAACGTTAATAACGCTAACTTCCAGTTGATCATCATCATAAATGAGAATGCCCCAACTAAAGTCATTACGGCGATAAATAAATCTTCTGGTCCATGGTGAGCAATTTCCCCAATTTCCATTAAATCGTTTGTAAGGCGTGAAATTAAATGACCTGTTTTATTATTATCAAAAAATCTGAATGATAGCTTTTGAATATGATCAAATAATTTCTGCCTCATATCTGTTTCAATGTTAACACCAAGCATATGTCCCCAATATGTAACGACATATTGTAAGCCTGCATTTAACATATAAACTGCGAGTAAACCGAAACAAGCCCATAAAATAAGCGTCCAGTTTTGCCCTGGCAATAACTTATCAATAAATTGATTTACGATAAGCGGGAAGCCGAGTTCTAATAATCCTGCGACAACCGCACAAGAAAAGTCGAGTATAAATAAACCTTTATACGGTTTATAGTACGAGAAAAATTTACGCAGCATATCTTACCTCCATTTTCCAAAATTAAAAAGACTCCCTAAATGATAACCATTATCAAATAATTATTCAAGTTATCCGTCTATGAAACTGAAAATAAGCTTTGCGATAGTTGTCGTTTTTTGCTGGAAAGTCGATATATTCGAATAATCGCCGATATATTTCGAGTTGCGCTGATATATTTGCAAAACCGCCGATATAAATTTCATTTACTAACTACTCTCCCATCCCCCAAAAACAAAAAAGGTACCACCACAAGGTGATACCTTTCCTTCTATTACATCGCTTCTGAATCCCACTCATGCTCCTGTTCAACGAATACAATACCTAATTCGTGATGTCCACCAGCATATAATGCAGTTTGTGCAAGACGAAGCTCACCATTTGTATCTAATACTTCTAATTTACAAAATGCTCCTGTCGTCTTCGTTTGAAGCGCATCATAAAATTCCTCGGCGCTTTTTGGAATGACTCCATTTACTTTCGTAATAATTTCTCCAGGCAGTAATTTCAGCTCTGCTCCAATTGTATTTGGAATTGTATCTAGTACAACGAGCCCATCATTGCGTGCAGCAAAATACGCTGGTCTTGTTTCATCGGCAATTTTTTCTTGCATCGAAATTGTGAAACGCCCAAGCATAGCGACTCCCATCGCGATAATTGCAAGTACGTGCCACCAGTAACTTGCGATTCCTAAAACGAGCACAAGTCCTGCTAACCCATAAACCCGTCTTCCTGTAAATAATAAAGCTTCCGTCGGCTCATAACTTTTAATATTTCTCATAAATCCAATTAAAAATGGAATGAGGAATAGAGAATATGTATTTGAACCTATTGAAACGACAGGCCACCATGAAATAAACTGCGTTACCGCATCACCCGGTACAAGAATAAAAATAGGAACGATCCATAAACGCTTTGATTCGTGTAAACCAATCTTTAATCCACGCTTTCCCTGCCTAATCCTCGGCGTCGAATATCCTACTGCGTTTTTAGAAATCAATAAGCCTTCTACAATAAGCATAACGCCTAGTAAAATAACAAGGGATACAATGGTACTCTCTTCACCTTCTCGAAGCTGTAAAAAGGAAACTGGTAGCTTAGAAGATAATAGAACACATACAATCGCAATGCTAAATGTATAAGCCGCCGATAAATATCGATACATAGCCGTTAATCCAAATAGTAACGTCCAAATTAAAATGGCCCATAAGCTTGCTTTAGAAACAACAAGTCCAAGCCCAATCGTAATAATAGATACTACTAATCCGTATCCAATCCCTGCAAATAGAGAGGTTCGCAGTTCAAACCAAATATCATAAACTTTAAAAGAAAAATCTTTTCGTTCTCTTAACATACGTAAGTATCCAACGAAGATACTACTTATTACAAATATATAGACAGCAGGGTGTAAGAAAAAACGTCCAACTGCCCGCATTATTTCAAAAATCCACGCCTCCACGAACTCATTCACCACCATTTATATCATTCTTTCTTTTTATATTATCATAACTAAACAAACGTTTGTTTAACACAAAAAAATACAGGCAGCAAACTGCCTGTATTTCTTCTTATTTTGCCATTAATTTTAATGCTGACTGTAATTGTAGATCATTTTCTCCAGAACGGATTTTTTCGATAATTTTAGTTTGAATCGCTTCAGCTGTCTTTTTATCAAGCTGTCCTGTCGCTTCCATTTCATTTGCATTTTGGAATGCTTTCAGAGCCGATTCTGTCTCTTTACTAAAGTATCCATCTTCACGACCTGGTACATAACCTAAGCTCTTAAGCATTTCCTGAGCATGTTTTACTTGTACATCATTTGAATTGTATGAAAGTGTTTTTTCAATTTGAATTGGTGTCGCATGATAATAATTTGGTTGCTTCACTTCTACTGTTGGCGCGATTCCTTTTTTATGAATCCAGTTCCCATCCGGCGTTAACCATTTAAACATCGTTAATTTAATGTTGCTGCCGTCTTTAAATGGAACAGCTTGCTGGACAGTACCTTTACCAAATGTCTTTTCACCAATTAAATCGTATCCTTCTCCTTCTTTTAGCGCACCCGCTAAAATCTCTGAAGCAGAAGCACTGCCATTATCAATTAATACTGAAATTGGATATGGTTTTCTCTCTTTCAGTTCCGTAGAGAATTTCTTCTTCTCACCATTTCGCTGCTCTACTTGTAGCATCGGCTTTTTATTCGTCATAATTTCCCCTAGTATATCTTCTACACTATTTAAGTAGCCACCAGGATTACCACGCACGTCAATAACTAAGCCTTTTATATTTTTCTTCTCTAACTCTTTTAACTGATCCTTAAATTCTTTCGCTGTATTTTCAGCAAAAGAAGTGATTTGCATATAACCGATATCTTTTCCGCTC
This sequence comes from Bacillus cereus group sp. MYBKT14-1, assembly GCF_051915185.1. Lineage (NCBI taxonomy): Bacteria > Bacillati > Bacillota > Bacilli > Caryophanales > Bacillaceae > Bacillus > Bacillus cereus group sp. MYBKT14-1. The sequence continues at coordinate 347,703 of NZ_JBQAEF010000003.1, read as the reverse complement.
TCTTGCTTCACAGAACTAAACACTGTAAAGATCGGAATCTTTTCACGCTTAATTTTAAATACAATCGGATCAGCTACTCCCGCACGTTTAATTTCAATTGCGACAGTCGTTCCCTTTTTACCACGAATTTTTAATACTGCTTCTTCACGTGATAAGTCTTTCACACTGTTTCCATCTACAGATAAAATTTGGTCATTCGGTTTAATTCCTATCTTTTCTGCTGGTGAACCTTTAATTGGCGATACGATAATAAGCTTACCGTCCGTCTTGTTCACCTCAGCCCCAATCCCCTCTAATTCGGGATCAAGCGATTCACTAAACTGTTTGGCTGTTTCTTTATCCATATACGTGGAATAAGGGTCCTTCAGCGTAGACAACATACCTTGTATTGCACCTTCAACTAACTTTTCATCTTTCACGTCTTCCACATAACGTGAATCAATTAGTGCATACGCCTCATTAATTTTTGCCAAATTCCCTTGCGCAGTGCTAGTATTCCCACTCGAAATTGTTTGCGTTACTTCTGATGGGTTAACCCCAAATACAGACATGCCTGCAAACATTCCGCCAGCACCAATTAAAAATGCAACAACCATTCCAATAATTGCAACTCTACGTTTCAATGCGGAATTCCCCTTTCCAAAACACACAGGTGGTGTAGCAAAAGGCATCACACAGTGTGTGATGCCTTTACCTATTTCTACTATATGATAAGCTTGTACGAATTATGTTTGCAACTTTTTATACTTTTAAGAAGCGACGAATTGACATTACACTTCCCCACATACCGATTAAAGCACCGATTAACACTAGTAAACCAGCTAATTGGAATACGAATGGACTGTATGGTAGAAGCTCGAAAATTGTTCCGCCAAGTTTTTCATTAAACACACCTTGCAACGAATTATACGTAATTAGAATTAGGCCAATTGGAATAATTGATCCTAATACTCCTAAGAATAATCCCTCTAGCAAGAATGGCCAACGAATAAACCAGTTTGTTGCACCAACAAGTTTCATAATTTCAATTTCTGTACTACGAGCATAAATTGTAATTTTAATTGTATTAGAGATTAAGAACATCGCTGTGAATAAAAGACCAGCAATTAACGCAATCCCAATGTTACGACCAGTTTTTACAGTATCAAATAATCGTTCAACTTGCCCTTTTCCGTACTGAACATTACTAACAAACTGCATTTTTTCAACCTTCTTCGCGATTGTCGCTGTATCGGTTGGTTCTTTCGCTTTTACAACGAATACGTTTTTAAGTGGGTTATCTTGTTCAAATAACTCAAACGTTTTTCCACTATCACCTAAGCTTTTAATTAAACGTTTTAACTCTTCTTCTTTAGAAGAATATTTAATAGAATCTACTTTTGCAATCTTACTCATATCTTCTTCTAATTTCTTTTGATCCGCTTCTTTTGCAGCTGGATCAATGTGTACACGAATCTCTACATCTTGCTCTACTTTCGTCGCAAAATGGTTCATATTCATAATCGCTGTTAAAAAGACACCTACAAGTAATAATGTAACTGTTACTGCACTAACAGAAGCAAATGTCATCCATCCGTTACGTGATAGATTCTTTACACCTTCTCGCAAATGTCGACTAAGGGTCTTAGCCTTCATATCCGTATCCTCCCTCAATCTCATCTCGAACAATTTTTCCGCCTTCAATCGCGATTACACGATGACGGATTGTATTTACGATATCTGCATTATGCGTCGCCATAACAATCGTTGTGCCGCGCTCATTAATGCGAGTAAAAATATTCATAATATCAAGAGCTGTTTCAATATCTAAGTTACCTGTTGGCTCATCGGCAATTACAACCTTTGGTCTATTTACAATTGCTCTTGCAATAGCCACACGTTGTTGCTCCCCGCCCGAAAGCTCACTTGGAAGTGCGTCTGCACGATCTTCAAGGCCTACAAGACCTAGAACTTCTGTTACACGCTCACGAATTGCATCCGGTTCTTCTTCAATTACTTCTAAAGCAAACGAAACATTCTCATATACCGTTAATTTAGGTAGCAATTTGAAATCTTGGAAAATCACGCCTAATTGACGACGGAAATACGGAACATCTCTTTCTGCCAATGTTTCGATAGTAAGTCCATTTACATTAATAGATCCTGTAGATGGTTTCTCTTCACGATACATCATTTTAATAAATGTAGATTTTCCGGCTCCACTCGGTCCAACTACGTATACGAATTCACCTTGTTTAATGTTAACTGTAAGACCAGCAATGGCTTTCATACCATTCGGGTACTCCTTATAAACATTCGTCATTTTTATCATTATTTATCACCCAATACTTAATGATTTTTTTCGAAATACTTTTCTGTACATCTGAAAACAAAAGACATCCTTCATTTTCATTTAGTCATCCTTGTTGAAGATAGTTTACTTATGCTTTCTCATAAGCAATACCACTCTATGTAATATATTTCAGCAAAATTCTACAAACCCCATTGTAACATCAAACGGTTTCCAATTTGGATACATTTTTGTTACAGTTATGTTACATACCAGAAAAAAGGAAAACGAGTTGACTATATTATCAACTCGTCCATTTCACCTTTTTTATTTATGTTCAGCTAACCATTCAGACACTTTTTTCGCATCTTCACCTTGAATAAGTCCTGGTGACATTGAACCGCGGCCTTTTTTAATAATCTCTTCGATATCTGCAGCGTCGTACTTACCGCCTACTTTTCTTAAATCAGGTCCCGTTGCCCCTGATAAATCTGTTGCGTGACATCCCGCACAACTTCTTTGGAAAATTTGTTCTGCGCTGTCTGTGCTTGCAGACTGTTTCGAAGACTTACTCTCTTCTTTATTTCCGCATGCTCCTAAAGCAAAAACAACCGATGTCCCTAGCGCAATAGCCAACAATTTCTTTTTCACTTCTATCGCTCCCCATTGTTGATATTCTTTTTATTCCTAACACACTCATTTTCATTATAAGCATTATCTTTATATAGAAAAACTAAGGTGTATTTCATATTCCTCAAAAATACAGTGAGAACCTTGATAAAATAAAGCTTTCATAAGTTGTTTCAATTCTGTGAACAACTAAAAAAACTTCTATAAAGCATCCTTTTTAAAAGGAAAATTAGAAAAGTTCTATATAAATCTTTACCATATTACCGCTCTATTTTACTATTCTCTACTTTTTACAAAACAATATACAGCATTGTAATCTACATATAATCCCATCAAAAAGAGAAGTTGTCGTTTCCAACTTCTCTTCCTCTTTACTTCATCTATAAAAATAAAATCAAATTCTTTATATCCTCTATTGTCCTCAGCATGCGCCAACAATTTCGTTGGCTTTTTTTCGCTTATTAGATGCGAGAACGTAAGTAAGCATCAATAAATGGATCAATCTCTCCATCCATAACAGCTTGTACGTTACCAACCTCCGTATTTGTACGATGGTCTTTTACAAGAGAATACGGGTGGAATACGTAAGAACGGATTTGGCTACCCCATCCGATTTCTTTTTGCTCTCCGCGAATTTCATCTAATTCTGCTTGTTGCTCTTCTAGTTTCTTTTGATATAATTTCGCTTTTAACATTTTCATCGCATGCTCACGGTTTTTAATTTGAGAACGCTCCGACTGACATGTTACAACCGTATTTGTCGGTGTATGTGTAATACGAACTGCTGAATCTGTCGTATTTACGTGCTGTCCACCAGCTCCACTTGCTCGGTACGTATCAATTTTTAAATCTTCTGTACGTACTTCGATTTCAACTTCATCATTGAACTCTGGTACAACTTCACAAGATACGAATGATGTATGACGACGCCCTGAAGAATCGAATGGTGAAATACGTACAAGACGATGTACACCTTTCTCTGCTTTTAAGTAACCGTAAGCGTTATGACCTTTAATTAATAAAGTTACACTCTTAATACCAGCTTCATCACCTGGTAAATAGTCAACCGTTTCTACTTTGAATCCGCGTTTTTCAGCCCAGCGTGTGTACATACGTAATAGCATAGAACCCCAGTCTTGTGACTCAGTTCCACCTGCACCTGGATGTAATTCTAAAATCGCATTATTTTTATCATAAGGATCACTTAATAGTAACTGAAGCTCATACTCATTCATTTCTTGAATTAAGCCTTTTACTTCTGATTCTAATTCCTCATGTAAATCTTCATCATACTCTTCTTTTAAAAGCTCATGCGTGATTTCTAAATTTTCGAACGTCTCATCTAACTGACGGAACTTTCCAACCATATCTTTTAACGCATTCGCTTCATTAATTACAGCTTGTGCGCCTTGTTGGTCATCCCAAAATCCTGCGCCCATCATTTTCTCTTCTAATTCTGCAATTTGTTTCTCCTTAGTAGGGAGGTCAAAGAGACCCCCTAAAAGCCGCTAATCGCTTAGCCATTTTCTCTAATTCCTGTCTAATTTCTACTAATTCCATTTCCTTCACCTCTATGTAATTGCTGTTACTTTCGTATGAAAACAAGGGAAACTCTCTCCACTTATTACGGAGAGAGTTTAATCCTTCTTAATTATACATTTTTGATATAAAAGTTTGCAAAACAGCCTAAGCTACCGTCCTATATTACTGAACGATACCACAGCAGTTTTTATATTTTTTACCGCTACCACATTTACATAAATCGTTGCGGCCCACTTGGTCACCTTTTACAACTGGCTTTTTCTTTGCTTCTTCGCCATCGCTAGAAGGATGAACAGCTTCACCTTGAACAACTTCTTGACGTTCTAAGTTTTGTTCAATTTCAGCTTTCATAATGTAACGAGAAATTTCCTCTTCAATAGAAGCAACCATTGACTCGAACATCGCGAATCCTTCCATTTGGTACTCACGAAGTGGATCGATTTGACCGTAAGCACGTAAATGAATACCTTCACGAAGGTGATCCATCGCATCAATATGCTCTGTCCATTTCGTATCTACAACGCGGAATACAACAACCTTCTCAAACTCACGCATTTGCTCTTCTGGCATAAGCTTTTCTTTTTCATTGTATCGCTCAATTAATTTCGCAATAATTGGCTCGCTCATTTCCTCAGGAGCAAGGCGACGTAATTCTTCTTCTTTTACATCTCCGTCTTGAAGAAGGTTTGTATTTAAGTAGTCAACAAGACCTTTAATGTTCCAATCTTCTTCAATTTCCTCTTGTGTATGAAGAGCAACAGCACGTTCTACTGTAGATTTCATCATACCTTCAATAATGCCGCGTAAGTTGTCAGACTCCATTACCTCTTGACGCTGTTTGTAAATAACTTCACGTTGCTGACGAAGTACATCATCATATTGCAGTAACTGCTTACGTGCATCATAGTTATTTCCTTCAACACGTTTTTGTGCAGATTCTACCGCACGAGAAACCATTTTACTTTCAATCGGCTGAGAATCATCCATACCAAGGCGGTCCATCATTGCTTTCATATTATCTGAACCAAATCGGCGCATTAATTCATCTTCCATCGATAAGTAGAACTGCGTAACACCAGGGTCCCCTTGACGACCAGCACGACCACGTAACTGATTATCAATACGACGACTTTCGTGACGCTCTGTACCGATAACTGCTAAACCAACGTTTTTCACATCGTCTCCAAGCTTAATATCTGTACCACGACCTGCCATGTTCGTCGCGATTGTTACAGCACCTTTAATACCAGCCTCTGCAATGATATCTGCTTCACGAGCATGGTTTTTCGCATTTAAGATGTTATGACGTACACCTTTACGCGTTAACATTTTTGAAATAAGCTCTGAAGTTTCAATTGCAACTGTACCTACAAGAACAGGTTGTCCTTTTTTATGACGATTTACAATATCCTCAACAACAGCATTGAACTTACCTTCCATTGATTTAAAGATTAAATCGGCACGATCATCACGAATAATCGGTTTGTTTGTCGGAATTACAATAACGTTCATATTGTAAATGTTACGGAATTCCTCTTCCTCTGTTTTCGCTGTACCAGTCATACCAGATAATTTTTCATACATACGGAAGTAGTTCTGGAATGTAATTGTTGCAAGCGTCATGCTTTCATTTTGAATTTCTACACCTTCTTTTGCTTCGATCGCTTGGTGTAATCCTTCGCTATAACGACGACCTTTCATAAGACGACCAGTGAATTGGTCTACAATTACGATTTCGCCTTCTTGTACAACATAATCTGTATCACGATGCATAACAACGTGTGCACGAAGCCCCTGATTAATATGGTGAAGAAGTGCTACATGTTTTAAATCGAATAAGTTTTCAATATGGAAAGCTTTCTCTGCTTTCGTAATACCATCTTCTGTTAGCATTACATTTTTCGTTTTCACATCAAATGAATAATCTTTTTCATTTTCTAACGTACGAACAAATGCATTTGCAAACATGTATAGCTCTGTTGATTTTTGAGCTTGTCCTGAAATAATAAGCGGCGTACGTGCTTCATCGACTAAAATAGAATCGACTTCATCGATAATAGCAAAGTGAAGTGGACGTTGAACGCACTGCTCTTTATATAAAACCATATTATCACGTAAGTAATCGAATCCAAGCTCATTATTTGTGCTATACGTAATATCAGCAGCATAAGCCTCTTGTTTCTCTTCGCGTGACATACTATTTAAGTTAATTCCTACCGTTAAGCCAAGGAACTCATGAAGTTGTCCCATTTCGCTCGCATCACGTTGTGCTAAATATTCATTGACTGTAACAACGTGAACACCTTTTCCTGTTAAAGCATTTAAATATACAGGTAATGTAGATGTTAACGTTTTACCTTCACCCGTTTTCATCTCAGAAATATTCCCTTCATGTAAGGCAATACCACCCATTAACTGTACGCCATATGGACGCATTCCAAGAACACGAGTTGCCGCTTCGCGAACAACTGCAAAAGCTTCAGGTAGTAAATCATCTACTGTTTCACCTTTTGTTAGACGTTCTTTAAATTCAAGCGTCTTTCCTTTTAATTGTTCATCAGTTAGTGGCTTAATAGATGACTCTAATGCATCAATTTGCTCAACTGTCTTTTGCATACGTTTAATTTGGCGTTGATTTACATCAAACACCTTTTTTAAAATACCGATCATAGGAAATACGCTCCTCTTTTTATTAAAATAAAACTTCCGATTGTTTTTCTTTTTCTCTATTACAATCAGTCGTTATAAAAATCAAATGTATGTTATGCCAATTTTTCTCCTAATTAAAAAAACTAAAATGTATATACCTAATGATAATTGTAACACTTGTCTTATAACTATGACAACAATCGGCAAGATGTCGGGCCTCATATTCAGAAAAAGTTTTTATTTCATTTGTTACGTTCCTTTTCTCTGTCTCGATATTTCAATTTCACGTTACAAATTTCGTATTAAATCTAAGTCATATTCTTTCAAGTTTCCTTTTAAAGAATATGACTACCAAAAATTCCTTAATAAAATCTAAATCAACAATTACAAAAAGCCGGAAACTTCGCAGGTGTAGCATCCATAGATACTTACACCTACAAAAAAACTCCGACTTTAAAAGATATTGTTATGTTGCAAGATCTACAAACAACATTAAAATATAGCTGTATCAATCATAAATTTTATTAATTTATCGGTATTTCTAATTCATGATATTTCCCTTCCTTATCTTTTATACACGAAATGAATTTCACTTTAGTTGATTCATTTGAAAAGTTTTTATAATTTTTATAAGGGTCATCTCCTATAAAATAATTTGTCCCTATATACCCTCGTACTGTTTTACCAGCAGGTATTACAGGATCAAACTGATATTTTTTAGGTAATTCCATTGAATAAGGGATTAAATTATAAAACTCACCTATTTTAGAATAAAACATTGTATCGGAAATAGACTTATTACTAAGCAAGTTAATATCTCGATTTGTTGTATTTGTAATATCTAAAGGTAAAACATACGTCACTACTTCACGGTCTTCATAGGGATCATAAACTTTTGTAGGATCAAGAGGATTAAGTGCATGAAACGTAACTCCTTGCCCATCTTCAAAAGTTCTATTAGATAAAAACTCATCTTTTACCACTTTATAAGATTCATTATTAAGATTTAATGTTTTAAATCTTAATAAACTAGCAAATATACATAGCAACAGACACAATCCAATACTTATTAAGATATGTTTTCTCGTCACTCTTAATCTACCAACTTTCCATTATTAACATGTACAATACGATCTACCATTTCATTATCTAGAACATGCAAATCATGACTGGCTACAACAATAGTCGTTCCCTTGGCTTTTTCTACTTTCAAAATATCTAAAACATCTTTTATCCCATCACTATCTAAAGCATTAGTTGGCTCGTCTAATAACAGTAATTTGGGTTGTTCCATTAAAGCTTGCGCCATCCCTAAACGTTGTTTCATACCTAAAGAGTATCTTTTATACTTTCTCTTATCTGTTTTATCAAGCCCAACCCTTTGAATAATATTATAAATCTCCTCATCGGAGATTTTATTGTTAATCGATGATAAAAATTTCAAGTTCTGAAAACCAGTATACCCTGGAATAAAACTTGGATATTCAATCAATATTCCCATAGAATCAGGAAATTGCTTTTGTTTTCCAATTATTTCATTATCTATATAAACAACTCCAGATTTCAAACGCATTAACCCTGAGATAGCGCGTAAAATCATCGTTTTACCAGAGCCATTATGCCCCTTCAAAACTAAAAATTCGCCTTTTTTTACTGACAAATTAATATTATCTAACACAACATTTCCTTTTAATCTTTTCGTCATACATTCACATTTAATATAATTGTCCATAAATTATTCACCTATCACATCTAGTTTTTTAAAACAAAAACTACCTAATAAAATCATTACAACAACAATTACTACCCCTATTAGGAGTAAATCATTCCATTGAATAGATTGATTATTACCTAAAGTCAATTGAATTGAACTGTGATCAACAAAATACCAACGATTTGGCATAACAAAAGAGCCTAAAAAATAAATACTATGAAAGAAAATAGACAAAAATAGGTACAACAACATTAGTACAAAAACAATAGTTATCGGTATATAAAAAGTTAAAAACTCAAAAATCAAAGCTAATAAAAAACTTATAATTATTTGAATTAGCATAGTACCTAATATTTTATAAGAAAATTGACTATATAAAGAACTCTCGCCAAAAGTAAGCAAATAGTACACCGTAAACCAAATAAAATACATAACAACCCAAATACAAACTATGTAAAAAAACAAAGATAGCATTTTCGTTAACCACAGAAAATGCTTCTTCTTAACACGAGGAAATAAATAAACACCATTCTGTTGAATATCTGAAAAAGCAAAATTGCCTACAAGCAACAAAGGAGTGATTTGAAAGAATATCCAATAAAAAGGAATAGAAAATCGCCCCTCCTTATAAAAATAAGATAAATCCACAAAGTCTACTCCATGAAAAAATCGATAAAAGGTAACATCTACTAATACAGATTCTTTAGCATTACTAAGAGGCTGATTGTATAAAAAAGCAATTGCAATAATAGCGTAAATTAAGAATAAAAAAGCCATTATCTTGATGGAATCTCGAAACCTTACATGTAAATCTCTTTTTAACAAATAATATAAGATCATAATGTAAACTAGATCACCTCTGTCTCATCATTCATAGAAATATAACTTTTTTTAGATAAAATCCATACACTTATAAAAAAGATAAAAAGACAGACAAATAAGCGTATACATATACCAGTAGCATCTTCAAAGACATTTATATAAAAAGCATTTGTAAATAAAAATCCATGTAATATAAATCTATCTAATAAAACAGCAGTAATCATACATATTATTACAAGTAAACTAGGTAAAAATAATTGCAATAAAGCACTTATCATACATATAAAAACACTCGCAAATAATTGAATGCAAAATAATAATGGATAATTTACATCAACACTAGTTACAGCCATCATATTTGACATCAAAAACAACTGTAAAATCATACTCCCAGCAAAAAAGTAAACAAAAACAAATAGCTTCAAATAATATATGGAAACTAATTTCAATGCATTATTCACTCTGTAAACAACATAAATACTAAAAAAATTCGACATAGAATATACAGAAAAAACGATAGTTAAGGGAATAAATATAGTCGATAAATTATAAAACGACATAACCTTATACAAAACTTCCAATTCGTTCATTTTCTCTTTTATAATTCCGGTTTCAAAATAATTGAACAAACAACCAATGATACTGACATTAAGTAAAAAGAGAATACTTAACCAAACATATTTCATCCTTATAGTTTCTTTCATAACATTATAAAAGAACATGCTTCCTACTCCCCCGTAAATAAAGAACTACAGAACAAAACCAAATACATAACAGTACACTAAGAAAAATTTGTAATTCAAAAAAGCCAAAATCTTTAATTAAATAATCTTTAGGATTGAGAATCCCTTTTCCAATACCAAGCCAAAAAATATGTAAAATAAATGGAACTAAATAAACAAAATAAACTCGTTTTATAAAAAACGAAACTGATAAAGCTAAACTCGAAAAAACTGCACCGTATAAACTATTTAAAAATACATACATTAGAAAATATAAAGTAGGATACTCATAATAAACCGTATTAAATTGAGCTGTTGGTGAAACAGTAGCCGCCATATAATTTAATATCGGATGCGGAGCAACTGTCGGATAAGTCATCGCATATAAATAAAAATGAAATAGTAAAGGGACACTTATAATAAAAAAAGATACTATAAAATTAATACAATAAAGTAATCTAAAATAATGACGCGTTCCCATCTTAGAAATGACAGGATAAATAAATCCATAATTTTTATCAATTCTATAAATCCCAGCTACAGCCATTGCAGAAATCATAGGAAATATAAGTAGATAAAATTCACTATAAAATGGTAATCTATTAAAATGTAAAATGTTAGATAAATATGGAGATACCTTTATAATCCCAGCATCATTAAATCCTTTAGTTGTCACAAACATAGCAATATATTGAGCAATGACAATTACTAACATAATAAATACAGACAACCAAAACATCCTACCTTTTAAAATCCTTCCTAAAAAGTAACTCATCTACAACTCCTCCATAAACCATTAATGAAATTTAAATCTTTTTTAATATGAACAGTTGATCCGCAACACCATAACATTTATTTTCTTTATTTAACCAAATGTAACGAAAAGAAACATTTGCTCTCTCTCCTTCAAATTTAGGAAACTCAACTTCATACTGATAAACATCATTTGTACCTTTTCTTTTTACACTCTTAACTTCTTGTTTCCACTGAATTATTTTTCCATCAATTTGTTCAATCCGTCCCAAAAGATACGTTGGTTTTTTCTTATTCGTCACACCCGTTAAAAAAACATAATAATTTTCTGGTATCACTCCTGACTTTAATTTTTTATTTGAAAGCTTATCCTCTATTAAGCTATCATTTCTTTCTATTTGACCTTGAAAGAAATCATCACCATTTTCACTTTTCAAAAACACTTGTTCAACAATAGTATTTTTCTTAATTTCTTGTAACTGAATACTTTTCAAATTATCTTTTTCCGTTAAAGTATCTTCAATATTTACAATCGGTTCATCTACTTTCTTTTGACAAGAAACTAAGAAACTAATACTCAATATAAAAAAACAAACTAAAATATATTTTGAAAGAAACCTCATTTATTTTTATCAGCTTCTGTCCAAACGTTAAAAGAACCACCGCCCTTCTCACTACTCTTTACACGCATATACATAGAAGTAGGTGTCTCTTTAGGACGTGCATTAGTAAAATCATATGCATTCCAAAGTCTAAAGGTAAATTCTACATGATCATCCTTTGTATCAGCCTTAGCAGGTTCGATTAAAGCAAAAGTACTAGCTAAAATACCTAACGATAAAACAGATCCAAACATAAAACGACTTTTTTTCTTAATGCTCACTAAAAGCACCTCCGATAATTTGTAGCATTATATTGATTTTATTTTTTTACTAAAGAAACAAAGTAAATCTATATAATGCAATTTTAAGATAACAAAAGCAAAATACACTATCAATTGATTCCAGAAAACTTAATATTTTATTTACAATTATAAAATATTGCTAAATTAAACAAAATTAGTATACTCCTAACAAGTACATACTTATGGAGATAATCACATTCAAAATCTCAATACAAAAAAAGCGCAGCCATTTCGGCTACGCTTTCGAATTATTATTTAGTTTCGATTAAACCGTACTTCCCATCTTTACGGCCATATACAACATTAGTTTCGTTTGTATCAGCATTTGTGAAGACGAAGAAATTATGTCCTAGCATATCCATTTGTAGGATTGCCTCTTCAACGTCCATCGGTTTTAAATCGAATCGTTTTGTACGTACAAGTTCTAATTCATCTTCTTCTACCTCATCCAAAACAGCTACTGCTTCTGGAAGGATAAAGTTCGTTTTTATAGAACCTTTCTCACGTAACTTACGATTTACTTTTGTTTTATGTTTACGAATTTGTCGCTCAATTTTATCAACTACTAAATCGATAGCAGCGTACATATCGCTATTAGTTTCTTCTGCACGAAGTAATAAATCAGTAAATGGAATTGTTACCTCGACACGTTGCTTGTCAGAGTATACTTTTAAATTAACTTTAATCTCTGGGAATGTATCAAAATAACGCTCTAACTTACTTAGTTTTTTCTCTACATATTCCTTTAATGCTGGAGTTACTTCAATATTTTCACCACGAATGTTGAATTTCATAGATGAATTCCTCCTTTCAAGCCTATGTACTATAATTTCGACATTGGCTTAAAAACTCCTTCTAACTTTTTTAAAAAAATTAGTGGAATTGCGATTTTTTTATCGTTTTTTGTTGAAATGAAAAGATGCATCGTTTCTATCTTTATTTTATCCTATTAACATCGTGAATAACGAATATTTCTGTGGACAATTCGTTACAGAAAAGAAACAACTTTTTGACAACTTACCCTATAACAAAAACCCCTTGCGAAAAACAAGAGGTTCTACTACATATATATAACGTTGCCACAAACGCAGCTTTCTCTTCCCAAAACAATATACCCTACAGTTTCACAACATTAGCTGCTTGTGGTCCACGTGCTCCATCTACAATGTCAAACTCTACTTGTTGCCCTTCTTCCAATGACTTATACCCATCTTGTTGAATAGCAGAAAAATGGACAAATACATCGTCACCATCTTCACGCTCAATAAACCCAAATCCCTTTTCTGCATTGAACCATTTCACTCTTCCTTGCATGTTCATTCCATTCCCTTCACTCTAAAAATCAGGGCATTTGCCCCATATTTTGACTATAACGAATGACAACATATGAAGTCAAAGAAGACTTATCGCCTTTTTATTATCCCTTTCGACACTGTCATATTAACTTCTACAAAGTGTCAAACTAGATACTTCCCTTGCCCCTCTTTCATATAACAAACTTCCGATTTGCCTAACTGTAATCCCTGTCGTATACACGTCATCAACGAGTAAAATATGTTGCCCAGAAAACATCTCTTCTCCCTGAAAATAAAAAGGATTGCTTCCTGACACCCTTTCTTTACGTGTCTTCTTACTTTGCTTTTCTGTTTCCCTTCTTCTTAATGATGGATAAGAAATTTTGACAGGCAAACAAGTTGCTAATAACTCAGCTTGATTAAAACCACGTTCAATTTCCCTTTCCTTACTAAGCGGAACAGCGATAACAGTTGAAACATTGGCAAAACACTTTTGAAATAAACTTCGAAAAGGACGATAAAAAATGTGCACTAACTCTGCATCCCCCTGAAACTTAAACTGCGCTACTATTTCTTTCATCTCATCATCATACATATATAACGAACGGTTTTTAAAAGAACGATACTTCTCCTCTTTCATCCACCTTATACAATCTATACAAATACCGTCTTCTTGAAATGAGGCAGGAACAAATTCTAAAGGTCGCCCGCACTCCATGCAAATTTCTCCTATAATATAGGAAAGTTTCTGCTCACATCTATCACATATATATTTTCTATGACACTTTACAAAAAAAGTGTACCAACTAACCTTTTCTACAAAACACTCATCACAAAGTAAACAATGCATTAATCGATCAATCCTTGTTCTTTCGCATTTTTATTCATACCTTGAATATGTTTTTTCGCGCGCACCATCGCCTCTGTCTTGCCATAGTGAAAATAAATGACCTCTCCATATGGTGCTTCAAAGCTCCGCCCTGCTCGGCCCGCAATTTGTACGAGCGCACTTTCTGAAAATATTTCTTCTTCCGCCCCTAAAACTGCAACTTGCAAATTTTTCACCGTTACGCCTCGCTCTAAAATTGTCGTTGTAACTAATAATGGGATTTCTCCCTTTCTGAACGCTGCGACTTTCTCTTTTCTCATCGGATCTTCTGCATGTACCCCTTCAACTTTATTATGCAATGATTTCAATAACGAGCTTATTTCTTCTATATATCGTACATGGGGAACGAATAAAAAAACAGGATACTTTTTGTTTAAGTACATCTTTAACCATTGTAGTAAAACTCGAGGAATTCTTTCACGGTTGAGGCTTTTCTTCCAATTTCCGCACCAGCAAAATAGAGGAACTGGCAACGGATGACGGTGATATCGTCCAGAAACAATAACACCTTTTTGTTCACCTTTTCTAAATTTTCGCTTCCACGCTTCATCTGGAGTCGCAGTTAAATAAATACGCGCCGCTTCTTCTTTCATCGCTTGTTTTACCGCGTACTGTAACATTTGATCTGCACAATATGGAAAAGCATCTATCTCATCTACAACTATGACATGAAATGCCCTATAATAACGTAATAATTGATGCGTGGTCGCAACGACTAGTACTGCATCTTTTTCTTTATCTACACTCCCTCCATATAAAGCCGCTACCTTTATATATGGAAATACTTCTTGTAATCTCGGTGCTAATTCCAAAACAACATCCGTTCTTGGCGTTGCGATACAAACTCTTTCTCCTTTTTGAAGCGCTTCGTTAATACCGTAAAACAACATCTCTGTTTTCCCAGCCCCGCATACAGCCCAAATAAAAAATGATTCTTTTTGCTTAATAGCCTCTATAACTCCTTGCGCCGCCAAATTCTGGCCAGTAGACAACGTCCCGTTCCACTGTAACAAATTTGAATTCTTTTCTCTCTTTCTTTCAGCAATCCCGCGAACAAGTACAGTACATTCACTTACTCTCCCCATCGTTATACACTTCCTGCAATATGTGCACACTTTACTGCACCTTTTACATAAAAACGACGCAAATAGCCGCCGATCTACATTTCCACAGCGTTGGCACATATATTTAGAATTCTTCTTTTTTACACCTTGTACACACACGACCTCTCCCTTCTTTTTCAAATCGTTTAATTTCCTCTGTAAATCTGAAGAAAGTTCTTCTAATAGCAACTGTTTCCCCGCTACCATCAACAATCACCTCCAGCACTACTATAAACCTTTCTCATCATCTCGTAAAAACTCAAAAAAGCCGATAACCTACTTATAAAATAGTAAGCTATCGACTTTATACACTTGTTTTATTCTTTTATAAATCCTAGAATCGACCGTATCCTAAGAAATGTTTTTTGTTATACGAACTGTTAATATCACCGTACGCAATTCCTTTATCACTAGCATGGATCATTTGGCCATTACCAACGTAAATACCGATGTGAGATGGACCTGCTTTATAAGTACCTTGGAAGAATACTAAGTCTCCCGGTTGCGGGCTACTTACTTTTGAAACAGAATTCCAGTAACCATTAACGTCTTGACGACCTACACCAAAAATGTAAGAAATGAATCCACTACAGTCAAAACCACCGTTTGATGGAGATGCACTTCCCCAAACATATGGCTTACCTAAATATTGCTTAGCTTTACCAATTACGCCAGTATCCGGTGGAGTTGGTGCTGAGTTTTGCTCTGGTGTTTTCTTTTCTGCTTTAGGTGCCTCTTTTTTAGGCTCTTCCTTTTTAGGTTCTTCTTTTTTAGGCTCTTCTTTTTGAGCTTGTCCACCATTGTTTGCTGGTGCAGCTTGCTCTGCAGGTGCTTGTGCTGGCTGAGCTTGTGCAGCTTTAGCAGCTTGCTCTGCTTGTTTTTGAGCAGCAGCTTCTTGTGCAGCTTTTGCTTGTGCTTCTTCTTCTGCAATGCGTTGTAATTGCAGTGCTTGTTTCTCAAGCTCTTTCAATTGACCTTCCGTACTTGTCATTGAAGTTACAACTGTATCCATTTTACCGCTTAAATCGTTTACCGCTGCTGCTTTTTTCTCTTTTTCAGCGTCAAGTTCTTTCTTAGCAGTTTCAATTTGAGCTTGTGCTTCTTTTAATTCTTTTTGTTTCTCTTTTACCGTTGCAACATCTTTTTTCACACTAGCTTGATCTTCTTGTTGTGTTTTCATGATATCTTCATCAGACTCAAGAATTTTAGAAACAGAAGTTAAACGATCAACTAAATCTGCAACGTTTTTAGAGTTTACAAGAACTTCTGTTACAACGTTCGTATTTGGTTGTTCTTGAAGTGCAACTAAACGCTTTCTTAATAGCTCTTCACGTTTTGCAATCTTTGTTTGTAATTCTGCAATATCTTTATTTTTCTTTTCAATTAATTGCTCAGTATCAGAAACTTTTTTCGTTGTTTCATCAAGCTTTGCAGCATTCTCTTGAACAGATTTATCTAAACCTTGAATTGTTTTGTTTAAGTCATTCATTTGTTTTTGTAATTCATCACGTTCTTGTTGTTGTTTATGTAAAGTGTCATTTTGTGTATTAATTTGTGATTTCACGTCAGAAATTTTATCTTCTGCAAATACATTTGGTGTTAGCCCAGAAAACATTAACCCTGCAACTAATGCGCAAGATGTCATTTTTAGCTTTTTCATTTTATTTTTTACACCGCTTTCTTTTTTCTTTTTCCGTATATAACCTATAAAATTTATACCATAATTCGGGATTTTTTTTGCTAATGTTACGTTTTTGTAAAACAAATGTAATATTATATGTAGCTCTAGCGCAAAATGCGTATATTTTTGTATGTATGTGTAGAAATTTACATACTTTTCTCACTTCTATAAACAAAGAAAAAACGTAAGGAATCCCTTACGTTTTATTAAATATACGAATACAAATGAAATGCTACTTCATCCATTTCTCAGCCCAATTTTGGACCTCATCCATAACACTTTCTAACGCTTTTCCCTTGTCAGTTAAGCCATACTCGATTCGAACTGGTACTTCTGGATAGACATTACGAACTACAATGCCCTCGCTTTCCAATTCCTTCAAACGCTCTGACAACATACGATCGCTCATATTTGGGATAATATCTGCGATTTCTCTAAAACGTTTCGACTCTTCAAGCAAAGATTTAATAATTAAGCCAGTCCACTTCTTACTAAGCAGAGTAAAAGCTGACTCAAACTTTGGACATAAACAAGAATTATGCTCCATATGTTTCACCTCTCTTCTATTATAATATAGTTTCTTGTAAAAAGTAAGTTATAAAACTTTCCTCATTATTTTATTTTACGTACATTTTACCATTTCCAAATATTAACTTGTCAACTAAACGTAACATACCCGTAAAAAAACCCTCTTAAAAAGAGAGCTTTTTATATCTTTATTACTTCGTATACCATCCAAGACCTAATGCACCTTCACCTAAGTGCGTACCAATTACAGCTCCAAAATAACCTGTACGAATTGTGACGTGAGGATATTTTGCTTCTAATTCTTTCTTCCATTCATTCGCTTCTTCTTCACGTTGCGCATGAATGATAACTGCTTCCATAGGTACACCTTTACTTGCTTGCTCATCAAAAATTTCAATGATACGTTTTAATGCTTTTTTGCGTGTACGAATCTTTTCAAACGGAATAATGATTTTATCTCTAAAATATAAAACTGGCTTCACTTGTAACAGACTGCCGATGAAAGCTTGCGCGCTATTCAATCGACCACCACGCTGTAAATGATGTAAATCATCAACTACAAAATAGGCGTCCATCGTTTTCTTCATTTCATCAAAACGAGCGATAATCTCTTTTGGGTTCTTTCCTTCACTTACTAACTTTGCACCTTCACGCACATAAAATCCTTGTACTTCACAACTAATTTCAGAGTCATACGTGTATACATCAATACCCTCTACCATCTGTCCAGCTGTCGTTGATGTTTGATATGTACCACTAATTCCACTTGATAGGTGAATACTAATAACTGCATCATAATCTTTAGCTAGTTCTTCATATAGCTCAACAAACTTTCCGATTGCTGGTTGAGAAGTTTTTGGAAGTTCCTCTTGTTCACGTACTTTCACATAAAAATCATCTGCTGAAATTTCAGCTTCTTCTTGATAAGATTCTGTTCCAAACACAACGTTTAATGGAATCATATATATATTGAGTTCATCGCGAATTTGCTTCGGTATATATGCCGTACTATCAGTAACAATAGCTATTTTCATTTTCGTACCTGCCTTATAAAAAGTTTTATTTCCTAATTTTACACGAAAACTACAAATGGTGCATCCATACATGAAAATGCCGGTTGAAATTATACCTACCATCTCGACAAATTACAACAAAAAGATAAAATACTCACCAAAAACTTCAGCATATTTAGAAAAAATGTTTGAATATAAAAAGGCTCGCTTTTAAAATGGAAAGTACTAGTCATTTTGATAGATAGGGGCGTACACAAGTGCTATTACAATATTTAACAATCAAAGACTACGGCGAACACGAAATCGTCATTCAAAAATCAAGATTTATTTGTTATATTAGCCGAGCAACGACTGAGGAAGAGGCTCAAGAATTTATACAAAAAATAAAAAAACAACATTGGAATGCAACACATAATTGTTCCGCTTATTTAATTGGCGAACAAGATCATATTCAAAAAGCAAATGATGACGGCGAGCCTAGCGGTACAGCTGGCGTACCAATGCTGGAAGTACTAAAAAAACGTGGACTAAAAGATACCGTTGTTGTCGTAACACGCTATTTTGGTGGCATTAAACTTGGTGCAGGTGGATTAATTCGTGCATATGGAAAGTGTACAAGCGAAGGCATTAATCATGTAGGTGTTGTCCAGCGAAAACTAATGCGTGTGATGCAAACCGAGATTGATTACACATTACTTGGCAAAGTGGAAAATGAATTACGCAATTCAAAATATGCCATTAAAGATATTCATTATCTAGAAAATGTCACATTTGATACGTATGTAGAAGAAGACGGCAAACAAGCATTTACAGATTGGATGATTGAATTAACAAACGGGAAATGTACAATTACAGAAGGAGATATGTTGTACTTAGAACAAGATGTTATCTAAGCATAACCCTATTTATCACCTTCAAAGATTAATGTAGTGAATTACTTCCCTACAAATGAACTAACGAACTAAGGAGATTATATATGGAAGAACGTTATTATCATCTCCAAAATAGCAGAATAAAAAAGAAGCGAAGAAGGAAACTTTTCTTCTTCCTTATTTTCGCATTTTTATTTGGCAGTATAGGAGTTTATGTGTTAAATTCTTACTCTTCTCTTATGGGGATATATAGTGGTTTTACTCGTGAAAAATCAGATTTAAGAGACAAAGATGTAGAAATTACAAAAGAACCTTTTACAATTCTCATTATGGGTATAGAAGATTATGCGACAGACGGTCAAAATGGTCGTACAGACTCATTAATGTTTGCAACAGTCAATCCAAAAACGCAAAAGATTTCACTTATGAGTATTCCTCGTGATTCTCGAGTTAAAATTGTTGGCAAAAATAAGGAAGACAAAATTAACGCTGCCCATGCTTACGGCGGAGAAGAAATGGCAATCAAAACTGTCGAAGGCTTTCTAAAAGTTCCTGTAGACCATTATCTTAAAATTGATTTCCAAGGCTTTAAAGGTATCGTTGATGCTGTTGGCGGCGTTACCGTTGACGTACCCTTCGATTTCTGGGAGCGCTCTGACGTGGATTACTACAAAAAAATTCAATTTAAGCAAGGACAGCAAAATTTAAACGGTGAAGAAGCACTTGCTTACGTCCGTATGCGAAAGCAAGATCCAAATGGCGATTATGGTCGAGCTGCTAGACAAAGACAATTACTAGCCGCTGTTGCTCATAAACTAAACTCCACCTCTACTGTATTTAAAATTAAAGATTTAACAGCTGTCGTTGGAAAATATATAAAAACCGACATTCCTATTTCAGACGGACTCGCTCTTTACAATAAAATTTCTGGATTTGATCCTTCTACAATGCAAACGTTAAAGCTTGAGGGCGAAGACAAAAAGATAGGCGGTATTTATTACTTCCTTCCAGATCCAATCAGTGTAGAAACGGTGCGTAACGAAATTGAAAAAGAATTAGGAGAAAAAGCAAAAAATCCAGCTACAAAAAACAACTCAAATCCTGATTCAAATTCAAGTTCTAACTCTAACGAACAAACAAAAAAAGAAACAAACCAAAATAAAACACCAACTGATCCACCACCTTCTACAAATGCTCATGCAGAGTGGATTATGCGCAATCAGCCGTAACAAAAAGGCCCAATCTATCCGATTGGGCCCTTTTTATTTACTTATTAAAGTGTTGTAAAATTGCTTCTACAATGCGCTCTGATGCACGACCATCACCGTAAGGGTTAGATGCTTTCGCCATCTTATCATGAGCTTCTTTATCTGATAACAACTCATCAGCAAGGCCAAAGATTGTCTCTTCGTCTGTTCCTGCTAATTTCAGCGTACCTGCTTCAATACCTTCAGGGCGCTCTGTTGTATCACGAAGAACAAGAACTGGTACACCAAGTGATGGAGCTTCTTCTTGTACACCACCAGAATCCGTTAACATTAAGTATGAACGAGCTGCAACATTGTGGAAATCAATTACATCTAGCGGCTCAATTAAATGAATACGGTTATGTTCACCTAAAATTTCATTTGCTATTTCACGAACAACAGGGTTCATATGAACAGGGTACACAACTTGTACATCTTCATGCTTTTCTACAAGACGCTTAATTGCACGGAACATATTACGCATCGGTTCACCTAAGTTTTCACGACGGTGAGCTGTCATAAGTACAAGACGATCATTTCCAAGTTTCTCTAGTACAGGATGACTATATGTTTCTTTTACAGTCGTTTGTAGCGCGTCAATCGCTGTATTTCCTGTAATGAAAATACGTGACTCATCTT
The DNA here is from genome assembly GCF_051915185.1 of Bacillus cereus group sp. MYBKT14-1. Classification (NCBI taxonomy): domain Bacteria; kingdom Bacillati; phylum Bacillota; class Bacilli; order Caryophanales; family Bacillaceae; genus Bacillus; species Bacillus cereus group sp. MYBKT14-1. Next base: position 326,431 of record NZ_JBQAEF010000003.1, on the reverse strand, counting down.
TATTTTCCTTCTGTAAGTTCGTTGCTGATTTTGCTGTTGGTGAGAAATGAAGATCCGCCATTACACCTGTTAATTGACGATTCATCTCTTCTGGATATGGAGAATACTTATCCCACGTACGAAGGCCCGCCTCAACATGACCTACTGGAATTTGATTATAAAAAGCAGCTAAGCTTGCAATAAATGTTGTTGTTGTATCACCATGTACAAGTACAATATCCGGCTTCGCTTCTTTCATTACTTTATCTAAACCTTCTAAACCACGCGTTGTAACATCAATTAAAGTTTGGCGGTCTTTCATGATATTTAAATCGAAATCTGGCGTAATTCCAAAGATACTTAATACTTGATCTAACATTTGGCGATGTTGTGCTGTTACAGTCACAATCGATTCAATTTTTTCTGGGTGTTTTTGCAACTCTAATACAAGAGGTGCCATTTTAATTGCTTCTGGACGTGTCCCGAAAATTGTCATTACTTTTAAACGTTCAGTCATGTGATTGCCTCTTTTCTTTCACTAATTACAGCTTCTATTATGACATATAAAAATATGCATGAGTACTTCCCTTTTTAAAGCATAACAGAAACTTTTCTATTACAAATACTTTTTCTTCCCACCGAGTAATAATCTATCTTTTGTTTCTTAACATCTTCATCAGTATAACAATTTCTCCCATCAAATAAAATAGGCTCCCTCATAAGTTGTACGTACTTTTCTAACGGATATGTTTGAATATCTTTCCATTCTGTTACGATAAAAGCCGCACTCGCATCTCTAATCGATTCATCTATACATCTACTATATTGTATAGCATCTCCAAATATATTTTTCACATATTGAATTGCTTTTGGGTCGTAAAGGACAATTTCTGCACCTATATTAAGTAATGCTTCTATTATAATAAGAGATGATGCCTCTCTAATATCATCCGTATTCGGTTTAAAGGATGCGCCAAGAACTGCAATCCGCTTTTTACTCATGTTCATAACTTTTTTCGCTTTTTCAATCAATAGCAGCTGTTGCTTATTATTTACTTCAATAACCGCTTTTAACAAACGAAAATCATGAGCAACATTTCCCGCAATTTGCACCAGCGCTTTCGTATCTTTCGGAAAACACGACCCTCCGTAGCCAATGCCCGCATTTAAAAAAGATGCACCAATTCTCTTATCCATTCCCATCCCTTTGGCAACATCTAATACATTCGCGCCTACCTTCTCACATATATTTGAAATTTCATTAATGAAACTAATCTTTGTAGCTAAAAAGGCATTCGACGCGTATTTAATCATCTCTGCACTTTTAATATCTGTAACATACGTTTCTAAACATAATTCACTATACAAACTCTCTACTCTTCTTGCTACTTCCTCACTATCCGCTCCAATTACAATACGATCTCCATGAAAGAAATCATAAATACCTGAACCTTCACGCAAAAACTCTGGATTCGATACGATATGTACTGTATGCCTCCCTTTTAACTTCTCCTCAATCCATCCCTTCATTACATCATTTGTACCTACTGGAACTGTACTTTTCGTAACAACAATAATATCGTTCGTCGCATATAATCCAATATCGTTACAAGCACTCTGAATATACGTTAAATCTGCCGTCCCATCTAATAAAGGTGGTGTTCCAACTGCAATAAATATAAACTCTACATCATCAAATGCCTCTTCTTTATTTGATGTAAAAATTAAAGCATTATTCTCATATGCATAATTTATTAATTCATGTAATCTAACCTCATAAATAGGTAAATCCCCTTGTTTTATCCGTTCAATTTTTTCATCATCTATATCAAAACATGTAACTGAATGCCCTAATTTTGCCAATCCCACTCCTGTAATCAATCCAACATATCCAGTACCTACTATCGTAATTTTCATTTCTTTTTCGCACAGGAATTTACAATAGAAAAGATATGAAAATTAGAATTCTCCCTGTGCTTCCCCCTCTCACGTTAAAAATGAGAAAACCCTTTTCCTTTTTCATTATATGAATTACTTCTCTTATTTTTTTTAAAGTTTTTGTAAAATTAAATGCACTATAAAGTAAAACTTAATCAGTAAGAATGAAGCTGCCAGTTCACGCGTAATAAATTCCCACATTTTAACACGAGACTTACTCATTTCTACGTGCAACACTTATAATACTGAAATAAAAGTATTCACTATCGAAGAAAAAAAGAAAATGTCACATTCCAAGGTTCAGTACGATTAACCTTCTTATATGATTCAACATTCTATATACAATTGTCATATATTTTATTCGCTTCCATTAACCGTAAAAAGAAAAAAAGATTGAATTCTAATCTTTTTGTGATACCATATGTTATGAGCCTGTAAACAAACATCATAATTTTCAGATAAATATATTTTCAAAAAAAAAAATTACGTTAGACTATAAAGGGTGGGGTATTAATGGACTCACAAGTGATTTATGCCATTTTGGCATCTTTCATCACTGTACTTGTCGTTACTCCTTTAGTTATTAAATTAGCTTTTAAAATAGGAGCGACAGATAAGCCAAACGCACGTAAAGTGCACCAAAAGATTATGCCACGTCTTGGCGGGTTAGCAATATTTATTGGTGTAGCTGTAGGATTTGTTGTCGGTGGCTTATATGAGCAAAGAATGTTATCGATAACGCTAGGTGCAATTATCATTGTAATCATCGGAATTTTAGATGATATGTACGAGTTATCTGCGAGAGTAAAATTCGGTGGACAACTGTTAGTTGCCATTATGATTGTAAAAAGTGGATTATTAGTGCAAGTATTATATATCCCATTCATTGGGGATACTGAACTTGGATGGCTTGCTTATCCAATTACAGTATTTTGGCTTGTAGGTATTACGAATGCAATCAACTTAATTGACGGCTTAGATGGATTATCTGCTGGGATTTCATCTATCGTACTTGCAACGCTAGCATATATGGCCTTCACTAGCCCATGGGGTACTGGAACAGCTATTATATTGCCACTTGCATTAATTATATTAGCAAGTACAATTGGATTTTTATTCTACAACTTCCATCCAGCAAAAATTTTCATGGGAGATACAGGAGCACTATTTTTAGGATACTGTATTTCTGTTATATCGTTACTTGGATTATACAAAAGTGTAACGTTATTCAGTTTTATCGTTCCAATTATCATTTTAGGTGTACCTATATTTGATACGATATTTGCAATTATCCGTCGTATCGTAAATAAAAAACCTATTTCAGCACCAGATAAATCGCATTTACATCACCGCTTACTTGCAATGGGATTCTCTCATCGCAAAACGGTACTAATTATATACGCATTCGGTATTTTCTTTAGTGTAAATGCCATTATTTTCACTACTGCAACGTTATGGTTATCCATTATTCTTCTTTTCGCTTTGATTTTCTTCACAGAAATCATCGCTGAAATAATCGGGCTTGTACATGAACGCTACAAACCAATCATTTCCTTTTATAAAAAAGTGAAAAAACGCGAAGACTAATTGTAGTATAACCTTTTCAATTATGAAATATTCAAATAGCATCCTCTTTCTTATAAGAGGATGCTATTTTTTATTCCTCATTTTATATTTCCAAAATATAGATTGTTTGAGAGTTCCTCTATTGGAGAAAGATATACATAATAAGAAAAGTATCAAGTTTTCTTTTTTACATCTTGATTGTCAAACTGAGGGTGAATGTTATGATCAAGCGAATATTTCAATGTATTATTTTATTTTTAACGATTACTATGTACGCATCATCTAATACTGAAGCAACAACTGTTATTCCTGCTGAATATCATCCAAATACTGAAACAACTTCTCCTACACAAAAAATTGCGTACTTAACATTTGATGACGGGCCAAACAAATATACTACACAAATTTTAAACATCTTAAAAGAAAAGAACGGCAAAGCAACTTTCTTTGTTATTGGCGGAAAAGTGCCGCATTACACAAAAACGATGCAACGATTAATTAAAGAAGGACATTATATCGGGCTCCACAGTATGTCACATGATGTAAAACGCCTTTACACTGGTGACCCCTCCACTTTAATTGCAGAAATGGAGCAAACACAAAGCATTGTCCAGCAAGTTACGAAATTAAATACACATCTCGTTCGCGTTCCATATGGTAGTATGCCTTACTTAAAAAAGAATTACCGTGACGCACTTGTATCGGCCCAGTATAAAATGTGGGATTGGACGATCGATACATACGATTGGAAAAGCTATGACAATCCTTCTGCCATACTCGAAAGAGTACGTAATCAAAGTGATGAACAAGTCGAAGTCATTTTAATGCATGATTCGAGTGTAACCGTACAAATACTGCCAAAAGTAATTGATTATTTACAGTCACAAGGATACAAACTTCTTCCCTATAATCCTTCTTCTCATCTCAAGGTGAATTTTTGGAAAGACACAAGATTGTAACAGCTTTAGTGCCTATGTGCTAAAGCTGTTTTATTTTTCTCTTCCCACCCTTCCCATTTTTGTGTAAAATTTTAAATAGTGATGAAGTTTCGAGGTGAATAGAAATGAAACGAATAGATCTCATTTTTAACGCAATACAAAAAGGCAATTATACAGAAGGTGTAACCGCATCAGAACTCGCTACATTTCTGCAACTAGATCGCGCCAATGTAAGTAGCGATTTAAACAAACTTGTAAAAGATAAACGTTTATTAAAAACAAATACGCGACCTGTTCGTTTTTACATAGAAACGAACACTTCGTTGGAAACGCATTCAAAAGACATAACTTCATTAGATACATTTGCAATTGAAAATACGAGCCTTAAAATTGCAATTGAAAAAGCGAAAGCTTCTATTCTCTATCCTCCAAACGGTATGCATACTTTACTACTGGGAGAAACAGGGGTCGGAAAGTCTATGTTTGCTTCTTTAATGCACGAATATGCAATTGAAGTTGAACAGCTTCCCAAAGATGCACCATTTATCGTCTTTAACTGTGCTGATTATGCAAATAATCCCCAGTTACTACTCGGGCAATTATTTGGGATTAAAAAAGGAGCTTATACAGGAGCAAGTGATCAAAAAGGGTTAATTGAAAAAGCACATGAAGGAATTCTTTTCTTAGATGAAGTACATCGCCTGCCTCCAGAGGGACAAGAAATGCTTTTCACCTTTATTGACCGCGGAGTATACCGCCGCCTTGGAGAAACAGAGAACGAACGTAAAGCACAAGTATTAATCATTACTGCAACAACAGAAGAACCAAATTCATTTTTATTAAAAACATTTACAAGACGTATACCGATGACTGTTACGCTGCCACCACTTCGTGAGCGTACACATAAAGAGCGCTTTGCTTTACTACAGCTATTTTTCACAAATGAAGCAATTCGGCTGCGAAAAGACATTCACGTTAGCCCAAATGCAATGCGTGCTTTCGTCTTTTACAATTGTCCCAATAACATCGGTCAATTAAAAACAGATGTTCAAATTGCCTGTGCGAAAGCCTATTCTGATTTGGTCACAAAGAAACGTGATTCTGTCTATGTTTCAAGTACAGATTTACCTTGGTATATGAAAGAAGGGTTGTTCATTGAAAGGAAGAGCCGTCACTTATACCAAATACCAAATGAAACATTTGTATTTACAGGTGAGGAAGGTTGGAGTAATCATAAAACAGAAGATGAAAAACGCTCTTCTATTTACGATTATATTGACTATAAATACGAAGAACTTCAAGCACGTGGTATTGAAGAGGAAGAATTAGAATTACTAATAGAAAATGATGTTCAAAGCTTTTTCGTACAATATTTTAATCAAATATCCAAAAAAACAAGCCATGAAAATGTTTTTAAAATTGTGGATCGTAATATCGTTTCCGTATGTGAAAAAATAGCGGAACTTGCTGAAAAGCATTTATCTAAGACGTTTGATGAAAAAGTATTTCTTGCTTTAAGTTTACATGTACAGACAACTCTACAACGTTTACAAAGCGGAAAACAAATACATCACCCACAATTAAATCAAATTCGTACGAAATATAAAGAAGCTTTTTCCGTAGCTATGCAATGCATTCAACTACTGGAGGAAGAATTACAAATAACAATGCCTATTGATGAAGCTGGCTTTTTAACAATGTTCTTCGTTGTTGATCCAATTCCTGCCTCACAAACAGAAGTAAAAGTATTAATATTAGCACACGGTAATGGCATCGCAACTGAAATGGCAAACGTTGCAAACGAACTTCTCGGCATTGAGGAAGTAACCGGTATTGATATGCCGTTACACGAATCACCGAAAGATTTCTTAGAACGTGTGAAAGTGTATATGAAAACACTACAAAATGTAAATGGGCTTCTCTTACTCGTTGATATGGGGTCACTTGCTTATATCGGTGACATATTAGAAACGGAGTTCAAAATCCCTGTACGTGTTCTCTCGATGACGAGCACACCACACGCACTAGAAGCAGCTCGAAAAGCCCAGCTCGGTTATTCATTAGATGCGCTATATGAAACAGTAAAAAATTTAACACCGTTTTACTTAAACGTACAAGAAGAAAAGAAAAAACCTCTCTCTCCAATGAAATCTGTTATTTTAACAGCTTGTTTAACTGGTGAAGGAAGTGCTTTAGCTATTCAAAAAATGTTAGAGAACTATTTACGATTTGATAAAGACTTAATTGAAATTATTCCGATTAGTATCGTCCATGAAAAAGATTTGACGAAAATGATCGAGAACATAAAAAAAGAGCGTAACATCATTTGTATCGTCACGAATTTCGATGTGCAAGTGCCGTGCTTAACATATCATTTCCAAGACATTGTAAACTACACAGCGATTCAGCCGATTCAAGAATTAATTACGTATGAAGAAACATATGCAAAAATGGCGGATATTCTTGAACAACAAATGCAGCGTAAAGATGGAGCATTACTTATCAAAACAATTCGTTACGCATTAAATACAATTCAAGAATTAATTTCCTTACAGCTAACTCCTGATAGCTTAATGGGTGTTATTCTGCATATGAGCTGTATGGTTGACCGTCTTCAAAAAGGAGAAAACCTTCTTCCTCACCCTGATAAAGAGAAAAGAAGACAAGATGAATACTGGATGTATATGAAAGTGAAAAAAGCATTGCAACCAATTGAAAATACATTTGAAATACAAATACCCGATGACGAAGTATTTTACGTTATGGACTTCTTTATTAAAAATCAGCCTGTTAAAAATTAATTGAGGCCGTTTTTAAAAAATATCGACCGTAACGTGAGTTATATCGGCGATTTTCAAAACATATCGATTTACCGACAATAATCGCTAAAACTAGCACCTTATATAATAAGAAAAGGCTGTTCCAACATATGGACAGCCTTTCCCTCTACTTCTTTACTTTTCTAACTCGCCCTCTTATTTCTCCCCTTTTTTGTGATTTCGTATGGACATTAACATATACATTTGCTTGAATAATTTCTTGAAGTAAATGTACAAATGATTTCCCTTGTAAAGGTCCCTCAAAATCCTCTACATTCACTACACCAGTAACACTTCCCTCGTTCAAGCTAATCCCTTGCTCCAGTGGACCATACAAATATAAAACAACAGGACCAATTTGAGTAGACTTCCCTAAATGAATTTGACACGATGTAACCTTTTCTATATTTTTTAGTATTACTCTGTAATGCAATTTCGTTAAATCATCACTAAAAATAAACTCTGCTACCCCAAAAGCTTCTGTATTTACAGGAGGCACTTCCCTCTTACCTGTTAACCTGGCAAAGAAATGTGTTGTCATAAGGCATTCTCCTTATATAAATTTCCCAGCACTACTTCTACTACTTTATGGTTTAGACATAATCATTTATGACTTTTTCAATTTTAATTACAAAGAAAAGATTCACAAAATCTTTACATTAGAATCATTCCTTTTGCTTTACCACTTCTTGTATAATGCACATAGAAAAACATTATAGGAGGTTATTTTGAAAAAAAACAAACACACCTTTCACACATTATTAGAGATTTTTCTCGTCTCATTTAAATTAGGACTTACTTCATTCGGCGGTCCTGTCGCTCATCTCGGTTATTTCCACCACGAATACGTGCAAAAAAGAAAATGGATGGATGAACGAAGCTATGGAGATTTAGTAGCATTATGTCAATTCCTTCCTGGTCCTGCCAGCAGTCAAGTCGGTATGGGCGTTGGATTATTAAGGAGCGGGCTTTTAGGAGCTATTATTTCATGGATTGGATTCACTTTACCGTCTGTCCTTGTTTTGGTTTTCTTCGCCTCATTCCTTAATCAGTTCGATCTTGGAAGTGCTGGCTGGATTCATGGACTCAAACTTGTAGCAGTCGCTATTGTCGCTCATGCCATATGGGGAATGGCGCAAAAGTTAACTCCAGATCGCAACCGTGCGACGATTGCGATTGTAACTGCCGCAATCGCCTTATTATGGCCAAGTAGCTGGACGCAAGTGATCCTCATTATAATATGTGGCTTTATCGGCTGGTTTTTATATCGCAACCAACCAATTAGCCAATCTCAAAATATAAAAGTACCTATTTCAAAAAAAATAGCAGTTTCTTGTCTCGTCTTATTCTTTGGACTATTACTACTGCTACCAATATTAAGACCGTTCTCTTACTACATCGCTTTATTTGATAGTTTCTATCGCTCTGGCGCACTTGTATTTGGAGGAGGACACGTCGTGCTGCCCCTTCTTGAAGGTGAGTTCGTACAAAACGGGATGATGACGAAAGAACAGTTCCTAGCTGGATACGGATTAACACAAGCAGTACCAGGACCACTATTTACATTCGCCTCGTATATAGGAGCAGTGTTAAACGGGACGCTTGGGGCAACACTCGCAACAATTGCGATTTTCCTCCCTGCTTTCTTACTCGTTATTGGTGTTTTACCATTTTGGAACAGTGTGAGAAAAATATCTTTCATACAAGGCGCACTACTTGGAGTCAATGCCGCTGTTGTCGGTATTTTAATTGCCGCTTTTTATGATCCTATTTGGACGAGTACAATTATAAATGCTTCAGATTTCGTTTTCGCTTCGCTTCTTTTTTGCTTACTAGCTTTTTGGAAAACGCCACCTTGGGTTATCGTTATACTCGGAGCCTTTGGCGGATATATTCTGTCCATTTTATAAATAGAAAAAAAGACGGCATGATATAGCCGTCTTTTTTTCTATTAAAACTTTACAAGCTCTACCCCTTCTGGTAACTCACTCTCTGTTAAAATACGCAATTCCTTCACACGATCCATTACGTAAGAAGAACGCTTCACAAGCTCTGGATCAATATATGCTGGATGAACCATAATTTCTACCGTTTGTTCACCTTGTACTCTTTCTTTTAACTTCACAAAGTAATCTTCCGTCACACCATCTGCGTAAAAGTCACTGTAAAACACATCAGAAAATGGATGCACCGCTCTATCTTCCTCACAACGACGAATTGGAACATTATATTTAGCCGCTAATCTCTCAAGAACATCGTGCAAGATCGGTAAACCATGCACATGATGATGACTATCAAAATGAGTTGGTGTTAATCCGTAAGATAAAAACTTCTCAATTTGAGCAGTCCATTCTCTCTCAACTTCTTCTGGATTTATATTCCCTTCCCTTACAACACTTTGTTTATGAAACGATCCGTTTTCCCCTACAAGTGACGGTACATCCTTTAACAGTGGTTCTCCTGCCGTTAATACGAGATGTACGCCTACTCCGAGTAGGTTGTACTCTTTCGCTAAGCGTACCGCATGCTCTGTTCCTGGCATATTCATCATCATCGTCGTTGAATTTACAAGTCCATTTATATGCCCATCAATAATGCCGTAATTTGTACCTTCTGTAAGACCGAAATCATCTGCATTTACAATTAACTTAATCATCATAATACCTCCTAATAGAATAAAAAAAGCGGGCTAAATAGCGCCGCTTTTACTTCTCTACCTTTTTGAAGAACTGCGGAAGATACTCTTTATGTGCTTCCAACATTTCATCTAAAATTTGTTTTGCAACTTTATCTGATGGTACAAGTGGATTAATTGTCATAGCAAGCAGCGCCTTATGATAATCCCCTGTAACAGCAGCTTCAATTGTTGTGCGCTCGAATGATTTAATTTGTTGTACTAAACCGCGAACTGGTACTGGAAGGTCTCCAACTGCAATTGGTTTTGGGCCTTCTTTCGTAATAATACAGTTCACTTCAACAGCTGAATCATGTGGTAAGCTTGCAATTGTTCCGTTGTTTCGTGTATTAACAGGCTGGATATCACCTTTATTATTGTAAATAGACGTAATTAAGCTACATGCTGCATCACTATAATAAGCTCCGCCACGTTTTTCTAATTGTGGTGGTTTAATATCTAAGTTCGGGTCTTTATATAACTCAAATAAATCATTTTCTAATTGTTTTACTACTTCTGCACGTGTACCTTTTTCAACAGAAGCTTCTTTCTCTTCTTCTAACATTTCACGTGTTTTGTAGTAGTAACGGTGGTATGGACATGGAATTGCACGAAGTCCTCGAATAAAGTCTGGTTCCCAGTTAAGCGCTGCGATATTTTCCATCGTAATTTGCTTTTCTGGATCTGTCACAAGCTCTAACACACGGTCCATTACACTCACGCCATCTAAATATACGTCTAATCCATATACCATATGATTTAAACCTGCGAAATCAACGTGAACACGACTCGCATCTACTTCAAGTAATTTTGCAAGACCCATACGAATTCCGATTGGAACGTTACATAGACCAACTACTCTTTGAATATTTGTATAACGAAGAACAGCTTCTGTTACCATACCAGCTGGATTTGCAAAGTTAATTAACCATGCATTCGGACAGAGCTCCTCCATATCTTTACAAATATCTAAAATAACAGGAATCGTTCTCAACGCTTTGAATAAACCACCAGGACCATTCGTTTCCTGACCGATTACATCATATTTTAATGGGATTGCTTCATCTTTTGCACGTGCTTCTAATAAACCAACGCGAAGTTGTGTTGTTACGAAGTCAGCATCTTTTAATGCCTCGCGACGATCAAGTGTTAAATGTACCTCGATTGGTAAACCTGATTTTTTCACCATACGTTTCGCTAAGTTACCAACGATTTCTAACTTCTCTTTTCCTGCCTCAATATCTACTAACCAAATTTCACGAACAGGAAGCTCATCATAACGCTTAATAAATCCTTCAATTAACTCTGGTGTATAACTAGATCCACCGCCGATTGTAGCAATTTTAATTCCAGTCATGCTTTATTCCCCTTTCGCTTCAAGCTTTTTATAAAGATCGATAAACTCTGCTGCTAATTCTTTCACTGTAATCGCATTCATTAAATGATCTTGTGCGTGAATTAAAAGAACACTAACCTCTGTTTTTTCTCCTCTTGCTTCTGATTGTATGAGCTCTGTTTGGAAATGATGCGCTTCATTAATCGCTTCTTTTGCCTTTACCATCGCTTCATCTGCTTCTACCATTTTCCCCTGTTTGGCAAATTGAAGTGCCTCCATCGCAAAGCTTCGTGCGTTACCACTATTTAAAATCAATTGGAATGGAATTTGTTCTGCTGTAGTCATCATAATTACCGCCCTCTCTATAAGGTTCAACCGATTTAAATACCCCTTCAGTTTGAACATTTCTATTACATTATTATTTTATGAATGATAGTTTGGTGTTCTTGTAGATGAGTTTCATCTTTTTGAACATGATATAAAGGTAATTGTTCTCACAGATCATGTTGTCTGTGAGAACAATTATTATGTTACATAGGTACAGAATTGTTATTTCCTTGTGCTGCTTTTTCAGTACGAATAACTGAGCGATCGCATGCGACAACGAATGGGAAGTAAATCGCCATTGCAATAACAAAGTTGAATAATTGTAAAATCGCACCAGAAGGATGTAAACCTGTTACAAGATATCCACTAATAATTGGTGGAACGTTCCATGGAACCATCGCTACTGTTTTTGGTACCCATCCTAAGTAAATTGCTGTATAAGATGTAATAACTAACACAACAGGTGTTAATACGAATGGGATGAATAAAATTGGATTTAAAACAATTGGTGTACCAAAGATTACTGGTTCATTAATGTTGAACGCACCTGGACCAATTGATAAACGAGATACACCGCGTAATTGTGCACTTTTCGCTACAATTAATACAACAACTAAGAATGCTAATGTTGCACCAGAACCACCAAGATATACGAAAGTATCAAAGAATGGTTTTGTAACAATATTTGGAACATCAAATGCAGATGTACCATCTTGGAATAACTTAATATTTTTCTCTAATGCCGGTAAGTAAAGTGGCTCAATAATACCCCCAACAATATTTGGACCATGTAAACCAAAGAACCAAAGTACATGTACTAATAATGCAATAACAATTGCACTTGGTAACGTACCCGCTAAACCTTGTAATGGGACTTGTAACGTATTAAAGATATACTCATGAACACTTGTACCTGCTAGTTTTACTGCTAATTGAATACTTGCAACACCTGTTAAAATCACAAATGCTGGAACTAACGCAGCGAAAGATTTCATTACTGCTGGTGGTACACCGTCAGGCATTTTAATTGTAATGTTTCTTTGTACGAAGAATCTAAATACCTCTGTAACTAAGATTGCAACAATTAATGATACGAATAAACCTTGTGCACCAGTCCAAGCTAAGTTTAAACCACCCTCTTTTGGTGTTGTTGGTGTAAGAATAACTAAAGCACCAAATGAAATAATACCAGCTGACAATCCATCAACACCGTAAGATTTTGCTAAGTTATAACTTGTGGTAACCGCAACCATCAGAGCTAATACCCCAAAGGATCCTGTCCACATGCCACCACCAATTTGTGTCCAAGTTTCACCGAATAAATCTTTCATAAAATCTTGGAATGCTGGAATTGGTAAACCATTAACTAGTACTGCCATAGAACCCACTAAAATAAGTGGCATAACTGCAATAAATCCGTCACGGATCGCAGCTAAGTGACGTTGCGACCCGATTTTACCAGCAATCGGAACCATGTACTTCTCCATAAATGCAATAAACTTTTGCATTTCGCTTCCCCCCTAATTATTTTTTAAGTGTTAATGCGTGATCTAAAACTGCTTCTCCATTCATCATGCCGTAGTGCATTGGATTGATAACGTCGATTCCAACGTTTTTCTCATCAGCAAGCGTTTTCATTGAAGAAAGCATGTAACGAACTTGTGGTCCTAATAATAATACATCTGCTTGATCGATATTTGTTTTTACTGCGTCCCCAGATACAGCCCAAATCTTTCCTTCTAGACCGCGAGCTTTTGCAGCCGCTTCCATTTTTGTAACTAGTAAACTTGTAGACATCCCTGCTGAGCAACATAATAAAATATTCATTTGAAAATCCCCCTTGTGTAGTATAAAAAATTTATGTTTTATTTATTTTTCTTTACGCTATTTATTAATGCAATTAGCGTGCCAACTTTTTAAAAGCACTAAAATCAGTGCTTTTTCGACTGTTTCCTTTGTGTGTTAGCGCTTTCAATTAGTGTGTCGTTCAAAAAACACACAGTGTGTTATAAAACAACACGCTTTTAACACATAACTGTATGAAAATAGATTAGTGTTTAGTTGTCTAGTTGTGTTTAATATGAAAAAACACTAAAAAAACTTTTTTATCGTAGGAATCTAGTAAAAAACAACATTTTCTTGGGCTCAGTCTTCTATCTATTCTATTGTCCAAGCAAACTCTACTAAATTACATAGAATAGAATAAAATAACAAAATTCGAAAGGGGATTCCTATGCCAAAACATAGAAAACAAAGCAAAATAAAGATTTATAGAATAACAAGCTATAAAAAAGACAAGCGCTCTGAATTAGACTCTGACAAATTTAAACTAGAACAGCAGGAAACAGAAAATAAGCAAGACAAACATGGTAAACAGGAAAAACAAAATAAACAAGAACAGTTGGAACCCATAATAGAAACAAGTTCACACAACTTAGATGTATGGGATGAAATTTCTCTAAAGGAAATACAAGCTGGTGAACATACAAATTTATTTAAAGAAAAGAGTGATTATCAAAATATTAATTTAGTCCAAGTAAACGATGTTCGCTTATACTTGGACAAGCAACTACAATTCAGCTCCGTCGATGAGCAAATTTACCATGAAGCACTTGTACATCCAATTATGTCAAAAGTAATTGATCCAAAACGTGTTCTCATATTAGGCGGTGGCGATGGTCTTGCCCTGCGAGAAGTTTTAAAATATGAAACTGTACTACATGTAGACCTTGTTGACTTAGATGGATTGATGATTGATATGGCTCGTAATGTTCCTGAATTAGTTTCTTTAAACAAAAGTGCATTTTTTGATAATCGTGTAAATACACACGTATGTGATGCAAAAGAATTTTTAAGCTCTCCTTCCTCTTTATACGATGTAATCATTATTGATTTTCCAGACCCAGCGACAGAGTTGTTAAGTACTTTATATACAAGCGAACTTTTTGCTCGTATAGCTACATTCTTAACAGAAGATGGCGCATTCGTCTGCCAATCTAATTCACCTGCTGATGCACCTTTAGTATATTGGAGTATCGGTAACACAATTGAACATGCTGGATTAACTGTGAAAAGTTATCATACAATCGTTCCTTCTTTCGGAACTGACTGGGGATTTCATATTGCTACTAATTCTGCACATGTACTCGATCAAATTGAACAATTATATGTAGTACCAACTCCTCGAACATTGCCTTCTCTTCTTTTTCCTTTATTTCAATTTAAAGAAGAACATCTAGAACAACGTAATTTCGCTCTTCTAAACTCAGAATCAAACCTTATCCTACACCAATGTTACAAAAAGGAAATGGAGTTTTGACGATATCACAGGAAGGAGTACTACCTTATGGAATATTCTACTTTTGGCAAGCATATAATAGTAGATTTATGGGGGGTGGATTTTTCCCTACTAGATGATATGTACTTTTTAGAACATCATTTAGTTAACGCTGCTGATCAATCTGGTGCCCACATTTTAAACGTAAGTACAAAAGAATTTGATCCGCATGGTGTTACTATTTTAGTTTTACTATCAGAAAGCCACCTTTCTATTCACACTTATCCAGAAAAAAACTTTGCAGCTATCGACTGTTATACTTGCGGTACGACCGTTGAACCGCAAATAGCGATTGATTATATCGTAAATATATTAAAACCGGAGCGGATGCATATAAAAAAATTAATTCGTGGTATAGGAGAAATTGTAAATATTGATTAAATACCGCTCTTATTCATTTGTAAAAAGGAGGAGTGTAAATACCATCAGTGGAACGAACATTCCACTGATGGTACAGACACATACATAAAGTGAAACTTTAATTAGTGGGGGGGTTGTTCATCTCCCACTAATTATTAGTTGAACCAATCGGGCCTTTACGGACAGTTAAGCTCCCTCCTAACTTCCTTGCTCCATCCACATTTTGAGGTGGGAGTTTTACTGCCCGTTAATGCGGGATAAAAAAACCTTGCATAAGCAAGGTTCATTCATCCACCGACATCTTCCTATATAACTCTACAAACTCACTCGCTAATTCTTTCACCGTAATTGCATTCATTAAATGATCTTGCGCGTGTACCATTAAAAGAGTAACCTCGGTCTTTTCGCCACCAGCTTCTTTCTGGATAAGCTCCGTTTGTACACGGTGCGCCTCTTTTAATTCCTCTAGTGCTTCTTGTAATTTAGCTTCAGCTTCTGTAAACTCCCCACGCTTCGCACAATCAATTGCTTCCATTGAACAACTTCTCGCGTTTCCCCCATGCAAGATTAAATGAAAAGCTTTCGTCTCTATCGTATCCATTGTAGTTCTTTACTCCCCCTTTTCTTCCGCCAGTTTTTGTTTATCCCATATTTTTAAGAACGGTAAATAAATGAAGAATGCTAGCGCAAAGTTAACAAGTTGTAAAATAACACCTGAAATTTTCCCGCCCGATCCTAAATATCCACTAAAAAGAATAGGTGTCGTCCAAGGTACAGCGGCCCCACTCGGACGTGCGACCCATCCCCATTCCATTGCAAAGTAAGAAACAATTGTTAACACAACTGGAACTAATATGAATGGAATTAGTAAAAGTGGGTTCATTACAATCGGCATACCAAAAGTTACCATCTCATTAATATTAAATATACCAGGTGCAATTGACAATCTCCCTAAACTTTTTAATTGTTGACTTCGTGCAAATAGTAACATTCCAACAACTAGAGCAAGCGTTGCACCAGAACCGCCCATATAAATCCATAAGTCAAAAAACTGTGCCGTAATCGTATTTGGTACATCTTGCCCAGCTTGAAAAGCAACTCGGTTTTGATCCATTAACGACAACCAAACGGGGCTCATTACACCACCAACAATAGTAGCACCATGAATTCCACACGACCAAAGAACATGAACGAGAATAACTGCTATTATTGCGCCCCAAAGACTAGCACCAAGTACACTAAGTGGTTCCTGTAAAATTTGTCCTACAATATTATGGATACTGCCAAAAGAAGTATTTTCTATAATTAAGCGTAAAATCCAAATAACTGTTACAACAATAAATCCTGGAACAAGTGCCGCAAATGAACGCGTGACAGCTGGTGGAACTGTCTCTGGCATCTTTATAATTATCTTTTTTTGTACAATAAATCGATAAAGTTCAGTAGATATAAGTGCAATAATCATTGCTACAAATAACCCTTGGCTTCCCATTAATGCAGCTGGGATAGCACCTTCTACAAGTACACTTTCTTTTGTACTTGGTATAATATATGCAACTTGGAATGGAGTCGCAAGTAAAAACGTTACAAGCGACAATGCCCCGGATGCTAAAGCATCCACTTTATAATACTCTCCAAGCCTGTAAGCGATTCCAAAAACAGCTATTAAAGCCATTATATTAAAAGTTGCACTAACTGGATACCCTAAAGCTCTCTGCCAATTCTCACCAAACAAACCTGCCATAAACTCGTTATATCCGGGTATCGGCAGTGCACTAATAATAAGGAAAAACGATCCAATAATTAAGAAAGGCATCGTTAAAATAATTCCATCTCGAATTGCTTGCAAATGTCTCTGCTCTGCAACCTTCCCTGCTACCGGCATCACGTACTTCTCTAAAAACCGTATCATCTATCCCACTCTCCTCATGGTTTCATTGACAAAGCTGCTTGCAAGATAGCTTCTCCATTACAAAGTCCGTAATGAACGGATTGAATGACATCAACAGGTATCCCTTTATCCTTACATAATTCTTTCATTTTCGGTAATAAATAACGGACTTGCGGTCCAAGTAAAAGGACATCAGCTTTATCAATATGACTATTCACTTCAGAACCTGATACTGCCCAGATTTTCACTTCTATCCCTCTTGCCTCTGCTGCTTTCTCCATCTTTGTAACAATCAAACTGGAAGACATTCCCGCTGCACAGCAAAGCAAAATATTCATTCCGCTTCCCTCCCCCTTTTTCTAAACCTAAGTTATGGTGCATCCCTTGCCACCACTAGGTTACAAATATATATGTCTAGATTTCCTGCTGTATGCCGAGCTTAAAAACAAAAATTTCTTGGTTTTCACGCTATTCCATTTATCCGTATTCTCCTAGTAAAGAGGACTCTAACTCGCTATAATGATTCAGTATGATTTTTTTAATTGATAGGAGGATATATTTATGAAGGCATATCGCTTTCCACTTATTTTATTATCTTCTATCCTAATTGGTGGTTTCATTGGTTATTTCATGGGTGCCGATGCAGTTGCTTTAAAGCCGCTTGGTGACATTTTCTTAAACTTAATGTTTACGATTGTTGTACCTCTAGTGTTCTTTAGCATCGCATCGTCTATTGCTAATATGGATGGATTAAAACGTTTCGGTAAAATTATGTCTAGTATGGCTGGGACTTTCTTATTTACAAGTATTTTAGCTGCTATTTTTATGATTATTGTCGTGAAAGTATTCCCGCCAGCACAAGGTGTTGTACTAGAACTAACACAACCTGACAAAGCCGGCAAAGCTGTTAGTGTTGCAGATCAAATCGTCGGCATTTTAACAGTATCTGACTTCTCGAAGTTACTATCTCGTGAAAATATGTTAGCTCTTATTTTCTTCTCTATCTTAATGGGGATTGCAACTTCAGCAGTTGGCGAAAAAGGAAAACCATTCGCTACATTCCTACAGGCTGGTGCAGAGATTTCAATGAAGGTTGTATCCTTCATTATGTACTACGCTCCAATCGGACTTGCTGCTTACTTCGCAGCATTAGTTGGCGAATTCGGACCACAACTTCTTGGAACTTACTTCCGAGCAGCAATGGTATACTATCCAGCTTCTCTTATCTACTTCTTTGTATTCTTCACGTTCTATGCATACCTTGCAGGTCGCAAACAAGGTGTACAAGTATTTTGGAAGAACATGGTCTCTCCTACAGTTACATCACTTGCAACTTGTAGTAGTGCCGCAAGTATTCCAGCGAATTTAGAAGCAACGAAGAAAATGGGTATTTCTTCAGACGTTCGTGAAACAGTTGTCCTTCTTGGTTCTACACTTCATAAAGACGGATCTGTTTTAGGTGGCGTATTAAAAATTGCTTTCTTATTCGGTATTTTCAACATGGAATTCGAAGGACCGAAAACATTAGCAATCGCGCTTGTTGTTTCTCTATTAGTAGGAACAGTAATGGGTGCTATTCCCGGCGGCGGTATGATCGGTGAAATGTTAATCGTATCTCTATACGGTTTCCCGCCAGAAGCACTGCCAATTATCGCGGCAATTAGTACAATCATTGATCCACCTGCAACGATGTTAAACGTAACAGCAGATAACGCTTGTGCGGTAATGACAGCTCGCCTTGTAGAAGGTAAGAATTGGATCAAAAACAAATTTGCTTAATAGAAAGAGGATGCTCGTTTAGAGCATCCTCTTTCTTTATTTGTTGATAAGTTGATATTTCCTCTCGCCACAAATTTGTTACAATCTTCACAAATATTCCACATCCATTATCCATTCTCCGTACTATAATCATGTATGGAAAAGGAGATGAACACGATGACACAAAGCGCACCTGAATTTAAAGTTTTGCAAAGCATTGCATTTCTCGCTGTCGTTTTGCAAAGTTCGTTATTATATACAATGAATCAAGGAAATGTCTTACTTGAGCAATCCCTCATTATGGGTATGCTATTTAATCTTGCAAAATTCTCAGCACCAGCATTCATATTTATCGTTGGATTTCACTTAATTCGTCACTATACGAAGCAATTAGTATATAAAGAATATATTTCTGAAAAAGCGACACACTTACTCATTCCTTATTTCTTTTGGTCTATTCTTTACTTATTAACAACAAACGATCTTATTACATTACAAGGCGGAATAAAAAGTTTATTACTCGGAACAGCCGCGCCCCATCTTTGGTACGTTATTATGATGTTCCAAATTCACTTATTGTTCCCTTTACTATGCACACTTTTTTATTGGTTTCAAAAACGAACAGAAAATAAAAAAGACATATATAAATATATGACCTTTTTCGCTTGCCTATATTTTCTATTAATGTGGTTCTCTTCTCACTATATTTTTAATGGAGAAAAATTAACAAGTTCAACAATTTTACATTATACAGATCGATCATTTCTATTCTACTCATTCTATTTCGTTATGGGCGGCATTGCCGCTGTAGCACTAAAAACTTGGCGGCTATTCGTCATGAAACATATCCCGCTTATAACAATATTATTTTTCATCTTATTTTTATTCATCAATTATGAGTTGTTTAGTTTTTACGGAGCAAACTCTATTCATTTAACTGTTTCTACCTATTTAAAACCATCTATGTTTTTATATATCGTATGCGAAATTATCATACTGTATGTGTTATCTATTATGATAGTACAGCGTCGTGGTTTCTTATATAAAACGTTACGTTTCATTGGAAATTACACGTATGGTGCTTATTTAGCTCACTTATTCTTCTTGCAACTATGCACAAAGTTTCTTTCTTTATTCACACTGCAAGAAAATACTATATTATATAGCCTATTACTATTTGTGTTAACGGCTATTATCTCTATTTCAACAATGGTCATTTGTAGCACAATACCATTTCATACTTGGATTACAGGTCCTTCTCCTACAACAAAGATGAAATGGACGAAGGTTGTATTCCGAAAAAATCATAAAAAACTATTCAAGCCATATATTTGATATAATGATACGCATATAAAAAGAAAGCGAGAGACACCTATGATTAATCAAGTTGGACAAATTATGCTATATGTAAATAACCAAGACGAAACAGTACAATTTTGGACAGAAAAAGTAGGGTTCCAAATCATTGGGGAAGAAAATAACGGAAACGGATTCCGCTGGATTGAAATTGCACCGGCGAAAGAAGCAGGAACAAGCATCGTCCTTCACGATAAAGCGTTAATCGCGAAGTTGCAACCTGAACTAAACCTAAATACACCTTCACTTATGTTCTTCTCAAATGACTTAGACCGTCTATATAAAGATCTTTCTGAGAAAAATGTCACAGTTGGACAGGTTGTAGATTTACCTACTGGTAGAGCATTCAACTTTGCTGATAATGAAAATAATTACTTTGCAGTAATGGAACGTAAATAAAAAATAAGCTATCCGAAAAAATCGGATAGCTTATTTCATTTTAAGAAACTTGTTCTGCATTCGTTTCTCTATGCTGTATATGACTCGTGATCCAAGCAATTCCACCGGCAATAACGAGGTAACATAACAATATTAAAATTTGCATTTGTAATTGTGTCCAATCTCCTAAAGAGATAACATCTTGTAATCCTCTAAGAGAATGAGACATTGGGAGAAATTGTCCAATTTTGCTAAGAACAGCTATATTTAATTCTCCTGGGAAAGTACCTCCGCTCGTCGCTAATTGCAGGACAAGAAGGGTTACCGCTAAGAACTTTCCAACAAGACCAAATACTGTTACTAGCATAAGAATAAATGTCATGAACGTAAAGGAAATAACAATACTTGATAAAACAAAGAGTGGCACACTTGCGACTTCTAATTTCATAACACCTAGCACAACTACATCTACGAGTAGCGCTTGAATAAGTCCAATTAAATATACCAATCCTAGTTTATTAATAAAATGTACCGTTCCGCTTACCTTCATATTTTGTCTGCGGCCAAGCGGTAAAATATTCGATGCCATAATTCCGCCAACATAAAATGCAAGCGATAGGAAATATGGTGCAATGCCTGAACCGTAGTTAGGAACGTCAGAAACTGTTGACTTCACTAACTGAACTGGCTCTGAGAACATCGTATTACGTGCATCATCATTACGAACATTCGCTATCTTCTCTGCACCCTCTCCCAATTTCGCAGAAAGTTCTTTCGCACCATCATCCAGTTTAACAAGTCCATTTGTTAATTTACTAGCACCGTTATTCAGCTCCGTTCCACCACTCGCAAGCTGGTTTACACCTTCTTGCAATGATGTAAATCCATTTCCCCACTTCGTAAATCCATCAGCCAAATTCGATGCACCATCTGCTATCTTTTGCGTTCCAGCAGTAGCTTCATTTAACTTAACTCCGAATGTATTCATGCCTTCTTCAATCTTATGTTGACCGTCAGTAAGCTTCTTCGCACCTTGTGTCAATTGTTGTTGGCTATTATTTAAAGTACTTGTTGCTTTAGCTAGTCCGTTAGATGTAGCAACAAGTTTTTGAAAAGCGGGATCTTGCTGCACTTCTGGATGATTTTTCACGTACTCTTCTAATTGTTGTTTTATACTATTAGCTGCACCATCCGCTTTTACTTGGCCTTCAGCAAGCTTCTCACTTCCGCTCATCCATTCATTTGTACCAGCACTTAATTCACTAACCCCAGATTGTAACGTTTTTTCACCTTGTGCTAATAACTCCATACCGCTATGAAGTGAAGTTGCTCCTTGACTTAGCTCATTCGCTCCGTCAGTTAAGGCTGATTTGCTAGAAGCAAGTTTTTCACTTCCCTCTTTCACTTTTGATGTCCCGTCACTTAAACGATGAATACCATCTGCAAGCTGATTTGCCCCATTTCTTGCATCTGTCGTTCCTTCATGTAACTTCCCAGCACCATTACTTGCATCACTCAACCCTTGTGCTAAGTCTTGAAACTTTGAAAACACACCTTCTGTATAAGATTTCGTAATACTATTCGAGATTTTTGTTTTCATATTTTCAACAGCTGTCGTTCCAATTTGAGCTGCTACAAAGTTTTTACCTGGATTTACTTTGTACTGCAACTTTGCCGGCTCTGGTTTCTCATCCATAAGTGTACTTACCTTTTTAGAGAAATTCTCTGGAATCGTAACAACCATATAATATTTATCTTCTTTTAACCCTTCATCTGCATTTTTTTCTGATACGAAATGAAAAGCTAGTTCCTTATTCTCTTTTAAATTTTTAACAAAATCGTCTCCTGCATGAATTGTTTTTTCATCCATCATAGCACCCTTATCTAAGTTCACAACTGCAACAGGTAATTTATCTAATCTTCCGTACGGATCCCAATATCCAGCTAAAAAGAATCCTGAATAAATTAACGGAACGATTAATAAAAAAATTAAAGCGATACGTCCATGTTTATGGTGCCACATCGCTTTCCAATCTTTAAATATAAGTTGAATTCCCTTCATGAAACATACTCCTTCTCCGAATTTAACACCATTAGAATGGTTTAACAGATTTACTATACACGTCACTTTCCATACTGTATAATACATCTTTAATTATCAATTCATTCCTTTTGGTCTATAGAAAGGAGATTCGAAATGGAACTGCTCCAGTTAAAATACTTTCAGACAGTTGCACGACTAGAACATATGACAAAGGCAGCTGAAGAATTGCATATCGCGCAACCTTCACTCAGCAAAACAATCGCTAGACTCGAAAAGGATTTAGGCGTCCCTTTATTTGATCGCCAAGGCCGACAGATTACTTTAAATTCTTTCGGAAAAGTATTTTTAAAACGAGTAGAGCGTATTTTTCATGAATTAAGTGAAGGGGAACGAGAAATTAAAGATTTAGCCGAATTACAACAAAGCTCTATTACACTAGCCGTTTCTATTCCGAGAATATTGCCAGAACTACTTGGCTCTTTTTTACTAGAACATCCTAACGTTCGGTTCCAACAATTTCTGGCATCCACTCCTTCTATGAAACGACAACTAGATAATATAGAAATTGACTTTTGTATCTCCTCTGTGCCAATTGAAGGAGAAGAAATTGTTTGGGAACCACTTATTACAGAAGAAATTTTCTTAGTCGTCCCTTCAGGCCATCGTTTATCAGGCCGAGAAAATATCCACCTGTATGAAGTAAAAGACGAACCGTTCATTAGTATGAACACTGGCTATGGATTTCGGCACTTAACGGATGAATTTTGTAAAGAAGCTGGTTTCACTCCACATATTGCTTTTGAAGTCGATGAACCGACCGTGATTAGCGACCTCATTAAGCAAGGTCTCGGCATCGCTTTTGTTCCAAGTTTAACTTTATTAAAAAACTCTACTTTAGCATCAAGCAAGTTGCGTATTATTGAACCCACTTGTCAGCGAACCATCGGATTAAGTTGGTCAAAAAAACGCTACTTATCAAAAACAGCTCGGCAATTCCGTGAATTCGTGATTGACTACTTCTCTAATATTAGGACATAAAATTATATGAACAAATAAAAGGTGCCACCCTCATATGGTGGCACCTTTTATTGTTCACTCTTTTTTAATTCCATTTCAGCTAAAAGCGGCAATACGTTATCAAAAATATGCGTATTATTATTTTCACCTGTTACATATCCACCGTAATATCTACTAAATACGTTGTCATTTCGGAATGTGGCCATATGATCATACAATTCCTTCGCAAACTTTGTATCACCTGTTTGTAGTACGTACAAAATCGTTAGTCCGTACGCGGCCGGCGATTCATAATTCACAGTTTGTTTTCCCGTTTCTAAATTGTAACGACCGTATAGCTTTCCATCCTCCTGAAACTTCTTCTTTATAAATTCCAAATAAGCAGCTGATGAAAGACCACCTAAACTTCGATGATATGCAACGTATGATTGGTCAATAAGATTCACTTCTTTATCGTACGTAAATGTACCATCTTCTTTATACTCTTTTGGGAATGCCCAGCCATGCCTTGGATAATCTGCTAAAAATTGAACGACTTCCTGATATTGCTGAGCAGAAACTTTTCCGTACTTCTTCATATAGGAAAATGCACGCGGATTTATGTATGATGTTGTTACAAAATTATTTTGTTTTCCTGCATCTGCATCATAATAATCAACATAATAATTATCTTTTTTATTATAACGAAGTACAGCATCACTTAATTGATCGGCAAGGTTTTTATAACGCTCTTCCTTATACATTTCATAAGCACGATATAATTGTTCTATAATACGAAGATCATCTATAAGTGCATTTGTAGCTGACTGCCTCTCTCCCTTTTCAGAGAGTTTCCATAAAACGATATGATTCTTATATATGAAATTATCTTGAATAACCTTTACTTGCTCATCAAATAACGCCTGATCATCTTTATCAAGTGTATACTGTAACCATAATCCCGCCGATTCTGATAAAGCTTCACGTCCCTTAGCTTCACCCGTACCTGCCTTAGTATCTACTAAACGATACGTGGCAAGTGTTCCATTGTCATTCACCATATGTCTTAAAATAAAATTTTCTGTACGGTTTCCTTGTAAAGCTGACCAAAATACAATTCCACCTAAAGCGATTAAGAAGATAACTCCAATCCCTATATATAAACGTTTCCGCAATCTTTTCACCTCCCTAGTAAGGCTAACCTTAATTTTATCAGAACATACATAAATTTAAAAAAGACAATCTATTAGATTGTCTCCCGCATTTCTATCCCCCGCAAACCTCTTTAGAAGGTTTATATAGCGATTGTACAAGTCGATCATATTCACGACGTGTAATTTCTTTATTATATAGCTTCAATAATAAATCTCTATGCTCTTTTGAAAATGCCATCTTTTTAATGACTTCAGGATACATAAAACACCCTCTCCATTTCACATAAACTTCTTGATTCCGAAAACAGAACTTATGTTCGCATAAAAGATTATAAAAGATTCCTGAGCAAAAAACAAACAAAACATGACCAACCATTTATTTCTTTCTATTCAAAATACTACAACATTATATTATCATATTCACTTTTTAAATACATATATATTTTTGGTAGTTTTTTTGAATAAATCTTCCAATTCAATCAGAAAATAATGGCAAAAAAGAAGAGGAGTTTACATATGGATACGGTAACATTAGCAAGAGCATTTTTTGGTTCTTCATTAGCATTCCACATTATCTTTGCAACACTTGGTGTCGGTCTTTCATTGATGATTTTTATAAGCGAAATACTCTATCACTGGAAGAAAGACTCCGACTATGCCATTATGGCGAAAAGATGGACAAAGGCGTTTGCTATTCTTCTTGGTGTAGCAATTCCAACTGGAACAATTGTTGGTGTGCAAATCTCACTTCTTTGGCCTGGTTTCGCCAAAATTGTTGGGCAAGTTATCTCTGTTCCCTTCCAAATTGAGATTTTCGCCTTCTTTTTGGAGGCTTTATTCATGTCGATTTACGTATATGCAGCCGATAAACTTCCTCCATTTATGAGATTAATCTCGCTATTTTTCGTCATGCTTGGTGCCACTGCATCCGCCGTACTTATTACATCAGCAAATACATGGATGAATACACCAGCAGGATTTTCAATGAATCCAGATGGATCTGTTTTTAACGTTGATCCGTGGAAAGCTTTCTTCAATCCAAGCTTTGGCACAAGTGCATTCCATGTCGTTATTACAGCTTATGCAACTGGTGCGGCTGTCATTGCTTCTATCGCTGGATTTAAATTATTGAAGAAAAATTTAAGTACACGTGAAATTGCTTATCATAAAAAAGGGCTACTATTAGGGCTTGTCGTTACATTTATTACAGGCGCTACGATGTGGCTTTCAGGACATGAATCAGCGATTGCCTTACATAAACACTCACCTGAAAAACTTGCATCTGCTGAAGCTTTATTTGAAACGACATCACACGCACCGCTATCCATTGGCGGCGTTGTGGATCCTAATACACTTGAGCTAAACTATGCACTTGAAATTCCTAACATGCTTAGCCTACTAGTGGGGCTAGACCCTAGCACTGTCGTAAAAGGTCTAAATGAATTCCCACAAGAAACATGGCCACCATTTTATACACATACACTATTCAACTTAATGGTAGGCACTGCTGCGTTTACCTTTGCAGTTGCAGCAATTGCACTCTTATATTGGTACTTCGTTTACCGAAAAAAGGGAACAGAACTACCGAAGTGGCTACTTTGGGGGGCTGCCGCATGCGGACCAATTATGATGCTCGGTATTGAATTCGGATGGATTTTCAGTTGTAGCGGTCGTCAACCATGGACAATTTATGGTATGCAACGTACCGTCGATGCATCTACACGCGCCGATTTCGTCGGTCCTTTATTTGTTTTGTTCATCATTTTATATATTGGACTCGCTATTTTAACAGTCATTGTTCTACGGACATTCTTTAGAAGACATCCATTAAAGAATGATTTACAACACCAAGGAGGCGATTCTCATGCATGAGGAAAGTATTGCAATCATCATCTTATGGGCCCTTATTTTCGTATACAGTATATTAGGGTCCATCGATTTTGGAGCTGGTTTTTGGGGCATGGTATACGCCAAACATCCAACTCTCGCTGCCAAACTTGCGAATCGGTACTTATCACCCACTTGGGAAGTAACAAATACGTTTCTTGTTTTCGTCGTTGTCGCATTTCTCGGCTTCTTTCCGAAAGCGGCCTTTACTCTTGCGACAGTAATGTTCGTACCAGTTATGTTAATTTTAGTGCTCGTTGCAGTACGTAGTACGTTTATGGTATTTGCTTACTCCTTACCAAAATATCAGTACCTTCTTCGGGTTATTTCAGGCATTACTGGTCTCTTAATTCCAGCACTATTAATTACCGTTTTACCCGTTACAGAGGGGGCCTATATTACAATGTCTGAAGGAAAAGAAGTACTCTTGTATGGAAAACTTCTTTCTAGCCCGGTTATCTATTGTTATATGCTCTTCGGACTAACGTCTGAACTGTTTCTCTCCTCTCTCTTTCTCGCTGATTTTGCGAGAGAACAAAGTTCAGAAGATACGTATAGAATTTATAGAAGAAATGCCATCATCCTTGGTCCTGCAACACTCGTTACAGCGATCATCGCTCTCGTTGTAATGGATCCAGAAACACATTGGCTTATGCAAGGATTAATAAAGCAATTCCCGTGGTTTACAGTTTCTATTGTTTTATTCGTTATCGGATACTCATCCCTTTGGTGGACAAACAAAAAATACAATACACTAGGATACCCTCGCATTGCCGTTTTAGCTGTCGTCGCTCAATATGCATTTGCAAGCTACGCTTACGGCGTCGCGCATTTACCTTATATTATTTATCCTGACGTAACTGTATTTACAAGCTTTACAACGAAAGAAACGTTCTATGCACTGCTCATTCTATACGCAATTGGGATTGCAATTTTATTACCAGGATTTATTTTCTTCTGGAATTTATTCTTGAAGGATCGTACTTTTTTGAAGGAAAAATAATATAGCATTGGGGTCTATTCCAAAAGGCATTTTGGCATGGGCTCCTTTTTTCATGTTTTGTCGATAAGTCGATATATTTTAAAAATCGCTGATATATTTTAAGTTGCGCTGATATATCTCCATAATCGCCCATATAAATTTCATTTACTATCTTACTGCCCCAATAATTTATAGACTCCTCTCATAATAGTTATTTCACTATTCGTGACACTTGTCCTTTAGCATGAAAAACACATATTCGCTTCATCTCGTTATACGTCTAGTTCTTCTTATTTTTGCTGAATATACTACCAATATAAACTTGAGACAAGCTACATCTGTTCAAGGGAAAATAGAAAGGTAGGCAAAATATGAGCATTGAAATATGGATTACTATTATTGTATTTTTCTTAACGATGATCGTTATCTTTTGGCGACCCCACGGCTTAAATGAGGCATGGCCAGCAGCAATCGGTGCTGGCATTATCCTAATTACTGGACTTGTGTCAAAACCAGACGTCATAGATATTGTTAGTAAAATAGGAGGAGCCTCCATAACAATATTAGCCACTATTGTTATGGCAGTTATATTAGAAAGCTTCGGCTTCTTCCATTGGTCGGCAGCGAAACTGGCAAATCTAGCGAAAGGTTCTGGACGCCGTCTATACTGGTATATTCAATTATTGTGTTTTCTTATGACTCTTTTATTTAATAACGACGGTAGTATTTTAATTACAACTCCCATTTTAATTCTTCTTCTAAAAAACCTTCAATTAAAACCACATCAACAAATTCCTTATTTATTAAGCGGAGCTTTAATCGCTACCGCATCTAGTGCACCAATTGGTGTAAGTAATATCGTAAACTTAATTGCATTAAATATCGTTAATATGACTCTTTATATGCATACTGCTATGATGTTTGTACCTGCAACATTAGGCTTATTATTTATGTCATGGCTCATGTATACAGTTTTGAAGAAAAAACTTCCGAAAAAATTACCTGTTTCTTCATATGATATTGAAGAAATTTTCTTCACGAAAAACTTCCATCCACTAAAAGGAAATAATTCTGTTGATACGAAACAAAAACGGACAAGATTCATGTTAAAAGTATTAGGTTTCGTCTTCCTGATGCGCTGTCTTCTATTCGTTGCATCCTTCTTATCCATCCCAATTGAAATCGTTGCAGTACTTGGTTCACTCGTTCTTCTCATTTGGAGATGGTACTACTTACGAACAAATCCTGTCGACATTTTGAAAAAGACACCGTGGCACATTTTAATTTTCGCCTTCTCTATGTACGTCATTATTTACGGACTCCACAACGCAGGATTAACAGCTGCACTTGTACAATGGCTCGAGCCAATTGTGAATCAGCATCTACTCTATGCTAGCTTTGCAATGGGCGGACTTGTATCCATCCTCTCTAACGTCTTCAATAACCATCCTGCCCTTATGATTGGTACAATCACATTAACAGAAATGGGACTAGATCCAGTCACATTAAAAACAATCTATCTTGCAAACATCATTGGTAGTGACATCGGTTCACTATTACTACCAATTGGTACACTAGCCTCACTCATTTGGATGTATATTCTGAAACAAAACAAAATTAAAGTAAAATGGAAAGACTATTTAAGTGTATCCCTTATCGTTATCCCGCTCACAACAGTCGTCACACTATTCCTCTTATTCTACTGGGTACATCTCTTCTTTGCCTTATAAACAACAGAAGCCCCATTTGCTGCCGTCTTAGCAAATGGGGCTTCTTCTATAATAAAGTTAGGTACTACAGTGTGATCAATCAAGTAAAGAGGTGTAACATATTATTGATATAAATGACTACCAGCTTCTTTAAATTCTTCTGCTTTCTCTTTCATTCCTTTTTCAATTGCTTCTGTCGTTTCTAAATCATTTTCTTTTGCATACTCACGAATATCATGCGAAATTCTCATACTACAAAACTTCGGTCCACACATTGAACAGAAGTGAGCTGTCTTTGCCCCTTCTGCAGGCAACGTTTCATCATGATATTCCATCGCACGTTCAGGATCTAAAGATAAATTAAATTGATCGCGCCAACGGAATTCGAAGCGTGCTTTTGAAAGTGCATCATCACGCTGATGAGCCGTTTTATGTCCTTTCGCAAGATCAGCCGCATGCGCTGCAATTTTATACGTAATAACACCCGTGCGTACATCATCTTTGTTTGGCAAACCTAAATGTTCTTTCGGCGTTACATAACAAAGCATCGCTGTTCCAAACCAGCCAATCATAGCAGCTCCAATCGCCGATGTAATATGGTCATAACCTGGTGCAATATCTGTCGTTAGCGGCCCAAGTGTGTAAAACGGCGCGCCCTGACAAATATCAAGCTCTTTCTCCATATTTTCTTTAATTAAATGCATCGGTACATGCCCAGGCCCTTCAATCATAACTTGCACATCATGTTTCCAAGCAATCTTCGTTAATTCACCAAGTGTTTCAAGCTCAGAAAACTGTGCTTCGTCATTTGCATCTGCAATCGAACCTGGACGTAATCCATCTCCAAGAGAGAACGAAACATCGTACTGCTTCATAATTTCACAAATCTCTTCAAAGTGAGTATATAGGAAATTTTCTTTATGATGGAATAGACACCACTGCGCCATAATCGAACCACCGCGCGAAACGATACCTGTCGTACGCTTTGCCGTGATTGGAATGTATCGAAGCAATACACCAGCGTGAATCGTAAAGTAATCAACGCCTTGCTCCGCCTGCTCAATTAACGTATCACGATACACTTCCCACGTTAAATCTTCTGCAATTCCATTTACCTTTTCCAGCGCTTGATAGATCGGTACAGTTCCAACTGGTACAGGCGCGTTACGAATAATCCACTCACGCGTCGTATGAATATTTTTACCTGTAGATAAATCCATAATCGTATCTGCACCCCAGCGAGTAGCCCACGTCATCTTCTCTACTTCTTCTGCAATCGAAGAAGATACAGCTGAGTTTCCGATATTCGCGTTTACCTTCACATGGAAGTTACGCCCGATGATCATCGGTTCAGCTTCTGGATGATTAATATTCGCTGGTAAAATAGCGCGGCCTTCTGCGATTTCCTTACGAACAAACTCCGGCTCTACCCCTTCACGAATCGCAACATATTCCATCTCAGAAGTAATAATGCCATTACGTGCATAGTGCATTTGCGTAACGTTTGCACCTTGCTTTGCTCTAAGTGGCTTGCGATCCATCTGCGGGAAAACAGGTGTATGTTTCGAAGCCACTTTCACACCGTCATCCTCTGGTTTCACTTCACGCCCTTCGTATGCTTCTACATCACCACGCCCCATAATCCAAGAGTGGCGCGGCGTTGGAATCCCCTTTTCTAACTCCACTTTATACTCAGGATCCGTATAAGGGCCGCTCGTATCATACACACGAATTGGCGGATTTGGAACGCCATTCGTTTCGCTTTGTTCAATCTCACGCATCGGTACTTTCATGCCTTCTCGTGGTCCATCCACATATACTTTCTTACTCCCTGGTAAACTCGATTTCAATTCAATTTGCTCAGCTGAAACAGATTGTTTCATAAATTTTATTGCCCCCCTGTTCGTGACAAGGACGAGATATGGCCAGCGCATGCCAAAATAAAAAGAGCCAGGTCCATAAAAAAATAAGGACCTGGCTCATAAAGACATCATTATGTAAAGCCGTTAACTTCCCTACGCTGGTACGAGCCAGATCAGGTCCAAAGGGTTAAGAAGTTCACGCGCTTCTCTCTCAGCCTACGCATACGTTAGGCACCCCTAGTTTATCACTGATTTAATTTTCAATACTTTCCCATCATACACGATAATCTGAAAAATGCAAAGGTTATTTCTTTTTCTCTTTATGGAATCATCCACGTTAAATAATATGCTTGAACATACGTCATAATACCAACAATAATTACGAAGAATAAGCTATGCTTCACTGTAAAACGGAACAAATCCGATTCTTTTCCAGCAAGACCAACCGCTGCACAAGCGATCGCAATCGACTGTGGGGAAATCATTTTACCTGTTACACCGCCTGTTGTATTTGCTGCAACGAGAAGCACTTCAGATACGCCGACTTGCTGCGCTGTAATGGCTTGTAAATTTGAGAACAGTGCATTCGCAGACGTATCAGACCCTGTTAGGAATACGCCAATCCAGCCTAAGAATGGTGAGAAGAACGGGAATAGTCCGCCAGTTCCGGCTAATGCTAACGCTAACGTAGAAGATAGACCAGAATAGTTTGCGATAAATGCAAACCCTAGTACGAATCCGATAGATAGAATTGGCATTTTTAATTCGCTTAACGTTTCTTTAAATGTCACTACTGCATCTTTTACATTCATTTTCAAAATAAACATGGAAATGATACACGCAATTAAAATCGCTGTTCCGGTTGCCGATAATACATCAAACTTCAGAATCGCTTCGTAAGGCGTTGGTTTATTTACAATTGGCTCTGCTTTCATTACTAGATTATGCAGACCTGGAATTTCAAACTTAAATACAAGACTTTCTAAAGCCCCTCCTGGAGTGAATAATGCCTTAAAGAAACTTTGGCTCCAAATGACTACCATAACCGTTAATACGATAAATGGGGACCATGCCTTCACTACTTTTCCAAACGTTAATTTCGGCATCGATGCCGCTGTCGTTGTTGCTGCTACTTCACTATTTGCTTGCCCAGATTGATAAGTTTCTTTCGGCTGCCAAACTTTTAAGAACAGCGCTAAACTAATTAAACTTACAAGTGCCGATGTAATATCCGGAAGTTCTGGTCCTAAAAATGTCGCTGTAATGAACTGCGTAATCGCAAATGAACTACCCGCTACAAATAACGCAGGCCACGTTTGTCGTATCCCCTTAAATCCATCCATTAAAAATACGATAAAGAATGGCACAAATAATGATAGGAACGGTAATTGATGCCCAGCCATTTGTCCAATTTTATGTGGATCAATACCTGTTACTTGTCCAGCAACTGTAATCGGAATTCCCATCGCTCCGAACGCCACTGGTGCAGTATTTGCAATCAAACAAAGACCTGCTGCGTATAAAGGATTTAAGCCAAGCCCCGCAAGAAGTGCTGCTGTAATCGCTACTGGTGCCCCAAATCCTGCCGCTCCTTCTAAAAATGCTCCAAATGAGAATCCAATTAAAATAACGAGTAGACGATGATCGTTCGTAATCGATAATACCGATGCACGAATCACATCGAATTGACCTGTTTTCACAGAAATTTTATATAAAAATACCGACATAATGATAATCCAAGCAATTGGCCATAATCCGTATAAGAAACCATATCCGGTCGCTGCCATTGCCATCGTGAACGGCATTTTATAAGCGAATAACGCTACTAAAATTGTAAGTACAACTGTAATAAATCCTGCTACATACCCCTTCATGCGGAAAACTGCTAAAGCTAAGAAAAAAAAGATAATCGGAATAAGTGCGACCGCTGCCGAAATCCAAATGTTTCCGAATGGATCATAAACTTGTGTCCATGTGTTCATTGTTCTCTCCCCCTAAAGAATCCCCTTTTAAATACAATAACCTCATCAATAGACTATCAGGTCATCATACCTTTAAGTCTAAAATAAAAAAACGTTTAAGAAAACGTTTTCAACAACTTTCATTTATACTGTACCATAACAATTTCTATTAAAAAAGATTTTTTTGAAAATTTTATTATTTAACAGAAAATCTTACAAAATCGTCATGTTCTTGTAATGTTCATCGATAGGAAGTTTGCCAAAATTATTGCATAATAATAGTATAACAACAGAAATTATTTATGAGGTGATATATATGAACGGAAATAAAATATTAGCAGCTTTATCATACTTTAGTGTACTATTTGCCCCTATCTTATTCCCTATTATCGTTTGGATTGTAGGAGACGCTGAAACAA
Source organism: Bacillus cereus group sp. MYBKT14-1 (assembly GCF_051915185.1). Taxonomy (NCBI): domain Bacteria; kingdom Bacillati; phylum Bacillota; class Bacilli; order Caryophanales; family Bacillaceae; genus Bacillus; species Bacillus cereus group sp. MYBKT14-1. Next base: position 292,760 of record NZ_JBQAEF010000003.1, on the reverse strand, counting down.
AACCACATGCAAAACGTGCTCTATGGACACACATCATTCCAAGTATCGCTACATTCATTGGCGTAACTATTTTAGGAATTATGGGTCTTGGATCTGACCAAGCAGATGTAACACTTGGAATTGGATCAATGATTGTCTTAGCTATTTGCGGAATCATCAGCTTATACTACTTCATCTGGAACATTGTAAAAGGAATTAAAGTACTGAAAGCTTAATTTTAAACAAATGTTTGTTTAAAAAAGGACCCTTGCAAATTGCAAGGGCCCTTTTCCTAATTCGTTTACTTTATCTTCTGCGTTTCTTCTTTTTTCTCATCATTTTCTTTCGGCGCGTATTCACTTTATCCGCTATAATGTGGAGCGTACTTGCCACAACAATTCCCATTAAGAATGTTACAATTTCAACCTCATGTTTCTGCGCAATTTCTATTAAATTACCATCCAATGCGATTACATTTAATAGTAATAAAAATGGAGAAAAGACAATTAACATGTACGCAATACGAATCACATCACCAAGTATAATCGTATGCGTAAAGAAAGATCGATGCGGCATTACTTTTTTATAAGGATACCAAAATATACGTAAGAAACCCCATTTGTTATAAGCATTACTGTACGTATCTAAATCTGGTGTTAAAAATGAAGTACCTACTAAAAAACCAATTGCAAAAGTTAATAAAAAATCAAAATTTGTTAATCCATACGAAAAGAGCAAAAACAAAACAACCGGAAGGGATATTAAGTTTATTTTCGTATGCGTTCTTCCTGATGGCATAATGCACTTCCTCGCTTACGTTCGTCCTGTCACCTTATGACAGGTTTCACCTATTGACCTAATTTCTGATCGATAAATGTTGTGTCTATATCCGAACCAAACCATTCTGCCAACTTCACTCGTGCCTTATCTTTCACATCTTCATTGACGTATAACGACACCTGTATTAGTGCGGCCGTTAACGCCCCTAAATCATCCGTATAGCCAATTCCAGCAATGAAATCTGGAATCGCATCAATCGGTGCAATAAAATAAGCAAGTGCTCCAATTACAATAATTTTCACTCGTTTTGGAACATCTGGTCTTTGCAAAACGTAAAACAGTAATAAACTTGCATAAATGACCGACTGCCCAGCTTGCTTTGCAACATGTTTTACTTTCTTCCAAAACGCTTCAACTGAAAATTTTTGTTTCATGTAAAAAGCCTCCCTATTTTTAAAAAGAAATAAGCTACAATATGTTATCAGTAAAAGTTCATGGAAATTACACAAAACCTATCAATGAACTTTTATTGTAACAAACAAACTAAAAAAGAACAAGTGTTCGTTAATTTTCACACAATTTCCTTCATATAATAGATTTCTAGATAACCCTTACCCATCTTCGTTTCTTATTTCTCAACAAAGAAAATTTTCACTTCTACTTAACATTCTGCTCTACCTTTGTTATATTTTCTAGTTGACGGACATATAAACGAATGTTAAAGTTTTCTCTGGTAGTGACAAATCTTATACAAAAAATGTAAAATGTTATAGTGTTTCTCAGAAATGAATTTTGTTGTATAATACAGAAATGACGTTATGCTTATGAGCAACAAAAGAAACCAAAAGGGTATGCATAGTTATAGTCGTATATGGGTGAATATAGAACCTTTAATTATGGCCAAGAAAACTATGTATTTTTTATTTTAGCATTTTTCGCTCCAAAATCGACCAAGCCTGATAGAGAAAGGGTGGAAATGAATGAAAGAAACCTTGAAATCACAATTTCAAAATGTGCGTTTCACTGTATTCGTAGCTTTAGCCTTATGGCTAAAAACTTACCTTATTACACGCACAAGCTTTGACTTAAAACTTGAATCTTTCATGCAAGAATTCATTTTATTCCTTAGCCCATTAGCAGCATCATTACTGCTTGTTGGTCTTGCATTATTTGCAAAAGGGAAAAAACGTAACTATATAGCACTTGGAATTAATTTTGTCTTAACAATCGTTCTTGTTGGTAACGTAATGTTCTACGGATTCTACAATGACTTCGTTACATTACCGGTGCTAGGACAAACATCTAACTTCGGAAGTTTAGGTTCTAGTGTGAAAGAATTATTTAACTACAAAATTATCCTTGCATTTGCAGACATTATCGTTTTCTTCGTTCTATTAAAGAAAATGAAGAACTTTGCACCTACAGAGCGTGTAGCACGCCCGATGCGTTCTCTATACTTCGTATCAACAGTTGCTATTTTCTTCGCAAACTTAGGACTTGCAGAAGCTGAACGCCCAGAACTATTAACACGTTCATTCGACCGCGTTATGCTTGTTAAAAACTTAGGATTATATGTACACCAAGTATACGATCTTGGCTTACAAGCAAAATCAAGTTCACAAAAAGCGTTCGCTGACGGTAGTAAATTACAAGAAACAGAAAACTACGTAAAAACAACACAAAGTAAACCAGATCCAAATATGTTCGGTACTGCAAAAGGGAAAAACGTAATTGTTGTCTCTCTTGAGTCATTACAAACATTCTTAATTGGTGCAACAGTTAACGGACAAGAAGTTACACCATTCTTAAACCAATTTACGAAAGAAAGTTATTACTTTGATAACTTCTTCCATCAAACTGGTCAAGGTAAAACATCTGATGCTGAATTCCTAGTAGATACTTCGTTATATCCACTAGACCGCGGTGCTGTATTCTTCACACACGGTAACAATGAATATACAGCAACTCCAGAAATTTTACGTCAGCAAGGGTATCACACGTCGGTATTCCACGCAAACAACGCAACATTCTGGAACCGTAACATTATGTATCCAGCACTTGGTTATGATCGTTACTACAACGAACTTGACTACAAGATTACCCCAGAAACAAAATTAAACTGGGGATTAAAAGATATCGAGTACTTCGATCAATCTATTGATATGTTAAAACAAGTGAAGCAACCATTCTATACTCGCTTCCTTACTTTAACGAATCACTACCCATTCACTTACGATGACAGTACAAAATTAATCGACGAATACAATTCTGGTGATGGAGTATTTGACCGTTACATGGTAACTGCTCGTTACTTAGACGAAGCAATGAAACACTTTATTGAGCGTCTAAAAGCAGAAGGTATTTACGACAACTCAGTAATCGTATTCTACGGTGACCACTACGGTATTTCTGAAAACCATAACCGTGCAATGGCACAGTTCTTAGGAAAAGAAGAAATCACTGCATTTGACCATATGAACTTACAAAAAACACCGATGTTTATTCACGTTCCAGGTCAAAAAGAAGGTAAAACAATTTCGAAACCAACTGGTGAAATTGACATTAAACCAACTATTCTAAACTTACTTGGTGTAGATTCTACAAATGACGTTCGATTCGGTCATGATGTATTCTCACCTGATAATAAAGGATTCGTTGTTCTTCGTGACGGTAGCTTCGTTACAGATAAATACATGTACACAAACAGTACATTCTATGACCGTGCTACTGGCGAAGTTGTACAATTACCGAAAGAAGAATCTCAACCACTAATTGATCGCGCCCAAAATGAATTGAACATGTCTGATAAAATCATTGAAGGTGACTTACTTCGCTTCTCTGAAAGTAATAAGATCAAAACTGGTGAAGTAAAAACAGTTATTAAAGAAGAAAAGAAGAGCGCTGAGTAATCTCAGCCTCTTTTTTTATTTTCTTCCATACAACTACTTATATTCATTAACTTTAAAATTACATAACCTTTACCAAATATTCACATAGTGTTAATGAAGAATCTCTATAATAAAATATGTAAACGAGGTTCTACATATTTCTTATCTCTCATCTTTCGTAAGATCCCTTAAAGAAGTGTGTAAATCTTTTGTTTCTACTTTCTTATAATTGTCTTTCAACATGTTTTGTTTCCATACACAAAACATTCAACGAGACAATGTCCCTATGAAAGATAGCTACCCTCCTTGTGCAGCATTCCATAAGAATGTTGCTTTTTTTTATTTAAAAGCAGGATTCTCATTCTTATTTTCGAATTTGTATATACAAAATGCTGTAAAGTGAAACTTTAATCAGCCCTCACCAATCGGGCAGCTACGGGCAGTTATTCGCCCAATTCACTTCTTTGCTCCACCCGAATTTTTAAGTAGGAGTTTTACTGCCCGTTAATGCGGGGTAAACCATCCTTACTTCTCTATGATTTACAAATACATATACGGTCATATGTAGAGAATTGCTTACATAAAAATTACTATAGTGATTTTTATCTCGCATGAATGAAAGTTTCACGTTACTTACGTACTTACGAAAGGATGGGACGGAAATTGGCATACGAAAAATTTGTACTTTGGAATGATGAAGTTATTGATACAACAAAACAACAAACGTACATAGAACTTGAAGAGAGAGGTTTGCAGTTTGGAGATGGTGTCTACGAGGTTATTCGCCTATATAAAGGGAACTTTCACTTATTAGATCCGCACATAACGAGATTATATCGATCCATGGAAGAAGTAGAATTATCGCTCCCTTTCTCAAAAGCTGAGCTCATCACTTTACTTTACAAATTAATTGAACGAAACCATTTCCACGAAGATGGCACAATTTATTTGCAAGTATCTCGCGGTGTACAAGCTCGCACACATGTATTTTCATATGACACCCCTCCGACAATTTATGCCTATATTACAAAAAAAGAAAGACCAGCCTTATGGATTGAATATGGTATACGCGCTATATCAGAACCCGATACTCGATGGCTACGCTGTGACATTAAATCATTAAATTTATTACCAAACGTACTAGCTGCTACGAAAGCTGAACGGAAAGGTTGTAAAGAGGCACTTCTCGTAAGGAATGGTATTGTAACGGAAGGAAGCCATTCCAACTTCTTTTTAATTAAAAATGGAACTCTTTACACACATCCAGCCAATCACCTTATTTTAAATGGCATTATTCGTCAATATGTCCTTTCTTTAGCGAATACTCTTCACATACCTGTACAGGAAGAACTTTTCAGCGTTCGTGACGTTTATCAAGCAGATGAATGCTTTTTTACAGGCACAACAATTGAAATTTTACCAATGACCCACCTTGATGGAACCGCGATTCAAGATGGGCAAGTTGGACCTATCACCAAAAAACTGCAAAAATCTTTTAATAAAATCTTGTTACAATCCAATATGTCATCTTCTTAAACACGAATAATTTCTGTCCTTTTATATTCAATATATGCATTTAAATGGAAATCAAGGTGTAAATTTATACCTTGATTTTTTCTTGTAATCTTTTTGTCATATTCAGATTCCCACATAAGCCTTGACAGTAATCGACATGCTCTTTAGAATTTTTAACAGTTGGTAAATATTTCTTCACTACATTACAGACAGAAAGGAATCGACAAATTATGAAAAAGTATCTTGCCGGTCTTGCGGCAGTGTCTGTAGCAGGAGGAGCAGCACCTACACTTGATAGTGTTCAAGCTGCACCTGAACAAAATACACAAAAAGCTGCTACAACTGTCCAAGCTTCTGCGTCAAACAACTCATCTTATACGGTAAACGCGAGCGTCTTACATGTTCGTGCGGGATCAAGCACTTCTCACGACATCATCTCACGTGTTTATAACGGTCAATCACTAAACGTGATTGGCGAAGAAAATGGTTGGTTCAAAATTAACATTAACGGAAAAACAGGCTTTGTTAGTGGCGAATTTGTATCAAAAAGTGGAGCAGCAAACAACAATGTAAGCACAGGTGGAAACAATAAAGTTACCGCTGATGTATTACGTGTACGTACAGCTCCTAACACTTCTAGTTCTGTTTCTGGACGTGTATATGCAGGACAAACATTAAACGTAATTGGACAAGAAAATGGTTGGGTGAAAATTAACCATAATGGACAAGTAGGTTATGTAAGTGGCGAATTCGTATCTGGCGTTTCTTCTAATGCGGGTTCTTCAAACAACAATACGAATAATAACAACCAAGAAGTAAAACCAGCAAGCGGAAATTATACAGTAAATGTATCTTCCCTTCGCGTTCGTACAGGTCCTAGCACTTCTCACACAACTGTAGGTTCTGTCAAAAAAGGACAAGTAGTACAAGTTGTTGGCGAAGTTCAAGATTGGTTCAAAATCAATTACGCAGGACAAACTGCTTATATAAGCAAAGACTACGTAACAAAAGGCGGTTCTAACGAAAACGTTACAGAAGGCAACAAACAAGAGCAAAACAATAATGGAACTATTCAAACTGGCGGTTCTTACGTAGTTAACGCTACATCTTTACGTGTTCGTACAGGCCCTGCCGCTTACCATAGTGTAATTGGTGGCGTTTTAAACGGTACAACATTAAACGTAGTTGGATCTGAAAACGGTTGGTTTAAAGTAAATTACCAAGGAAAAACAGGCTTTGTTAGTAGCGAATTTGTAAAATTCGTTAAAGGTGGCACTACTACTCCTGAGCAACCAAAACAACCTGAAAAACCTAACCAAGGTGCAATTGGTGACTACTACATTAATGCTTCTGCACTAAATGTACGTAGCGGCGAAGGTACAAACTATAGAATCATAGGCGCACTTCCACAAGGTCAGAAGGTTCAAGTAATCTCTGAAAACTCTGGATGGAGCAAAATTAACTACAACGGTCAAACTGGTTATATCGGAACACGTTACCTATCTAAAACACCAGTTGGAGGCGCAGTAGATAATAAGCCTAACAATAACCAAAATAACAATCAAAACAATAACAACAATAATAATACAGGTAATAATAGCGGCGACAGTTCTTCCGTACTTGCATACGCAAAATCAATGCAAGGTGTACCATACGTTTGGGGCGGAACTTCTGCTAACGGTGTTGACTGCAGTGGTTACATCTACCACGTATTTAAGAAATTTGGTCATAACATTAGCCGCCAAAGTGTTGCAGGATATTGGAGTAGCCTACCAAAAACTTCAAGTCCACAACCTGGTGACTTAATTTATTTCCAAAACACTTATAAATCTGGTCCTTCTCACATGGGTATCTACCTTGGGGGCGGATCATTTATCCAAGCTGGAGATAAAGGTGTAGCAATCGCTTCATTAAGTAACTCTTATTGGAAGAGCCACTTCTTAGGATACACGAAAGCACCTTAATTAATAGTTTCAAAGCCTTCTAGTTTACTAGAAGGCTTTTTGCTATGAGTTCAACATATTACTCCCTTTCCCCTAGCTTCCCTCTACAAAAATAATGTATCTATTCTTCCATTTCATACACTTTATTCTGCAAAAACAATCCATAACGTTATCATAATGTATATATTCCCATAAAAAACATAACCTATTTCATGTCTATTTATTTCATATGTGTTTTTTTGAAGAATTTTCTTTTTATTTAAACTTTTCATTAGACGTTTGACCTCCGATGTCCATTATGATAAGTTACTTAAGATGTTATATTCGTAAACGTATAGACAACTGGTTTATACACTGTTTTTACTATGAGGAAGGAGCATACACTGCATGAATCTTTTATGGGGAATTGGCGGCGTGATTGGAGTATTAGCAATTGCATTCTTACTATCTTCCAACCGCAAAGCTATTAATTGGCGCACAATTTTAATCGCGCTAGCATTACAAATGTCATTTTCATTTATCGTATTACGATGGGATGCTGGTAAAGCAGGTTTAAAACACGCTGCTGACGGTGTTCAAGGATTAATTAATTTTTCTTACGAGGGAATTAAGTTCGTTGCTGGGGATTTAGTCAACGCAAAAGGACCTTGGGGATTTGTATTCTTTATTCAAGCACTACTTCCAATCGTATTTATTAGTTCATTAGTAGCCATCTTATATCATTTTGGTATTATGCAGAAATTTGTTAGCGTCGTTGGTGGCGCATTAAGTAAACTTCTTGGAACTTCTAAAGCAGAAAGCTTAAACTCAGTAACGACTGTATTTTTAGGACAAACTGAAGCTCCAATTTTAATTAAACCTTACTTAGCACGTTTAACAAATAGTGAATTCTTCGCTATTATGGTAAGCGGTATGACAGCTGTTGCTGGATCTGTTCTCGTCGGTTATGCAGCAATGGGTATTCCGTTAGAGCACTTATTAGCGGCTGCAATAATGGCAGCTCCATCAAGCTTATTAATTGCGAAACTGATTATGCCTGAGACAGAAAAAGTAGATAATAACGTTGAACTTTCTACAGAACGTGAAGACGCAAACGTTATCGACGCAGCTGCACGCGGTGCATCTGAAGGTATGCAACTTGTTATTAACGTAGCAGCAATGTTAATGGCTTTCATCGCATTAATCGCTTTATTAAATGGATTATTAGGATTGATTGGTTCTCTGTTCGATATTAAACTTAGCCTTGATTTAATCTTCGGTTACTTATTATCACCATTTGCAATCTTAATCGGGGTTTCTCCTGGTGAAGCTGTACAAGCAGCAAGCTTTATTGGTCAAAAACTTGCAATCAACGAATTCGTTGCATACGCAAACTTAGGACCACACATGGCAGAGTTCTCTGACAAAACAAATCTAATTTTAACATTCGCAATCTGTGGATTCGCAAACTTCTCTTCTATCGCAATTCAATTAGGTGTAACAGGAACGCTAGCTCCTACTCGCCGTAAACAAATTGCACAATTAGGGATTAAAGCAGTTATCGCTGGTACATTAGCGAACTTCTTAAATGCAGCAGTTGCAGGTATGATGTTCCTATAAACTTATATAGAGTCTTCTCTTTCTACAAGAGGAGACTTTTTTCATGCAATCCAAGCGTCTTTTATGTATCTATTAATCAATTTATCCTAAATATAAGTACATTATGATACAATAATGTTTAAGTCTTTTTATTTTTCTTATGAAAATAGAGATACTACTTGTTGTTGCCCTTCAAAAGAATGTAACGACATAGTCAATTTCTTAATAATTGCGCATACTACAAGTATCTATTGATGAAATAGCTTTAAGGAGGAAAGTTTTGTGAAAGATAAGTTCTATAAAATCCTCTCTATGTGGATTTTACAAATTGTATTTTATTTTACTACTGTACATGTGACGAAATATGAGCATGCTCTCATTTTTACAATAATATACGTAATCGTAAATGTACTATTCTTATTTTTAGCTGACAAAACAGCATTTGTTTTCTTCATACTAGGAACCATTATTTCCGTATTTTATTTGTTCTATCAAGCATGGCTTCACTTATGGAGTACATCAGATCAATGGCAATATATGATTACCCACTTCCTGATGGCAGCTAACTTCTTCATTGTATATATAACAACTCACCTATTGAAAAAAGTGATTCATGAAAATAAAACTTTAACTGAGCGTGTGAGAACATTGGAACAATATATTGGAGAATCCAAATTACTAACAAGACAAGAATTCGAGAGACGCCAAGCGTTATTAACGACTGCAATGAATCGTCGTAATGAAACAGGCGTTATCATTTACTTTGATTTCACTTCCTTTAGTAAATATACGAAGGAAAGTGTTATGGACCGTGTAGCTTCCTTATTAGTTGAAACGGTAAGGAATGATTTTGACCTTGCTGCTGAATATGATAATAATACGCTAGTTATTTTATTACAAAACACAAATGAAGCTGGTGCTGACATTGTAATGAACCGCCTAAAGCCAAAAATGGAGCAATGGCTTGCTGCTGAAGCAATCCGAGATATAAAAATTTCACGCGAGCACATTGGAAACAAAGGACAGACACTGTTATGATGACTCTCGTTATACTTCTTTTATTCCTTCTGTTTTGCGTACTCGTTTTTTGGATTAGTATCACATTTTCAATTAAATATGTACTTATTTTTACGGCCTTTCTATTCTCTGGCTTACTCGTTTACTACTCTTTCTTAACAATTGCGGGCTTAATTCACCGAAATAGCAAACGAAAAGATCGTACGCTAGAACATTATCCGAGCGTCGATATTTTCATACCTGCCCATAATGAAGGCGTCGTTATTAAAGATACTTTAGAGGCGATGGCGAAGATTGAATATCCAGGAAAGCTAACTATTTATTTATTAAATGATAACTCTCAAGATGAAACACCTGAAATCGGCGATGATTTCGACAAAGCTTATGCTCATATTCGCCATATTCGTGTTCCACCCGGTGAACCGAAGGGTAAATCACGTGTACTAAACTATGGGCTTAGTATTTCAGATGGTGAATACTTCTGTGTTTACGATGCAGATAACCAGCCTGAACCACACGCACTGCGAATGCTTGTAGAGCACGCTGAAACAACTGAAGATGCTGTTGGAGCTGTTGGACATGTTCGTACAGTAAACGAAAAGCGAAACTGGCTGACGCGAATGATTTCACTGGAATTCCAAATCTTCCAGCTCCTTATGCAATCTGGACGCTGGTTACTATTCCAAACAGGCTCACTGACAGGAACAAATATGCTTCTTCGTCGCTCCGCACTAGAAGAGCTTGGTGGCTATGACCCTTACGCAATTGCAGAAGATGCTGAATTAACATTACGAATTACACAAAAAGGTTACCTCTTACCAATCGTCCCAGAATCAGTTACTTGGGAACAAGAACCAGAGCATTTAAAAATTCTTATTAAACAACGTACACGTTGGCTACAAGGGAATTTATACATTTTAGAAAAAATGTTCTCATCATTAAGTTTCTTTAAAGGAAAGCTGCTTGTTCATTCCTTACAACAAGTTCTAGTGTATGTTGTATTTTGGCTATTCCTAATCATTTCAAACGTTTGGTTTGTAATTGGGCTACTCGGGATATTCCAAATTCAATATAGCATTCCGCTACTATTTATGTGGTATGTCGCATATATTACATATGTTTCTCAATTATTTAGTGCCCAGAGTGTTGAACGAACCTTTACACCGACTAATATTTTCATTAGCGTTATTATGTACTTTACGTACGCACAGCTCTTTACGTACTTATTTATTCGTAGCTTAATCTTATACTTACGTGCAAAGAGCAAGAAACAAGTCATTGGCTGGGATAAGACAGTTCGATTCAAAAAAGATAAATAATAACAATAAGCACAGAGCGCCGTATGCTCTGTGCTTATTTATTGCCGTATAAATTATATATCAGACAATACCCCTTAGCTGAAAGTAATTTCACGTCCATCCCCCAACGAACGATCGACCTTCATTTATATACGAAAAAGTGATTGCTATTTTTGTAGAACCAATTGCTTCTCTTGCTGTTCTTTGCGCGTTTCAGTCTTAGGTTCCGTGCTTTCTTGGACACTACGATGTGCCACACGTTTCAAACAAATATGCTTCCACTTTCTTTCGTAACGTTTCATTATTCTAGATGTCCCCCTTGAATGCGCTTTAAAACTATTTGAAATCGCTTACAGGAAATAATATAGCACATATATATAAACGTGACAACACATTTCCGACATATTTTTGACAAAAATACGAATAGAATTCGTAAGATATCGAATATTGTCGAAACCTATCGTTTTTTCTTCGTATAAAAGGCATACTACTTATATGGTAAAGTATTTTATTTCCCCTACCCGCATTTCAAATTCCTTCTATATAAAGTGAAACTTTCATTAGCCATCACCAATCGTACTTTTACAGGCAAATAGAGAAATAAAAAAGAGCTGATATGAAATCAGCTCTTTTCCTTCTATTGTTAATGACGCTTCCTACGTCCTTCTTTTTGTAACTCTTTAAATAATGCTGCCATCATAAAGAAAATAACAAAGACGAATGGGAATGCTGCAATGATAGCTGCCGTTTGTAAGGCTTCTAATCCACCAACATATAATAAGATAGAAGCTAGCGCGGCTAGAACGATACCCCAAATCATTTTAATACGATTTGGTGGGTTTAAACTACCATGTGTCGTTAACATCCCTAAAACGAATGTCGCAGAATCTGCAGATGTAATAAAGAATGTAGAAATAAGAAGAATCGCTAGAACAGATAAAGCTGATCCAAAGCTTCCCATCTGATCAAACATAGCAAATAATCCTACTTCTGTTCCCATCTCTTTAATTTTTTCAAAGATATGTGCATCACCAAACAGCTCCATATGAATACCTGTTCCGCCGAAAACAGAGAACCAAAGTGCACCAATTACGGTCGGCACAAGTAACACACCGATAACAAACTCACGAATCGTACGACCTCGTGAAACACGAGCAATAAACGTACCTACGAACGGTGACCATGCAATCCACCATGCCCAATAGAAGATTGTCCACGATTGAATCCATTGGTTTCCACCTTCGTCTAATGGACTTAAACGGAAGCTCATGCTTGGCAATTCTTGAATGTAAGAACCGATTGTTGAAGTGAAGTAATTCATAATAAAGTTTGTTGGACCCGCAAATAATACAATAATCATAAGTGCAAACGCAAAAATAATGTTCGTATTACTTAAATATTTAATTCCTTTATCAAGACCTGTTTGCGCAGATAACATAAATAATACTGTTACGATTGCAATAATAACTAACTGAGTGGTTAATGAGTTCGGGATAGATGTTAAATAACTAACACCACCTGCAATTTGTTTCGCACCAAGACCTAATGACGTTGCAACACCAAACACAGTCGCGAAAACAGCTAACACGTCAAATAAATGAGCAATACGTCCGTGGTCCCCACCTTTAAATAACGGTCCTACTGTCGCACTAATCGTACTTGCTTTTCCTTTTCTAAAGGTGAAGTAAGCAATACATAACGCTACAAACGCATATAGTCCCCAAGGATGTAATCCCCAATGGAAAAATGAAAAACGCAGTGCAAGGCGCGCACTTTCCTCAGTTGCACTATCTCCAAACGGAGGTGCGTATAAATGGTTTAATGGTTCAGCAACGCCCCAGAAAACTAAGCCGATACCCATACCAGCACTAAATAACATAGCAAACCATGTCATATAACTATAATCAGGTTCGTCATCATCTTTACCTAAACGAATAGAACCGTATTTCGAAACAATTAAAAAGATAGACACACCTAAAATAATAGACACGGAAATAATATAAAACCACCCGAACTTACTAACTAATGCAGTTTGAATTGCGGTTGTTACATTTCCTAAGCTACCTTTTCCAATAATAGATTCGGGAATAATCCCCCAAATTGTAAATGCAATACATAATGTTAATGAAACGATGAATGTTTTTGTCAGTTTCCTCATCAAATCCCCCTTCGTAGGTTTCGTTTTTGTAAACAACATAAATTCCGATATGTAAAATCGGATAGAAAACTATAATTTTGCGGTGATTTTCTTACTTTCACCTTCACCAATTCGAATTCTTATGGACAGCCTTACCTTTCGTATAACCTTTTCACTCTGCAAGAGCTACAAGTTAGAAATACTGCTGTCAAATTGTGTGAGAAAAACGCGGATAGGAATGTATTTTCCTAAAAAAGGATGTGTTACATATGTAAAAAAGGGCAAAGTTCTTCCTTGCAACCCTTTCGTTTTGTAACAATTATGCGGTTTTTTTGCTAGTATATAGCACGTGTTTATAGCTTCACAAACAAAATGTTTATGTTTATATAACTATATTACCCATAAAACGGTAAAATACTCAAGGAATGTAATCGTTTAGTAAACATCATGTAACATTCCTGTAATATTCTTATTTTCGTCGAAAAAAACATGTTGTATTAAATATTTTTAATATAACTAGAAACCTATGAGTCATATAGAATGAAAAACGCTTTCCTATATTTTTTGTTATATTACAGGATGTTAACGACTTATTACGAATGGTTTGTAATTGTGTGTTTTCCCCAAATCCGAAAAAATCTGTTGCTATAATGAGGACACGAAAACAAACGCAATGGAGGCTATCATGAAAAAATTAATTGGTATAGCAACAGCAGCAGTTTTTGGTCTTGGGATTTTCACATCATCTGCTAATGCAGAAACTGTTGTAACAACAGACGTACTAAACGTACGCGAAAACCCTACTACTGAATCAAAAGTTGTCGGTAAATTACTAAACGGTAATAAAATAGATGTTCAAAATACAGAGAACGGATGGTCAAAAATTACTTTAGACGGTAAAGACGCATTCGTAAGTGCAGAGTTCACAAAAAGCATCTACTACGTAACAGCTAACGTATTAAACGTACGTGCTGAAGCGAACACAAACTCAGAGGTTCTTGGAAAGTTGAAGAAAGACGATGTAATCGAAACAACGAACCAAGTACAAAATGAGTGGTTACAATTTGAATATAACGGGAAAACAGCTTATGTTCATGTTCCTTTCTTAACAGGTACAGCACCTGTAATTGAGAAACAAGAAACAACTGCTCCTGCTAAAGCTGCAGCACCAGCTAAGGCTCAAACACCTGTAGCACAAGCAAAACCAGCTGCTAAGCCTGCTGTGAAAGCTGCTGAAACTAACACACCATCTGGTGGTCGTGAGTTAACAGTTGTAGCTACAGCATATACAGCTCACCCGAGCGAAAACGGTGGCACATATGGCGGCCGTGTATTAACTGCAATGGGTCATGATTTAACTGCGAATCCAAACATGAAAATGATCGCTGTTGACCCGAAAGTAATCCCATTAGGATCTAAAGTATGGGTAGAAGGTTACGGAGAAGCTATCGCTGGAGATACTGGTGGTGCAATTAAAGGTAACCGTATTGATATCTTACTTGGATCAGATAGCGCTGCTCAAAAATGGGGACGCAAAACTGTTAAAGTGAAAATTTTAAAATAACCAATGACTGCTAAATTACAAGCCGGTTCTCTTTATTGAGAGCTGGCTTTTATTTATTTATAATACATATAAGGAGGCTACGCCCATGAATGTACAAGCAAAAGTAGACTGGATTGGTACGCCAAAACCGTACATATATAAAGATGAAGTAACATATAACGCTACTTCTATTGATTTCTCACTCGCTGGCGATGATAATCGCTATAAGTTAATTGTGCTCAAGTCTGAAAACAATACACATTACAAAATTGTGCAATATGGAATAAAACCAGGCTCTCAAAAACCATTTCCTATCGACATTCCATTTGAACAAAACATGTTACCCATTATAGAGCAAATATTACATGATTCGTATGTACAAGCGATACTAAAGGAAACACACTCATAATTGTAAAAAAATATATCAACGATTTTTCAATTATATCTATCATAAATCGCAATATATCAACGATTTTCCGATTATATCTATCATAACTTACGATATATCAACGGTTCGACACGAAATATCGATTTAGCTACAAAAAAGAAGCTGTTCAAATATTGAACAGCTTCTCTCATATTAACGAGTTGGACCAGATACATCTTCTGATTTCAACGTATTATTTGCACCAAGAGAATGATACAACATCTTTCCATTTCCATTCACAGTTACAATATGTTCGTTATTAAAACTTTTGAACTTCACAGATCCATCACCGTAACGAATATGATACTCTTCATATGTCGTTACTTTATATTTCGTAGCACTTTGACGCTCTACATTACGAACTTCCATCGTTAATAAGTCTTCTGTAATTCCTTTTTTGTGTAAATACTGTATATAATCATGGTCTTCCTTATACGATTTCCCGCTCTTATCATAATTATTTTCAATTAAACTAAAATCATTTAATGAAATTGCACGTACGTTATCATAAATATGATTTCTTACAAATTCGCCCACTGCTGAACTTGATGTTTCTTTCGGGAATTTTAAGTAATATGTGCTTTGGTCTCCAATTTTAACACTTTCAGATTTCATCACACCAAAATCAGTAGTTTTCTCTAAATGTACTTCTACTGTTTCATCTGTGGATACAGGGCCAAGCTTATAACTTCCATAATTTAATTTTCCACGTTTTTTCCCATTCACAAATACAGTTGCATCACTTTCATCAGAAGAAATGCTTACATACTTGCCTTCAAGCGATAAATCCACTTTCACCTTCTCGCTCTGTTCATCCGCTAAATCTACTTCTTTCTCTGTTTCTAATTCAGTAAGTTCTGTCTTCGCCGTTGCCTTTACAACATATGTACCTGGGAAGTATGGCCCCAACTCTTTCGAAGTTTTATCACTAGAAAGCTCTGCTTCTTTTTTGTCATTCACATATATTTCTGCATTTTTTGCAGTTGTACTAACGCTCATATAATAAGATTTCATGCTGAACTTATACTTTGGATATAAGAACCACTCTTTTCCCTCTTCTACTATTTCCCCGTCCTTAAATGAAGATTTATCTTTTGTTAACTTTTGATCTACTGTCTCTTTCTGTAAATAAGACAGTAATTGTTTGTTGTAAGAAGGATTCTCTTTTAAATAACGCATGTACGCTTTAATATCCTCTGTCTTAATCTTTAAGCTTGAATCATTCGCTTTTACAAACTCATCAATTGCATTAATATCTTTATTTTGGAATGCTTCAATCATTACATTCACTTGCTTTTCTTTTGAAAACTTATATGCGCCAAATTTATACGCCCCAAATAATAATGCAGCAATAATGGCAAAACCAATGATTAAAAATAAATTTCTCTTACTTTTCACTGATTTTGTCTCACTTTGTAATTCTGTATATGAAGCAGCAGTGTTATCAACGATTACTTCTACTTTACTCCCACACTCAGGACAAAAGTTCAAATGGTCTGCAACGTTCTTTTTACATGTTCCACAAAACTTCAACGTGCTCTCCTCCTATTTTTTAGCTAATTTCATTCCAGCAAATGCTGCTACATATGTCACAATAAAACTAAACAAAATTAAATATGTAAATGAATTTTGCATAGATAGTACTGTTCCGCTTGTTCCAAATAAACTTGTTACCGTTCCTGAAACATTAATTTGGAACTTAGAAATCATATTCATTACAATCATCATAATTGTGTAAGAACCACTGCATACCGCTAATGTAATATATATATTGGCAGTCGGTAATTTAGCTAACTTTCTTCCCGCTCTAAACATAAAGAACAATGGAATAATAAGCAGTAATAAACCGTAATGGAATACGTTATTCACTCTATCAAATTCTGCAAGGCTTTCCTCATTTGCTCCTTTTGAAATCAATATCTCTCTAAGCTCTACGCCATTTACAGAGACGCCTGATATAAATGAAAACGATAGTGTGCTCTCATATGCATTTGATTTCTTACCAATTCTAGTAAATTCCTTACTAAGTGCTGGACTTGATACTTCTAACGGCGCAAAATGAGCCATACTCCATAATTGAGGTGTTAACTCTAATGCTAATAATGTACTTTCAGATTTTAAAGTTG
Organism: Bacillus cereus group sp. MYBKT14-1; assembly: GCF_051915185.1. NCBI lineage: Bacteria > Bacillati > Bacillota > Bacilli > Caryophanales > Bacillaceae > Bacillus > Bacillus cereus group sp. MYBKT14-1. Next base: position 275,529 of record NZ_JBQAEF010000003.1, on the reverse strand, counting down.
TTATTTCTTTTAATGGTTCAATACCGTCTTCCTTACTTACTAACGCCATAATACAAACCGCTACTGCTGTTACTAAAAGTCCTTTTATCATAGCCGAAACACCGTAATAAACAGACGCTCCATATGGCATTAACTCTTGAAATGCTGCTGCCATATTGTTTTTGCTTGTATGAGCAATAAATCCTAATAAGGTAAATAATGTCCCACATACAAAACCACTCAATAAACTCTTCATCGCTGAATAGCCAACCGTAATCTTACCTGCTTCTGAGAATGGAATTGCAAAAGATTGTGATGCTATAAAACTTATAATGAATAAAAAGACGCCATAAATAATACCAACTGTTGCTGACATAAAGATTTGATCTTTAATCGTTTTCGCGACACGCTGTTTCCCTAACCAAATTCCTGTACCAGCGAAAATAATAAATGGAATGATTAATAGTAATGTAAATGGAGTATGCCAAGATAAAGAAAATATCAATCCACTATCATCGTTAGCTGTAAAACCAAGTAAATGATAACTTAACATCGTAGAAGTTGCACTCGAATAAAAACTTGGCAACATTTCTAATTCTTTCGCAAATTTGCTAAACATCTCACTTAACATAGAGGCAAATAATAAACTACCAATCCAACCAGCAATTAACATGAGAATACTTGCAACAGCCCCACCAATAAAACCTTTTTGTAAAACGGCTTTATCTGCTTTAAATTCAACTTTAGGAGCACCATCCATTGTAGGCAATTTTACAGTTTGTTCTTTTTTCTTCACAACAGATAAAGAATACCCACACTTTTGACAATATAAATTTTTTTGAGCATTTTCACTGCCACAACCTCTGCAGTATTTTGCAGTATCTTTTTCTAATGTTACTGCATCTATAGCTCCTGCAATCTCCATACTACCTTCATTTGGGCAATAATTTACTTCTTCACCATGTTGTTTTCCACATGTGCGACAATACATTTAATTCACTCCCCACTTTGCTTAATTCCACAAACTGGACAGTAAGTAGAGTTTTTATCGATATGCTCATTACATGAAATACAATTTACCGTTTCACCTTCATTTTCTACTGTTAACATCGGGTTAGGCTTTCCACACGAACCACAAAACTTATCATTTATTGATAAAGGTCCACCACATTCACATGTAGCTTTTTCACCTTGTTGTTTTTGCAATTCAACAATGCGCTTTCTTGCTTGATAAATAGCTACATCAAATTCTTGAACTGGAGCAATCATTTCTTTTAAGCTCGCTTCATTTACTCCACTTCCTCTTAATTGAACATACACTTGCTGTCCAACCTCTAATAGAACCTCTGCTTTTTTCTGCATTTGCACTTGCATTCCCTTTTTCAATTGAGCAATTTCTTGTGCAACTTGCAACTTCATTTTCCCTTGTTCTATTCCTTCTTGTAACTTATTCATTCCACTACCTAACTTCGTCTGTAAATCTGACAAATCATTTCTCCTCCTATACATATATATTCATATATGAAATTAACATTTTATATATTACCATGATTTTCAAGTTATGTAATCCAAATTTCATTTTTTCTGTTTTGAGCATTTTTTGTTTATAATGGTAAAGGAAAGAAATATGTGTACGGAGGAATATTATGCTGCAACACTCAATTACGAAAGATGAAATTATGATGATTGCGAATGAGTTCGTTCAAGGACTAGATCCACAGCAAACAGCTGATCAGGAACATGTCGCTACAGCTCGGCACCTATATCGTAGTGGTGTTGTCTACAACGTTGACTTTGATGGTTATACACTATCAGGAACTGTAGATGCGGAAGGCAACGTATATAGCGTTCATATTCCGATTCGTAATGTCGCTGAAAGTTATTGTGATTGCTTCGCACCAACACAATGTGAGCATATGCTCGCTGTATTACTATCTGCAGCGTCTAGTTTCGGGCAAGTAGGAGATGTATTAACTTTATTTAAAAATAATACGAAACCTTCCCTTCCTCCTATTCGAACTGCAAGACAAGTATTGCAATCATCAGCTTTTGAAGAAACGGATTATAAAAGTTGGGAATCGTATTTTGAAAAAGAATATGAATCATTTAAAAAAGAACAAGCTCGCCTTACTTATAAACAAATGTATTTTCTTATGAGTATCTTTACAGATTTCTATACGAAACTTGAGCGGAAAGCTCCGCGCGTAATCGCCATACATGAATTATTCAGGTTACATGCAGCACTTTACTGCTTTCAAAAATTATTAGAAGAAATCCAGGCATTCGAAGCAAACAAAACATATTCTTATCACCAACCTGTTAATGTCGTTCGCCTATTTGTAGACAAAGTGGAATCCATCGTTCGGGACTTACAATCAGAAGCGATTCCTTCAGAGTCTGAAATAATTTTGCAAGAAACAGCTCGTCTCGTTCATGAAGTATTCTTCTCTACCGACGCTTATACGCAAGAGCGATTTTTCATTTATCGCCACATATGGAGTGAACTTTTAAACAATAAAGAGAAAATACAAGAGGAAGAAAAACGAATCGATACGAAAATTAATCCACTATCTAAAGCGTTAGCGTCTTCTCACCTTCTCTTTTTAAATGAAGAAGATCTACTAGCGATGGACTTACTAAAAAAACAGCCTGCTTCTGTTGTGAGTCTATACTTCTATTGGTTAGAAGAACTATTAAGTGCCATGCAGTGGGATCGTGCGAAAAACTGGCTTTCCTTTACGTATAAACAAGTAAAGAAAACAATCCAAGATCACGAAAATACGATTTTTATAAAAGATATCGTTCGGCTATTTGTAATCATGTATGAAACATATGCAACACATACAAATGAACAAGCTGGTTTTGAAATGATCTTGCAGGAACTATTACCGTATAGTTTCACAAACTATGAACAGTACGTACTCGCGAAAAAACAGTATCGTACATGGGCAGAGCTTCATCTCTTATATGGGTTTGAAGCAATTGAACTGTTAAAAGAACCACTGAAAGATATTGAAAAAGAAGCGCCAGAAGCAGCACTTCCTCTTTATCATCTTGCTGCTGTAGAAGCAATTGAAGAACGAAATCGTAAATCATATAGACGCGCAGTTCGTTACTTAAAGAAATTACGTACATTATATAAACGATTAAAACGCACCGATGAATGGGATGCTTTCATTATTCACATCGCCAATCTCCATTCACGTCTGCGTGCACTACAAGAGGAATTACGGAAAGGAAAATTAATCGATGATCAATCAAACTGAAGTAACAATTAGGCTCCAGCATGTTAGTCAAGGTTGGTTCCTTTGGGGAGAAGATGACAGCGGTACTCCATTATCCGTAACAAGTTGGAAACGAAATGCATTCACATGGCACTCCACTTCTTTCTACGGTACGTTTCTAAAAGAAGCAACCTTCGAAGGAAAACAAGGTGTGCTGCTAACAAATGCACAAGCCTTTGAATACATTGCAAACAAACCGATGAATTCCTTTGCACATATTCAACTGAACGGCCCTATTACAGCACTTACAAAAGATGCAAATGAATTATGGGATGCCTTTACGAGTGGTAGCTTCGTACCAGATATGGAGCACTGGCCCAAACAACCATCTTGGAAAGTTCAAAATACGCCAATTGAAGATGACACATTAGCATCTCTTTTCTCAGCAGCAGTTAATGAAAGCATATTACAAGATAATCGTTCAAATGACGGCTGGGAAGATGCTAAAAGACTATATGAACATTACGACTTTACGAAAAGACAATTGGAAACAGCACTACATGAAGAAGATTGGCTTCGAAAAATTGGTTATATTGAAGATGATCTTCCGTTTACAATCGGGCTAAGACTGCAAGAACCACAAGAAGAATTTGAAATGTGGAAACTTGAAACAATCGTGACACCAAAGCGCGGGGCGCATCGCATATATGTATATGAAAACATCGATTCCTTACCGAAAAGATGGCACGATTACGAAGAACGGATTACAGAAACACAAGAAGGTTTTAGTAAGCTCATACCGTGGTTAAAAGAAGGAGATACATTCCGAAATGAGCTCTTTGAAACAGAAGCTTGGAACTTCTTAACAGAAGCAAGCAATGAATTACTTGCAGCCGGCATTACAATTTTACTACCATCATGGTGGCAAAATTTAAAAGCAACAAAACCGAAATTACGTGTTCAACTGAAGCAAAATACAGTACAAACACAATCGTTCTTCGGTATGAATACGCTCGTTAATTTTGACTGGCGCATTTCTACGAATGGCATTGATTTATCAGAAAGCGAATTTTTCGAACTCGTTGAACAAAACAAACGTCTATTTAATATAAACGGTCAATGGATGCGACTAGATCCAGCCTTTATCGAAGAAGTAAGGAAACTCATGAACCGTGCCGATAAATACGGACTAGAGATGAAAGATGTCCTGCAGCAACATTTATCAAATACGGCTGAAACAGAAATTGTAGAAGATGATAGTCCGTTTACTGATATTGAAATCGAACTAGATGGATATTATGAGGAACTATTCCAAAAGCTACTTCATATTGGAGATATTCCAAAAGTAGATGTCCCTGCTTCACTAAACGCAACACTTCGTCCGTATCAACAACACGGCATTGAATGGTTGTTATATTTACGAAAGCTTGGATTTGGAGCATTGCTAGCTGACGATATGGGACTCGGGAAAAGTATTCAAACAATCTCTTACTTACTATATATAAAAGAAAATAATCTCAAAACAGGCCCTGCATTAATCGTAGCGCCGACATCTGTTCTTGGAAATTGGCAAAAAGAATTTGAGCGTTTCGCACCGAATTTACGTGTTCAATTACATTACGGAAGTAATAGAGATAAGGGCAATTCTTTTGAAGATTTCCTTCAATCAGCAGATGTTGTATTAACATCTTATGCATTGGCTCAACTCGATGAGGAAGAACTAACTTCATTATGCTGGGATGCTGTTATTTTGGATGAAGCACAAAATATTAAGAACCCACATACGAAACAGTCGAAAGCAGTACGAAACTTACAAGCAAATCACAAAATCGCTTTAACTGGTACGCCGATGGAAAATCGCCTCGCTGAACTTTGGTCCATTTTCGACTTTATTAATCATGGATATCTCGGAAGCTTAGGGCAATTCCAACGCCGCTTCGTCACACCGATTGAAAAGGATCGTGATGAAGGAAAAATCCAGCAAGTTCAACGGTTTATCTCACCATTTTTACTGCGCCGAACGAAGAAAGATCAAACGGTCGCATTAAATTTACCAGATAAACAAGAACAAAAGGCTTACTGTCCCCTTACTGGTGAACAAGCTTCCTTATATGAACAACTTGTTCAAGATACACTGCAAAATGTTGCGGGATTAAGTGGAATTGAAAGACGCGGCTTTATATTACTTATGCTGAACAAGCTAAAACAAATTTGTAATCATCCAGCTCTTTATTTAAAAGAAGAAGAGCCACAAAATGTCGTTGAACGTTCTATGAAAACAAAAACGTTAATGGAGCTCATCGAAAATATAAAAGATCAAAATGAAAGTTGCCTCATCTTCACTCAATACATCGGCATGGGGAACATGCTAAAACGTGTGCTAGAAGAAAAATTCGGCCAGCGTGTCCTCTTCTTAAACGGTAGTGTGCCGAAAAAAGATCGCGACAAGATGATTGAGGAGTTCCAAAACGGAACGTATGACATTTTCATCTTATCCTTAAAAGCTGGCGGAACAGGATTAAACTTAACCGCTGCCAACCATGTCATTCACTACGATCGTTGGTGGAATCCAGCTGTGGAAAATCAAGCAACAGACCGCGCATATCGCATTGGTCAAAAACGATTTGTTCATGTTCACAAACTTATTACAACAGGAACATTAGAAGAAAAAATTGATGAAATGCTAGAAAGAAAACAATCTCTAAACAATGCGGTCATCACAAGCGATAGCTGGATGACTGAACTATCAACAGACGAACTAAAAGAATTACTTGGTGTATAAAGTGAAACTTTAATCAGTGGAGGTTTTACTCCCCGCAAAAAAAGCGCTAATCTCATTTGAGATTAGCGCTTTTTTCTATTCCAAAACCAATTACTTATTATAATTCCCGTTAATCCGCCGCACGTATCAAGCAATGAATCTTGCCACATTGGTGTACGGTCTCCCGTATACCATTGGTGAATTTCATCAAATGTTGCATAACCCGCAACGAAAAGAAGGGCATATATAAAACATCTTTTCCTCGAATAACCTGATCGATGAAAAGCGTAATAAATCAATGAACCTAGCATAAAGAACACCATAAAATGAGCACCTTTACGAAGGAAAAACTCAATAAATCCGCCTACACCTTTATTCGCAATACTAACAGGGGTTCCTCCACCATAATCGATAGATACCCATGAAAAATGCTCTTTCACAAATTCAACATTTACATATTGTTCAATATCTGAACGCATATCCTGCTTTTTATATGGTTGTGCCGAAGAATAGAAAATCAGCCCCATCCATAGTAATACAGGAATCCAAAATAACCATTTACGATTCATTATCCAGAATTCTCCTCTCTTAATCTTTTAAGGGTACCAAAAAAAAGAAAAAATTTCACGCCAAAACATGACATTTGTACCCTATTTATAAAGTGAAAGGAGGTGATACACATGGCAATTGAAACAATCGTAATGGATTTAACTTTACGTCTTGTCTTAAACAACGGATTAGATAAGAACGGAAAAACAGTTTTCAAGAGCAAACAATTTAAACGTGTTAAAACAAATGCGAGCTTAGATCAAGTACACAATGTAGCTCATGCTCTAGCTTCCTTACAAGCATCACCACTTCACGCTGTACAACTTGTAAGCACATCAGATCTTTCTAAACTATAAAGTAAAACTCGGATCAGTGGGGATTTTATTCATCCCCGCTGATTATTAGACCGCAATTTAACCGGCAGACCCGAATCCCATAAATAGCTTGATAAATACAAAGGAGGGAATAACACATGCAAGTACTAGAGTTGATTTTCGCAAAAGAAGATGGAAAAACAGTCGTTTTTTCTATCGATACGCCCATCACACCAATCGATGCACAAGTCGTAAATCAAGTAATGGATACAATCCTCGCCTCATCTGTATTTTCATCCATTGATGAAAATACACGAAAAAAGGGAGCTCGCCTTTTAGAAAAAAATGTATCTGAAGTTCCAATTACTCTATAAAATGAAAAAGACGAATCTGCATCATTTTGCAGATTCGTCTTTTTTCTTCGGCATTTCAATCGGAATAAAAATCTTTGAAAAACCGACGCATACGTACTTATAATGTTCTTCACCTATATCAAACTCAGTCGTATATGTTGAGAAGAATATATAATCATTTCGCTTCGTATAATGATCAATTAATAACCCAACTTGTGGCTCAACATACTTTTTCGCTAACTTTTTACCGGCCGATGCCAAGTCGCCAAGGAGACCCTCTTCATTCTCTTTTTGAACTTCATCTAGCTTCTTACTCACATCATTACGCTTCATAAACTGCTTCGCTGCCCATTCTGTATATTCTCCCTTACTCGGATTACTGTTTGCTAAATATACTAGGAGAACGACAACTAAAGCCATAATAATATACTTTTTCTTCATACTATATCACCGCCTACTCTTTTCTATTTTCATATATATGTACAAGCGATGCAAATTAGAAAGACTATCACCTATTGATTGTAAACGAATAGCCAAAATTTACAATATGAAATAGAATATTAACAGTAAATTTACTTAATTTATATATAATTATATTCGGAATGAAAATTATAAGGGAGGATATAGAATTATGGATAATGAAAACAACATTTTTATTTCTAGTTCTACAATGATGCTTGAACCATGTAAACACCCTTATTACCGCACAAAAATTATCGACAGTAGCGGAAACCATCTTTACTCCTGTCAAACTGCTCTCCAACTTATACAGAAATCTTGTCTAACAAATATTCATTCTACTTATCAAGGGAGACGTAATGCTGTAAAAACAAAATTTAAATTTAAACAAAACGTTCCAATTCCGATCAATCATAGAGAATATATTTGTGCTTTCCCAACAGAATCTCCTGCTTCTCCAAATTGTATTTGGCTTTTCTTCAAACATGTTCATACAATAGAGTTTTTCAAAAAAGCTAAACGAGCTAAAATTCATTTTTCAAACGGAGCTACCGTAACGATACAAATTAGTCCCCATAAGTTAAGCCAGCAATTATGGAAAGCTGGATATGTATTATCCCAAATGAACATGCAAGATTCATCACCTTAATAACAAATAGAATGGAAGGTAGTATTTCCTTACCTTCCATTCTATTTTCTATTTTTATCCTTTTACACTATCTCGCATTTTCTCGAGTGCTTGCCGATACATCCATCTTACTTGATAATATGTCATTTCCGTCTCTAAAGCGATTTCTCCCATCGTCTTCCCTACAAAAAAACGTTCAAAAATAATATACTTCTCCTTCTCATCTAACACGCTCATAAAATCCTTCACTCTTATTTCAACGTCCTCAAAATGAAAGATATCCTCATACTCTCCTACACATACACATCTCTCCTGCACTGCGAACTCTTTCTTCAATCTCTCTAATATATAACCTCGCACCGTTACAACTGCATATGCAGGGAAATACCCCTTCTTTTCATCAAATCTTTCATACGCATGCCAAAGACCGATTAAACCACATTGATAATACTCTTCATAATCTTTACGAATACCTAATTTCTTTATTTGATTTACAATCATCCCTTCATACAAAACAACTGCCTCTTTAAAAGTCGCTGGCTTCACACAGTACCCGTTTCTAAAAGGTATACCTTTCTAGTATTCCGCGGTACCTTCACAATATAAAAATAAAGAAAAGATTTCACTGTGAGTAATTTCAAATACTACCGACGGAATTTGAAATTACACTAGATAGTATTTGAAATTTTGTTGGTGGTATTTGAAATAGGGGTAAAAATAAAAAAGGTGACTCTTGGAAGAGCCACCTTTTTCTAAAAGAATAAATTATGCACCAAATTTTGGAGCTAGACCACTTAAACTAGTAAATCCAACTGAAAGAATAAAGAAAATAACAATTAAAATCGTTGCTTGTTTTTTACTTAATCCAGCCGTAATATGTAATCCTAATCCCATTACAACTAATGTCCAAATATTGAAAACTTCGAATGATGAAGCAGCACCATGAGCAACTGTACCTGGCTCAAATAAAGTTGCTAAACTTGTATAAGAAGTTTCAATATCTCCACCAAGAATCATTCTAATAATAAAGTTCACAATTGCACCTAAAATTGAAATCGTATATGTGTAGACATAAATAGATAATAATTTCATGTATGAAGTATCATTACTCATAAACATCATAATCACTTTATAAATAGCTGCCGCAATGAAGAACCAAATCGCAGTACCAAATAGCCCTCCAACAATACCTGCTCCTATTCCGAAGTAACCAACAACTTTAGCCGTTTCAGCATCAGGCACCTCACTCATTACATCAGGATGATTCATTACTTGATACATGCTAATCCCTGCAATTACAGCTGTTAATATAATGAAAAGGAAAAATGCCCCCCATACTGGACTTTTCGTCTTCATTCTCTCAAATTGCTCACCTGGAGAAGTAATCATTCCTAATAATGATGGCTTCTTCGCACCTACATCTTGCGTATTAATATTTGCTTCCATTATAACGCCTCCTTCTATTTATATAACCCGTTCTAACGGGCGGTTCACTTCCTCACGCAAGAGGCTACGAACCGCCCACTAGAACGGTAATGTGTAGTTCTACTACACTATTAATTACTCATAACGCAATGCTTCAATTGGATCTAATTTCGCAGCTTTGTTCGCTGGAATTAATCCGAAAATAATACCAAGTGTCATCGAGAACAGTACGCCTCCAACGACAACTTCCCATGAAACGAGTGGTGGCCATTTTGCGAATGTAGAAACGATATATGCTCCGCCATACCCAAGGCCAATTCCGATTAAACCACCTAGAAGCGTCAACATAACTGCTTCAATTAAAAACTGTAATAAAATTTTACTACGCGTTGCTCCAAGCGCTTTACGTATCCCAATTTCGCGCGTACGCTCCGTTACAGATACAAGCATGATGTTCATAACACCGATACCACCAACGACTAATGAAATACCAGCGATACCACCGATGATCATTGTCATAATGTTAGTAACTTTAGAAACATTTTCTTGGAATTCTTTTAAATTAACCAGTTCATATTTACCCGGAATTTCACTTGGCTTACGGCTATTTAATACATCCACAGCTTGTTTCCCTGCTGCTTCTAAATCGTCTACATTTTTAGCTTGAATTGCGATACTTTGAATTTCATCTGTTCCGTATAAAACAGGCCATAACGTAAGAGGGATTAACGCTTCTTCCATTTCAAATCCCATAAATTCATTATCAGATGTATACACACCGACAATTTGCATCGGTTGTCCTTTCATCTCAATAATTTGTCCTACTGGATTTACACCCTTAAATAACGTCTCTTCTGTTTTTGTACTAATCATCACAACGTTATTTGCATGAGAAATATCTGATTCATTTAAAGTACGTCCCTTTACGACCTTTACTTTATTAACCGCAAAATATTCATTATCAAGACCAATAACATTCAAATTTGCTTTTTTATCATTTACATCAAGCACCTCTGTCGTCTGGTTTGTCGTAATAACATGTGAAACATCTTTCACTTGTTTTACTTCCAAAATATCCTCTTCCGTTAACTTCGGCATTTCAAATCCACCTATAGCAAACTCATCATTAATATCTGGTTTAAATTGAATTGGCATAAGGTTATTACCACCAGAACCTGCGAATTTCGACTTCAGCATCGCTTCTCCGCCTTGCCCAATTGCAACGACAGTAATAATCGAACCTACCCCGATAATAATACCGAGCATCGTAAGAGCAGAACGTAGTTTATGAGCTAAAATAGAAGATAAGGCAATTTTTATACTATCTAGTAAACTCATACCGCACACCTTCTATCTTCTGTAACTTTCCCGTCTCGCAGTACAATGCGGCGGGAAGAATACGCTGCTACTTCCTCTTCATGCGTAACCATAACAATCGTCGTACCTTCTGCATTAAGCTTCGTGAAAATATCCATAACTTGCTCACCAGACTTCGTATCAAGTGCACCAGTCGGTTCATCGGCCATAATGAACGTTGGATTATTCGCAATCGCTCTTGCAATCGCTACACGCTGCTTCTGTCCACCTGATAACTCATTTGGTAAATGATGCACGCGATCTGCCAATCCAACTTTACCTAACGCCTCCAAAGCACGCTTGCGACGCTCCGCTTTCTTCACGCCACCATATACGAGCGGAAGCTCAACATTTTCCACTGCGGAAAGACGAGGCAGTAAATTAAAATGCTGGAATACAAAGCCAATATATTCATTACGAATTAAAGCAAGCTTTGACTCGTCTGCTGTTAAGATATTCACGTCATTCAGCATATATTCGCCTTCTGTTGGACGATCTAAACAACCGATAATATTCATAAGCGTCGACTTACCAGAACCAGACGGTCCCATAATCGAAACGAACTCACCGCTCTGAATTGTTAAACTAATACCATGCAAAATCGGCACCGCCAATTTTCCTTGATAATACGTTTTAGCAATATTATTTAACGTAATCATTTCTCTTTCACTTCCATTCCGTCATACACATCGTCGGAAGGATTTTTAACCACCTTTTGCCCCACTGTTACGCCTTCTACAACCTCTGTCCAGTCCCCATCAGTAGAACCTTTTTTCACATTTTGTTTACGAAGCTTCCCTTTATCCTCAACATAAACAAATGCATCATCGCCTTTTGCTACAATGCTCTTACTTGGGACAGCAATCATCTTCTTATTCTCTAAGTTTACTTGCAATGAAACATGATAACCTGGAGATAAACCATCTTGACTATCAAGACTTGCTTTATATGTATACTGAGACATATTTTGAGTTGCTTCACCCACGCCGCCAGCTTGCGCCATCTCTGCGCTCGTTGGGAATTCGCTTACCTCTGTAATCTTACCTGTCCACTTCTTCTTATTATTTGCTTTCGCAGTTACAGTGAATGTTTGATCTTTTTGAATTTGTGACTTTTGAAGCTCAGTTAACGTACCTTGAACTTGGAATGGATCTTTAGAAGCTACTTGTAAAAACGCTTTTCCTTGACCACCTAACGCTTGAGATGAACTTTGTGCCGCATCTTTATCTAACTTTTGAACAACACCAGCAAAATTGCTATAAATCGTAAGTTCTTTCTGCTTCTTACTTAACTCTTCTTTCTGCAACTTTCCTTTTTCTTTCTCAAGGTCAATTGTTTTTTGTCCTATCTCTAACTCGTTTACTTGCTCGTCCATCGGATCTGTTACTTCTTTCCCAGCTCCGCTATCTTTCGCCTTCTTAATTTCTTTCTTCAACGAATCAATCTTCTTTTTTCCTTGATCATAACGCATATCCGCCATCTTCTGATCAAGCTCAGCTTGCTTCATTTGAAGGTTAATCTCTTCATTATCATAAGAGAATAACTTCGTGCCTTTCTCTACCTCTTGCCCTTCTTTTACCTCAATATCTTTCACTTTCCCTTTGGCCGGATCTGCATAGAAGCTTTCAATATTACCAGGCTTCACCTGACCAGAAATTAACTTCGTATTATTCAGCTTACGCTCTGTCACTTTCTCAAAACTTACAGCATCAGCATTTGTTGATGCACCCTTCTTCTTACCTTGCATAACAAAAATATTAATTGCCGCTACAATAACAATTAGTGCAATAACCCCAATAATAATCCATTTCTTCTTCTTGTTTGGAGTACGAACCGTATTTGGTAACATAGTCTCTCTCCTTTTTACAACTTAATAGTTTAATATAAAAATTGTATAAAACTTTCTGAAAATATATTACATATTATTACATTATTTTTACAAAGTTTTACACATCCAATTATATTGTAACAAAAATTCCAATGATTAGAAATATGACATTATATCTTTTAAGATAGATTTAAGGAAAGGAAAAAGAGCAATTTTAATTGAATAGAAGCCATTCTTTATTAACAAACTTCTTGCCAAAATGAATCATTAAAATCATTTTCCTAATTGCACCATCGCTATTGTGTCATATATATTTGACATTTCATCTATTCAATTATAAAATGTCACATATAAATGACATTTTGGTACACGAGGTCTACAACCAACAATGGGAGGGTTATATTTGAATAACGTTAAACAATATCGAAAATCTGAAGGGCTATCGCAACTAGAGTTAGCTAAAAAAGTTAACGTGGCGAGACAGACAATAAATTTAATTGAAAACAATAAATATAATCCCTCTTTAGCCTTATGTATCGAATTAGCAAAAGCACTAAAAACAGATTTAAATAGTCTATTTTGGGAGGGAGATTAAATGATGAAAATTGAATGGAAAGAAAGAGTTTATAATAGTTTTGTTGGAACAATAAGTGAGAGAGATGAATACCAAAAACAAGAAATCAATAAAGAGTTATCTGTAGCTGGAATTGGTTTGTGGTGGTTAAATATGTTGGTAATGCTTATTATGTTACTTGTTGATACTATGAATCACACAATATCTATAGGGACAATATTCATTTTTCTATCTAATATGATTTATGCTAATTACTTAGCCTTTAAATTCAAGAAAAAAGGTTTAAGTGATACTGAATGTGCAACAAAAGAAGAATATTTACAACACAAGAAAAAATTAAGAAAAGCTGGCTTAAAAGCAGGTGTGCTTTGGGGCTTTCAAATGTTTGTTTTTATGAATTATATCCTTCCCTATGTAGGTTCAGAAGAAATCTCTATTTCTTTATTTGATGTTATGCTTTGGAGCTGCGCTGGCGGATTTTTCGGTACAACCATGTATCTATTTGGTTTATGGAATCTAAAAAAATTATATTAAGTAATAAAAATTATTTACATATTAAACTGCAATTTTACATACTATTTATTTTTCCTAAATAAAAATATAAAAGCTATCCAATATAAAAATTGGATAGCTTTTTCAAACAAAATATTACGCTACTTTAGGATCTTTTCTCTCATGTCCACGTTGAACAATAAATAAGAAGATTGTTGATAAAACCGCACCTGTTAATAGTAAGATGAAACAACCATCCCAGCCAGAACTATCAACAATAACACCAATTGCTGCGTTAGCTACAAGACTTCCGCCTACATAACCGAATAGACCACACATACCAACTGTCGTACCTACTGCAAATTTCGGTACTAATTCCATCGCACTTAAACCGATTAAGAACTGTGGTACATAAATTAAACAACCGATAATAGAAACTGCAATACTTACAACAAGTACACTAGTTGCTTGCCAATATATAAACGTACCAATAACAACTCCAACCATACTAATAATACATAATGGCATACGTTTTCCTTTAAATAATTTATCACTTAAAAAGCCAACGATTAATGAACTTGGAATTGCCATACCTTCAAAGATTGCATATGCCGCATGCGCTTCTGCTTTTGAAAATCCTTTAACTGTCGTTAAATAAAGTGGAACCCAGTTAATAACACCGAAACGAATTAAATAAACAAAAGCATTCGCAATACATAAGAACCATACAAATTTATTTTTCACTACATACTTCATTAAAATTTCTTTTGGTGACATCTTGTTAGCATTATCTGCTTTTTCAAGATTTTCATAGTCATTACGATACTCATCAATTGGAGGAAGACCTTCAGATTCTGGTGTATCCTTCGCATTGATCCAAACAAGTACTGCAATTACCATTGCGATAATCGCAGGGAAAATAAACACGCCGCCTTGCCAATGATTTTCACCGAAAATACCTACACCAATTCCGACAAGTGGTGGTACAAGCATTCCACCAACGTTATGTGAAATATTCCAAAGGCCTGTTTTCGTACCACGTTCTTTCTTCGAGAACCATTTCGTCATAACAATACTACAAGGTGGTGCTCCCATACCTTGTACAATACCGTTAACAACAAGTAATGTAACAATCATCCCAAATGATGATGCAAAACCGAAACAAATATTTACAAGCCCTGATAAGAATAAACCGACTGCGATAAAGCGCTGGGCGAAAGCTTTATCTGATAAATTACCCATAAAGAACTTACTAAATCCATAAACAATTGCCATTACTGAGCCTAGTAGACCAATTTCAGCTGTACTAAAACCATATTCTTGTACTAAATACGTACTTGATAACGTAAAGTTACTACGAACTAAATAATAAGCAGCATATCCAACTGAAATCCCGATTAACACACGAATACGTAGTAATCGATATACACGATCGATCATATCCGCTGGCAATCTCTCAATTGCAGGTGCTGGCTTAAGCCATTTAAACATATATTTTCGTCTCCTTTTCTCACTTCAGAGAGAGACGCTGTCTATTCCATATCTCGATTATTCCGCTATTTGATATATTTTGGTTCGTCCTTCTAACCGGCTGTCCTTCTATTTCTTTCTCATTCTTCGCAAACATCGTTGGTACGCCAAACGACACCTTTTCTAAAATATGACCCGCTTCTTCTGATAAACAATAATCAATAAATAAATCCGCAATAATACCACTCGGTGCACGTTTTAGTTTCGAAATCGCATTAACAGATAACCCTGTTTGCTCAGGTTCGTTACTTAAAATCGGAAAGCCTTGTTTTTGAAGCATTCTCTGATCTCCCATAAAGTTGATGCCTATCATATATTCACCGCTCGCAACAAGTTCTGCTGGGATGTAACCATTCACTGTTACTTCTCCAACTTGTTCCGCCAGATTCTTCACATATCCCTTCGCTTCCTCTTCACCTAACATATCAATAAGTGATTGAAAAAACGTATATGCTGTACCTGAAACATTTGGATCGGGCATGACAATCTTTCCTTTATATACTGGATTCAATAAATCTTTCCATCTTAACGGATACGAGAGACCGAGCGGCGCTATTTCCTCGTTCCACCGCTCTTTATTAATCGCAATTGCCAGCTTCTCCACTTCATAACCGTACCAATAACCATCTTTATCTTTAACAGTTTTTGAAATACGATTTGCATGTTGGCTTATCACAGGAATAGAAAGATTTTTTTGCTTCATCATTTGATGCGCATCTACTGTACCGCCAATAATAATATCCGCCTTCGGATTTCCGGCTTCTTCTTCCACTCTACGAAGAAGTTCTTCTGTTGAAAGACGAATAAATTCATACGTACATCCGCGCGGCTTACAAAATGATGAAAGTAACGCTTCACCAACTTCCTCACGAGCCGCTACATACGCAACAATATGACGATCATCCAAAATAGGGAGACCATTTTTACTATATTTAATAGAGGTTGTATCTCGAGAGCAACTAGACATCGCTCCTCCAATTACTAGCAAAAAGAAGAAAAAGGCTATCTTTCTCATGACGCATTCTCCTTTACGAATAACTCTGCTAGAGAGCTTTTCATATACATGACATTTCCGTTATTATCACCGAGATATTGCACAACAAAGTACGATGGATACACAGAAATCGTAAGAATATCTTCACGATCATTCTTTACACGCTTACCTGTTTTATAAGCTGTAATATAAGCAATCGCTTCATTCTGCGATTGTAATAACTTCTGAATTTCTCCGTAATCTGTAATTTGCTTTGCGTATCGAATAGAATCAAGTATGTGCGTAAGATTGATAGTACGTACCACATCACCTTGACGTACTACGACATCCTTTGCTGAAGCAAAGAAATCACTAATACGCTCTGGCGTGTAATACAGGCTTAATAAATACGTTTGAAGTGCTGAAATCATCGGATCCATGCCATTCTTTCCGTATACATTTTCCCCATACTGGAACAAGTCACCTACTGCAAAAGTACGCTTATGTCCATTCAAGTACGTTACTTCTCCAGTAAATACTTGTTCTTGGCTCTTAACGCCCTCAGGCTCTATTCGAATTCGGTCAAAGAATGAAACAATCGTATGCAAACGAACTTCATCCGTTACAACAATTTCTCCCCACTTTTCATGTCTTACTTTCACTTCAATTGGAAGAGATTCATTCACCCTTTGTAAAACGGCTTGTTTATCATTTACAATGTTGATTCGATTATAGATTTGCTTCTCCATAACATAAAACAAAACAAGAGAAACAATCATACAAATGACAAACATAAGAATTTGAAATGATAGCCTTTTCATTTCTGCCTACCTCCAAGATAAAAAAACGTTGTTTCGAAAATACCGCATAATTGTTTCATAAATGTATCATTTAACCGCTTTCAAGTTTTTTATGTCTTCCATCCTTCTCGGAAGCAAAAATGTAATGAATATTGTAGTACCTACTTCTTCACTACTCTCAATCCGCATGCTTCCGCCCTGCTTATTCATAATCTCCTGACAAATATACAAACCATAACCATTCCCATAACTAGAAGGAAGTGCCTTTCCTTTCGGAGACTCATTCCACTCTGCAAGCACCATTTCATCTATACCGATCCCATTATCATGAACAAAAACCTTCGCTTCATGCTCATTTACAATTACATTCATACGAATGTGCGAAGCATCACTATACTTAATTGCATTATCAAGCACATTTAAGAAAATTTGCTTCGTCTTATCAAAATCCGCAACAACATGTACATCCGTTAACTCATTTATCACTTCAATTTCAAACTGATTTAGACGAGGTTTCACAATTGAAACGGCTTCTTCTGCCAATTCCTTTATATTCACAACTGTAGGAGACACCTCAAACGTACTCGTCCCATATTTCGAAGACTTAAGCAGTTCCTCTACAAGTGATAATAAACGCTCACTTTCCACCGCCACATAACGAAGACTTTCCTGTACATCTTCTTTCGATTGTAACTTCGGAATTAAATCAACATAACCGATAATTGCCGTTAGCGGTGTTTTTAGCTCATGCGTAATGCGGTCTAGGAAATCTTT
This sequence comes from Bacillus cereus group sp. MYBKT14-1, assembly GCF_051915185.1. NCBI lineage: Bacteria > Bacillati > Bacillota > Bacilli > Caryophanales > Bacillaceae > Bacillus > Bacillus cereus group sp. MYBKT14-1. Next base: position 257,510 of record NZ_JBQAEF010000003.1, on the reverse strand, counting down.
CTGCTTCTCTTTCTCCTCCTGCAATTGCTTAATATGCAGCTCAATTCCATCAGCCATCGCATTAAAAGATGCTGAAAGCTGAGCGATTTCCACGTACTCATTTAACTCAATCTTACTCTTATAATCACCATTCGCGAGCCTCTGTGCCATTTGTCTCAACTGATCAATTGGTTTATGAAGAGACTTCGCCAAACGAATTGCAAAGAAAATACCGGTAGCTACTAGGCAAAGAGACGTCATTAAGAAAGTCCAGCTCACATTTGTTAAAACTTCCTTCTCACCCGTTAACTCATTTATAAAACGAATACTTCCAATGACATCGTTTCCATAATAAACCGGGCTTGAAAACAAAAGAATGGGAGCGGGATCCGCCTCCTCGAAAACATAAGACTTCTTCCCCTTCAAGGAACTCTCAATGTCGATGTTACGGTGAAGCAATGCTCCTTTTTGTGTATCTGCAACAACATCGCCATTCTTCCCGATCATCTGCACACGGACATCCATACGCTTCGCTAAATACGACGCAATTAAAAGTGAATTCGGACCAAGCGTATCCACTTCTGCTTCCTTCTCTAAATAATTCATCGTATAAATTTGCGCTTCTACACTTAACTTTTCTAAAGAATCTGCTGCGTTATGATACATATTCTTTTCTAACGTAATATAAACAACTGCATATAAAAGAACAAAAATCGGAATTAACAGCCCAACTATTCCGAACACCATATTTCGCTTTAAAGACATACCATCACCACTTAACAATCCAGTTTATAGCCAACGCCATAAATTGTCTTAATATATTCTCCGCTCGTCCCAAGCTTCTTGCGAAGTCTCTGCACCATAATATCAACTGCTCTCGTATTTCCGATATACTCAAATCCCCATACTTTCTCAAGCAACTCATCCCTCATAAACACACGCTGCGGATTTGAAACAAATAACTGACATAAATTAAACTCTCGGTACGTTAACTGAATCTCCTGTCCACTCACATGTACCTTTCTTTCCTTAGGACAAATCACGATCTCTCCAGCCTCAATTACTTCATGACTTACAGCCGCCTCCGTCTTCTTTACACGCCGCGCCATATTCTTAACCCGAAGAATAAGCTCCGCATAATTAAACGGCTTCGTCACATAATCATCAGCACCAAGCTGCAAGCCCAGCAACTTATCATTCATCTGACTCTTTGCCGTTAACATAAGCACCGGAATATCCCTATCCCTCTCACGGAACAAACGAAGCAACTCATACCCATCCGTATCCGGAAGCATAACATCCAAAATCAATACATCCGGCCCTTCATTCCATCTCTCTAAAGCTTCTCTCCCATCAGCCGCTGCCAATACTTCATAACCTTCCATCTCCAACTGCATCCGAATCAAATTACGAATACTCGATTCATCATCCACCACAAGTATTTTCATCATTCTCCTCCTTCCATCATGTATTATAGTACAGTTTAGTATAGCAAAAATCCTATAAAAAAAGAGAGGGTATTGTCGAACATATTTTGTCGACGATACCCTCTCCTGTTATATTTTCTCTTACACACTCGCAACAATAACTTCAGCACGCCCTATAATCTTATATTCCCCAAAGTTACTTGGTAATATGAAATGATCGCCTTCTTCAAATCGATACGTTTCATTACCATGTATTAACTCTCCTTCTCCATCTATTACACTTAAGAGAAGAAATGGACTTTTTTGCGTTAAATTAACCACTCCATCTAAATTCCATTTATTCACGGAAAAATAAGAGCACTCAATAAACTTGGTTACACATAAATCTTCTATTTCTTCATATTGAACAGCTTGTTGACTTGAAACAAATGGTGTTTCTATTACTTCCATACTTTTATCAAGATGAAGTTCACGTAAATTCCCCTCTGAATCTCTTCTATTATAATCATATAATCGATAAGTAGTATCAGAGTTTTGTTGTGTTTCTAATATTAAAATACCTTCACCAATTGCATGAACCGTTCCGCTTGGAACAAAGAAGAAATCACCTGGCTTTACTCTCACACGTTGTAATAGCTTGTCCCATTCTTCTTGTTCGACCATATTTACTAGTTCATCTTTTGTCTTTGCGTGATGCCCATAAATAATCTCAGCACCTTCTTTACAATCAATGATATACCAGCATTCAGTCTTTCCTAGCTCACCATTTTCATTTATACGTGCATACTCATCATTTGGATGCACTTGAACAGATAAGTCACGATTTGCATCTAAAATTTTTGTAAGAAGGGGGAAGCAATCCCCCTCAATATCCCCAAATAATTCTCGATGATTATTCCACAATTGTCCTAAAGACAAGCCTTTATACTTTCCATTTTTAACTACACTTTGTCCATTTTGATGCGCAGCAAAAGCCCAACATTCTCCCGTTTGTTCTGATGGTATTTCATATCCGAAAGAAGTTAATTTCGTACCACCCCAAAGTCTTTCTTTAAAAATGGGTGCAAAAAATAATGGTTCTGTCATGATTAAAATCCTCCATGTTATACGATGTCGTCTAATAATTTATATGCTTCCTCTTTCGTTTGGACAGATATTAACCGCTCTCTATAACTATCATCCATAAGCTTTCGTGAAAGCATTTGAAGAATCTTCAAGTGCTCATTTCCTTCACTCTCTTTCGGAACTGCAATCATAAATACTAATTTTGCATCCGTTCCGTCTAAACTTTTCCAATCTACCCCCGATTGTTTAATTCCAAATACAACACTTGGTTTTTTTACTGCATCCGACTTTCCATGAGGGATTGCAATATTCATTCCAATTCCTGTACTACTCTCTGCTTCTCGACTCATAATAGCTTGCTTAAACTCCGAATCAGAATGTAAAACACCTACAGCATTTAATTTCTCAATCATTTCATCGATAATATCGTCACGTGTCTCTCCTGCTAAATTAATATCAATTAGCTCCGGACTCGTTATATCTGCTAATTTCTGAATTTCAACCTTTTCAGCTTGCTTTTCTATTACTTGCTCTTGAAATTCTGCTCCTTCCTTTGTTGCTGACACTTCTTTCATTTCTTTTAATTCCTGTGTTTCTTCAGCTTTTGAAATATCTTTCTTTAATACATTCACAATAACCGCTGTAACAAGAGAACCTGCAATAATAGCAATAAAGAACATCAACACGTTATCTACAGCTCCTAGTACCGCAACAATTGGTCCACCATGCGCTACTCTATCCCCTACGTTACCAATCATTGCAATAACAGCACCTGTCATCGAACCAGCCATAATACTTGGAATAACACGTAATGGATCCTGCGCTGCAAAAGGAATAGCTCCTTCTGTAATACCGAATAAGCCCATCGTAAATGAGGCTTTCCCCATTTCCTTTTCCGACTCTTGGAACTTTCTCTTTCCTATAAATGTAGCAAGTCCCATCCCAATTGGCGGAATACAAATTGCTGCTGCAATCGGTCCCATAATTTCATAATTTCCTTCTCCAATCATTGCGGAACCAAATAAGAATGCCACCTTATTTACTGGACCACCCATATCAAATGAAATCATTGCACCTAAAATTAAGGCTAAAAGAATCGAACTTGAACCTTGCATACCAGATAACCAAGCTGTTAACGATTCAAATACTTGCGCTACAGGAGCACCAATAATAAACACAAACGCTAAACCTACAATAAGTGATGTAAATACCGGAATAATAATAATTGGCATAATTGGTTGAATTGCTTTTGGCACTTTTAACTTTTTGATTCCCAGAGCTACATAACCAGCTAAGAAACCTGCGATAATTCCACCTAGGAAGCCAGCCCCACTCTCACTACCATAAAAACTTCCCGTTGCTGCGATATATCCGCCAATCATACCAGGAACTAGTCCAGGTTTATCAGCTATACTATACGCAATATAACCAGCTAAAATTGGCACCATGAATGCAAATGAAGCTCCACCTATTTGCTCAATTGTTTTCCAAAAAGATCCTTCTGGTATTACTAAACCGCCAGGAGTTTTTTCGCCGCCAAGTGTCAATGCAATTGCGATTAATAATCCCCCAACAACAATGAAAGGAACCATGAATGATACACCATTCATTAAATGACGGTATATAGGGTTTTGTTTTTTTCCTTGCGAATCATTTCCTGTTTTTTGCACATCCGAATGATACACAGGAACATTGCCATCTATTACTTTTCGAATGAGTTCCTCTGGTTTACGAATACCCTCTTTAACTCCTACAACTAATAACTTTTTACCTATGAATCTATCTTTATTTACTACTCGATCCGCAGCTATAATGATGCCATCAGCTTCACGAATCTCTTGCTCAGTAAGTTCATTTTCAACACCTATACCACCTTGTGTTTCAACTTTCATTTGAATCCCTAATTTATCCGCTGCTTTTTGCAAGTTTTCTGCAGCCATATACGTATGGGCAATCCCATTTGGACACGATGTAATCGCTAATACTTTCATTTTAATCCTCCTCACCCTTATGTAAGCGCCTACAAATACTATATATCAATATTCGATTCATAAAAGTTTTCTTTTTTACCGTAACCTCCGGAAAAAACATTATTTTACCGGAGCAAACAAAAAAGTAAGGCTTCTCGCCTTACCTATTCATATCTTAAATAAGATAAAAACTTCATTATATTCTTTTCCTTTATAAGCTTCTGAACAAAAACAGGTTGTTCACTTATAAAAGACAACTCATGAAATAACTGTTTCGTAACTTCCTTCCCATCACTCTTAACTGCTAACATAAATACAAGCGATACTTTCTCTATTCCCCAGTCTAGCGGCTCCTTCAGCGTAGCCACTGCAATTGCGGATTGTTTAATTAACTTAGGACTTCCGTGCGGAATGGCGACTCCTGCACCAATTGTCGTTGCTGACATTCTATCTCTAGCAATCGCACTTTCAACATACTCTTTCTCTACATATCCCTTTTCATAAAGAGATCTCGCTAATCTTTCAATTAATTCGTAACGATGCTCTACTTCCTGTTGTAAAAAAACTAAAAAAGGAGTTGTATAATTCAATAAAACAAAGTCCTTATTTTCGTTAGATGGTAGTTCATCTAATTTCTTCATAAAATTCTCTAACTTACTTTCTTCACTCCGCTCTAATAAAGGAGATACAACACAATGAGGAATCTTTAACTGTGGAAGATCTATCGTAGAAATAATAAGCTCTACCTTTTTATTTTTCATTAAGTATTCTTCCAAATCGGACTTTGCGATACAATCCATCACATGGACATGCCGGAATTTCCTTTCAATTTTTGTCCGTAATAATTGCGACATCCCTATCCCCATATGACAAACAATAATTACATTTTTTGATACCTTTTTATCGTTCAAGCGCTCCATTGCCGCCTGAAAATGCAAAGTAAGATAGGCTGCCTCTTCCTCAGGGATTTGTAAACTTAATGATTGATTCATATCATCCAGCTCATGAATTAACATATCAAACATATACGGATACATGCGCTTAATTTCATGAAGCATCGGATTCGAGACAGAAAGATTATATTGCAAACGATTTAATGTCGTATACAAGTGCATCTGTAGTCCCTCTACTAAAAATGTATCCTTATCGAAATCGATTTCATTCAACTTAGACATACGATCTATTAAATGCGATACAACTTGTGAAAGCACAGGACTACTCATATTTAACTTATTTCTTTCCCATTCATCTTGATAGCGGATTTTTCCACCTAAAATATGAATGGCTAAATACGCTATCTCTTCTTCAGTAAAATGAACAGTAAATACAAACTCTAACCTTGTTAAAAAATCTAATGTCCACCCATACTCTTTCGTCTCTCGCACAATGTTCAAATCATCTGTAGACATTGAAATTGGTTGCTTTAGCTTCATCCTCCGCACCATAATTAACGTATGTAATAAAAGATTTTCTAACGTATCATCTGTAAAAAATATAGCGTATCTTTTTTGTAACGCTTTCAATTCAGTCATTACAAATTCAATTTCATGATACAAAAACTGCTTTTTAATAAATTGATTCATTAACTCCTGATTATGAATTAAATCTGATAGTTTAGCTAATGCTTTTCTCTTATTTCTCTCATCGCCTTCTACCGTTAAGCCTACCCTCTGCTTTAAAATTAACTCTAATCCCAGTTCCTCGAGCCACTCTTCAATTCTATCTAAATCTTTCTTAACTGCAGCTCTATTAACAAAATAATGCTCGGCAAGCTCCTGCACCGTAACTGGCTTAACATTCATCAACAAACTATACGCTATTTGCAACACTCTCTCCTCGTCTGATGCATAGCTTACATTCTGTTTTACAGCATACAATTTATTAAACAAACTCGCTCTATCATAATCCTTAATTTCTAAACAGACACCTAAACCTGGTTTCCGAATAAGAAGTGCATCTGAATACTTCTCTAAATATTCCTCAATCACCTTAAAATCATTACGAATCGTCTTCTCCGAACAACCTATCCTATCAGCAAGCTCCTGCACTAACAAATACTCATTAGACTCAGATAATAAAACTTGTAAAATTTCCTGTTGTCTTTTATTCATCTGCTTCACCTGTTTCTTCTATCCTTTGTACCCCATATGTTACTAACATAGTGCATTTATCATAACACATTGGTGTGTTGGTGAATTACGGGATTTTATTGTTTGAAATTTGTTCATTTTTACATAAACAAAAAACCTCAAAAAGTAGTTGAAACTACTTTTTGAGGTTTAAAAAATTATTACTTTTCATAACCATTAGGTTTCTTCTGATGCCAATTCCAAGCATGCTCAATGATTGTCTTCACATTTACATACTGAGGATCCCATCCTAACTTCTCTTTCGCTTTCTGAGAAGAAGCAACTAAACGTGCTGGATCTCCCGCACGGCGCGGTGCTACCTCTGCAGGAATTTCATGATTTGTAACTTCACGAACTGCATCAACGATTTCTTTTACACTGAAACCATTACCATTCCCTAAGTTATAGAAATCACTTTCTCCGCCGTTCTTTAGGTCTTTAAGCCCTAAGAAGTGGGCTGCCACTAAATCTTCAACATGAATATAATCACGGATACAAGTACCATCTGGTGTATTATAATCGTCACCAAACATCATAATCTTCTCACGTTGACCTAACGCCACTTGTAATACAAGAGGAATTAAATGTGTCTCTGGGCGATGATCTTCCCCAATAATACCATTTGGAGTTGCACCAGCCACGTTAAAGTATCTGAAAATCTTATAACGTAAATTAGAAGCTTGGCTATACCAATGAAGCATCTTTTCGATTGCTAACTTCGTTTCTCCATACGTATTCGTTGGATTTGTCATCGTTTCCTCAGTAATAAGATCCACATCTACCTCACCATACGTTGCCGCAGTAGAAGAGAAAATAAACTTATCTACCTTAAACTCATCCATTACCTCTAATAAGCAAAGTGCACCATACACATTATTATTATAATATTGAAGAGGCTTCTCCATACTGACTCCAACTAAAGAATCCGCTGCGAAATGCATAATCGCCTCAATATTTTCTTGTTTAAAAACATCTCTTAAAAATGCTTTATCACGAAGGTCGCCATTATAAAACTTCGCACCTTCCGTAATTGCATCCTCATGACCAGTTTGTAAGTTATCTACCACTACTACCGATAAACCTTCGTCTACTAATTTTTTTACAGCGTGAGAGCCGATATAGCCTGCTCCGCCGCAGATTAAGATTGAATTCATTGTTTTCCTCCTACATATATACTAGCATTTCTTAATTAATCCACTAATATAAAAGGTATACGAGCGCTCGTATACCTTTTATATCTTCTTCATTACTTAGCCACAAAATAATCCGTTACATATTGCGCCCAAATTTCATGACCCTTAGCAGTTGGGAAACCAAATTCTTCTTTTAAATATGGTAGGATAGCCTTTGTTGTTGCATCCGGCCATGCCCCCCAATGATCAACATATGTATAATTATTTTGCGTAGCAAATTGTTTTAATGCTTCAATCGCTTTCGGATAATTCTTCGCACCATACACTGGATTTGATGGTTGAATCATAATCGTAGCACCCTTTGCACTAGTAGAAAGTGCTTGAACGAACTTCTGTGTATTTACTACAGAGTTTCCATTACCAGTTTTACCATTATCAGTAATAAATGGCGGTTCAAATAAAATCACATCTGGATTCTCTTTCGCAATCTCTTTATCACGTTTATTCGTAATTAATTCTTCTGTGCTTTCGCCCTTATATTCCTTTACCTTTACATTCCATAAACCTTTACCGTAAGCAGTTTCTAAATTAGCCGTTAACTTGGCTGCCCAAGCACCTTTTTCAGATGAAGAAGCTTCATCACCAACAATAACAAGATTTACAGCTTTTTTATCCTCAGAAGCTTTCTTCAACTTCTCTTTCACTTCATCTGGTAAATTCTTCGCGTATGCTTCATTAAAAGATGGCTTCGCATCTTGTTTTTTCTCTTCTTTCTTCGCTCCGCTATCTTTCACTTCAGCCTTTGTTTTCGTCACTTCACTCTTCTGTCCCGTTGCATTTGCAACTTTCTTATTCCAGTACAATTTACCGCTCACAATCGAAGCAACAAACAATACAAAAACAACAAGAACAAGTACTGCTTTCTTATTCATCGATTCACCTCATCTATTAATCTCACAATATATAATACTAATATAAATCTATGCAAAAATAAACCCAACTCCTTCCAAAGGAGTTGGGTTATTACATAATTACTTAGTCAATTCAAGGTGCGCTCTTAACTTATTCGTTAAATCTTGTTTCGCTGCATCTGGAACATAATAGTACCAAATACCATCAGCGGCTTTATGGCCGTCACCTGGGATTTGGATTTCTTCACTGTTCTGCATACAGTCTTTATAGTTCTTTTGAATATCAAACATTTGCTCTTGCGTTAAACTTGTTTTAACGTTTTTCTCAATTGCTTTTAACACGTCACCATAGTTTGCTAGAGAAGATACATTTGCACCTTTTTTAATTACAGCTTGAATAACTTGACGTTGACGCATCTGACGACCAAAGTCACCGCGTGGATCTTGATATCTCATTCTAGAATATAGTAATGCTTTATCTCCCTTTAAATGTAATTCACCTTTTGCATAATGAACGCCATCAATTGTAAAGTCCATATCATTATTAATATCTACTCCACCAACAGCATCCACAATATCTTTAAAACCAGCCATATTCACTTCAATATAATGGTCAACTGGTACATTAAGAAAATTCTCAACTGTTTTCACAGCCATATCAATACCACCAAATGCATAAGCATGGTTAATCTTATCTTTTTTACCTTTCCCAACAATTTCTGTATAAGAATCACGTGGTATACTTGTAATTTTCATAGACTTTGTCTTTGGATTTAAAGTAAACAACATTAGAGAATCTGATCGTCCTACCTCATCTTTTCGTTGATCACTTCCCATTAACAAAATTGAGATTGGTTTTTTATCTGCTACATCTACTTTTTCCGATCGTTTATCTGACTTTTCACGATCTAACGGTTTATGCACAGCATCTAACGTGTTAGATACATTAGAATAAACATGGTAAGCATACGCTCCACCACCAATAATCAGCACTCCTATTATACCGAGAATCCAAAATAAAATTTTCTTTTTCATTTCTATACCCTCTTTGCTTATAATTACAAATAAAATACTAAGACCTCTTCATTATATTATAGCAATAATACTAAATATTAAAGTTAAATTCCAAAATTAATTTGACCTATCCTATGGATGAGAGATAATTAAAGTCACATTTCCTTTTATAACAAAACTTTCAATTCCAGCAGGAAGAATAAAGTGATCTCCTTTTTTTATACTAAATTCACCACTTACGGTTCTTAATGTCGCTTCACCTTCAATTACACTGGCTAATTGAAATGGTTGATTTTGCTGAAAAGATGCTTCTATTTGAATCTCCCATTTATAAACTGAAAAGTACTTTTCCCTTACATACTTAGTAATAATGGCACCATTCTTTTTTTCAATTTCAGGATAAACCTTATAATCCTCATGGGGAATTGTTGATACAGCAACTGATTTTTCAACATGTAGTTCTCGCTTATTCCCATCACTATCAATACGATCATAATCATACACACGATATGTCGTATCTGAACTTTGTTGTGTCTCTAATACTAATGTTCCTTCACATAACGCATGGATAGTTCCACTTGGTACGTAGAAAAAATCCCCTGGCTTAATTAATCTACGGCATAATAAACGACCCCAGTCACTGTTTTCAACCATATATTTAAATTCATCATTATTTTTAGCAGTATGACCATAAACAATTTCAGCATTTTCTTCACAATCAATAATATACCAGCATTCCGTTTTTCCTAACTCACCATTTTCATGAATATTTGCAAATTCATCATTTGGATGTACTTGTACAGACAAATCCTTCTTTGCATCTAAAATTTTAGTTAGTAACGGAAATCGTTCAGCTTGATGGTCTCCAAATAATGTTCTATGTTCATCCCACAGTTGCTTTAATGTTAAGCCTTTATATTTACCACCCATTACAATACTTGGACCATTTAAATGAGCAGAAATCCCCCAACACTCACCGACCGTTTGGGAAGGTAAATCATAATTAAATTCTTTTAAAGATTCTCCCCCCCAAATCCTTTCCTGCAACACGGGTTGAAAAAATAACGGTTCTTTATACAAAATAACTCCACCTCTAGCTACTCTCACTACTAATTTTTAACCTTTCAAATAACAAACTTCCTCTATTTCTTTCCATTGCATATAAATCCGAACAATATCTTCCTCAACTAATTCGCTACCTGATTGTACTTCAATAAACTCTAAATCTGTAACAGCCTTAATTGCATGCCTCTGTCTCGGCTGAATTTCTAACACATCCCCAGGCCGAACAACTCGTATTTCATTATCTAATACAAAAATACCTTCACCTTTTACAATTGTCCAAACTTCACTTCTATTATGATGATATTGATAGCTTAAATTTTTACTGGCTGTAATACCAATGCGCTTTGTTAATACTTCGTTTCCATCATCATATTTAGTATGATCTAGTACACGGTACCAACCCCAGCGACGCTCTTCATACATTGGCCTTTGATCCCAATCCCCCACTAATTCTTTCACTCGAGGACTTGCATCTTTTTCTGAAACTAAAATACCATCTGGACTAGCAGCTACAATTATATTAGAAAGACCTAGTACAGAAACTGGGATATCTAGCTCATTAATAATATGGTTTTGCTCACATTCAATCCCCATATTCCCCTTACCAAGGATGTTCATCCCCATTTCTTCTGTAAGGGTATTCCAAGTTCCAAGATCTTTCCATGAACCGTTATAAGGAAGTGCAATAATATTTTCTGTTTTCTCTACTACCTCATAGTCAAAACTTATCTTTGGTAAACTTGCATATCGTTGAACTAAAACATCATATTGAACAGGAAGTCCTTTTTGATCTAATAGGGAGATAATTTTATCTAATTTAAATGCAAATACACCGCTGTTCCAAAGCGCATTTTGTTTTAGTAACTCTTCCGCCTCGGTAGCGGCTGGCTTTTCTTTAAAATGACTTACCTGAATGAGTTCCTGTGTGCTCTCCTCTATATCAGGAACAATATAACCATATTTTTCAGATGGATATGTAGGGGTAACCCCCATTAAACCTAGATCTGCATTTGAAGAGTTTAGTGCCTTTTCTAAATCCAATAACCTTTCAAAGAAACTATTTTCTACGTATGGATCTACAGGTAATACCCCTACAACCTCATCCAAATCAACGTGCTCTTTAGAATATAGATATGAAGCAGCAAGAGCGATTGCCGGGAATGTATCACGACGTTCTGGCTCGATGATAATAGGTACATCATTTCCTAGTTGACTATTAATCATATCTACTTGAGATTTACTTGTAGCAATAACTGCATCATTTTCAATACCTAAGCTTGTTAATTGGCCCCATACCCTTTGAACCATAGATTGCATTTCATCATTCTCATTTTTAAGTACTTTTAAAAATTGCTTGGAACGCGAATCATTTGATAATGGCCATAGACGTTTTCCTGAACCACCAGATAATAATATTAATTTCATTTTTCCACTCCCTTACCAAAAATAAAAAAGGTGAAGATATTATCTCCTCACCCTAGAAATTTTTCATTATATTTTTCCTCTACAATACTTCTAATCTCTTCTCTAAATCTCTCCGGAGAAAATCTTATAGCATTCTCCCTACAATTAGTTGGAGTAAACTTATCATAACTTTTTTCAAATTCATTAATCTTCTCAACAATACTTCCAACAGTTTGCTCTTTAAAGAATAGACCAGTCGGTTTCTCATGATTTAAATCTAAAACAGTTTCTGTAGCACCACCCTTACCATATGTAATAACAGGTGTACCACAAGCCTGTGCTTCCACTGGTGTAATCCCAAAATCTTCTTCTGCAGCAAATACAAAGCCTTTTGCACGTTGCATATGATCCTTAAGTACCTCAAATGATTGATAACCTAAAATTTGAATATTACCTTTAGCCTTAGCTTTCACTTTTTCAAAATCTGGTCCGTCTCCAATAACAACCAACTTTTTATCTGGCATATTTGCAAAGGCTTCTACAATTAAATCAATTTTTTTATATGGAACCATACGTGATGCCGTTAAATAAAAATCTTCTTTTTGTTCATGTAATGTAAATGCAGAAATATCAACAGGCGGATATATTACCTCTGATTCCCTTCTATATACCTTCCATATTCTACGCCCAATAAAATTTGAATTACCAATGAAATAATCAACGCCATTTGCAGTACGGTAATCCCAATTTCTAACCTTATGTAAAATGGATTTTGTTATTAATCCTTTAATTCCTTTGTCTAATTTAGACTCTCTTAAATATTGATGTTGCAAATCCCAAGCATAACGAATAGGAGAATGTACATATGAAATATGTATCTGATCTGGACCAGTTAAGACTCCTTTTGCTACAGCATGTGAGCTAGAAAGGATTACATCATATTGAGATAAATCCAATTGTTCAATTGCTAAAGGCATTAATGGTAAATAATTTCTATATTTTTTCTTTGAGAAAGGTAATTTTTGAATAAAGGTAGTTTTTACTTCTTTATTTTTTATAAATCCTCTATTCTCCCCTAGATGATCCACAACGCTAAATAAATCCGCTTCTGGAAAAACATCTAACATTTGCTCTACAACTTTTTCAGCACCCGCATATGTCACAAACCAATCATGTACAATTGCTATTTTCATTTAGAAACACCACTAATCTTAGAATATATTTGTTTTGTACCTTTTACCATTTGCTGCACACTATATTTACTAACAATCTTTTCTCTCGCTTTAGTCGACATATCAATCCATTTTTCATCTTTTAATTGAACCATTAAGTCAACTATTTTATCCGTATCATCTAATTCGTATAAATAACCATCTTTACCATGTTCCACAATATCTCGGTTTCCAACTACATTAGACAATACTGCAGGTAACCCCACTGACATTGCCTCTAATACCGCTAAAGGCATACCTTCCCACTTTGCAGATGATAAATACATGTTATACTTCTGCATTTCCTTTATTACATTTTGCGTAGGACCGAAAAATATAATATTCCTCTCCAGTTTCCTCATTTTTACATAATCTTGTAATTCTTTCATTTGAGGTCCTTGACCTATAAAAGTTAAGGTAGAATCTTCATACCCATGCCTTTTAATGAGAGTTTCCATTATCTCTATAGATTTTTTTGAGTTTTTTTGATTATCAAACCTCGTTACTGAAACGATGTTAAAAGTTTGATTATTATTAACTACATGATCCCTTGGAATTTCCACACCATTTACAATAACATTGAGTTTATTATTTTGAACTAATTTCACATTATTTACTTTATCCCGTTCTCCATCTGACACACAAATGAAAGAATCTGTGAAATAAGATAAAAATCTCTCTATAAAAATATAAATCTTATTTATAAAATTCTTATAATCTAAGTGTATACCATGAAAAGTATGTACAATATTTACATTTTTTGGAGCAAAAACTTTTAATAATCGACTGTAAATACCTGCTCCCTTTCCATGTGAATGAATAATATCAATATTATTTTTCTTTACAAAACTTAGCATTTCCAAATAGTATTTCAATTTGAATTTTCTATGAGGAATTTTTATTAACTCTCCTTCACCTAATAGCTGTGTATATCTATCCCAATATGGTTCTTCTTCTGGACAAGCAACATAATACTCTATATTGGAATCCATATTCTTTATCAACCGATATACATGTTCAGGCCCTCCACCATAATCTGCTCTAACCGTTATTAATAGCACTTTTTTTTTCACAATTAATCCCCTATTCTAATACTTCTGCTAGCAAATTATCTACCCTACTAGTCCAACTATGTTGTTTTGCAAAGTTAATATATTTTTCTTTATCCGTATCTCTCACCGCTTCTTTAATTGCTTCTATAAATTGATCTAGGTTTTCAGCTAATTGCGCTGGACTATTTATTAACTCCAGCTCTTTCCATTTACTACTAACTACTGGAATACCTGAAACCATATATTCATACAACTTCAATGGATTTACATAATCTAACAAATGAGAGTGCTCTTTAACATTAAAAGGTATAATCCCCACGTTAGCATATTGAAGATATGCTGGGAGTTGATCATAACTCCTTCTACCTAAAATATGAACATTCTCAATTTCATTAATGTGCTGCTTAGCTAATTTATCAGGACCTATTACTACAAAAGCAAAGTCTGGCATTTTTTTAGCCATCTCATTAAATAAGTTAAAATCAAACCATTCTTCTATAGCACCTACATAAACAACAATTGGTTTATCGATAGATTTATATTCAACAGGTTGCTCTTTTTTTTCTAAAAAGTGCGCTAGGTTAACACCGTTTGGGAAATATAATGTATCTTTAGGTTTTAAACCATTTACATGATCCTCTAACGTATGTGCAGTATATAAAACTCGATCTACACTTTGAGATAACTTTGTTTCTGCTTTCTCTAGCGCTTTTGTACTATTAGAAAAACCAGAGTTTTTATCTGCCATCCTAAAAACTGATTTTTTATAATTTATAAAATCTAACAAGTAATTTTGGAGACCATTATCAAAATAAAGTAAGTCCACTTCCCTAAAATTTTTAAGTTCTATTAACTTTTTTATATTAGGGTATCCGAGTTTATTCCAATGATTATATATAATTTCACTTCTTAAAATAGGTTTATTATTTGGTGTTAATAAAGCCCCAGGTACGTACGACCAGATCTTTCCGTCCTCAAAAGTTTCCCCACCTTTTTTGTAAATCTCATATCGGTCATAGAATTCCTTAGTAGGTGAGAACATTCGATGAATAGGTGATATTGGTGCTGAAATATAAGCAATTTCCCACCCTTTTCCCACTAATTCTTTCGCAATATGATGAGTACCTACTTGGAACGGTGAATTCCAATAATTACTAGTTGCAAATAATGCTTTTTTCTTCATTTATATTTCCCCTCGATAAACTTTTATTATCAACTGTATTTTCTTCTTTATTTAAACTGTATAGAATACCAGCAAAGAATATTAACCAATATCCTAGTGAAAAGTCGAAAGGCCTTTGATATATAGCCATGAAATAAAAAACTGCAAAAATAATACTTGCCTTCTTTTTTTCCTTAAGGCATAAATATAGGAAAAATAGCACATGAAGTATAAATAGTAAATATCCATTAATAACCATGAACGTTTTCCAGGAAAGTGCTTCTGACTTATAATTTAACGCCTTGTTAAAATACTCTTTCTCTCCTATCCCCAAGAACTGCTCTTTTATATTTCCTGCTTTAAAGTCTTTGTATACATACTCAAACCCTTCGTTAGTTCGATTATTTCCAGCCAAACCTTCTGAATTTATCTCAAATCTATAAAGTATTCTATTGTATAAATAAGAATCTTTTGGGGTAAAAGAAAATAGAAGGATATAAGCAATAAAAAATAAAATTAAGTGCTTTTTATTTTTTATTAACAGGTACAATCCAATTAAAGTATAAAAAGCCATAGATAAAGATAAAATTCCTGCTATTAATATTATTTTTTCGTATAACCTACCTAATTTTAATTTTTTAGAAATTAAAATTAAAGCACTCACTGTTCCAACTACACCCGGTTCATTGAACATAGCACATATTCTATCAATACTTCCTCCATACGAGAAAAAGTACTGCTCAGAAAACCCATAGTATACTGCATAGTTTGCACTCCATAAATATTGTCGATAATTTGATTTACTTGCAGAATAACTAATTAAATTATCCCAACTTAAATCAATGCCCAATAGTAATAAGAATGCAACAATTATTGCAGGAATATATGAGATAGCTATTATTTTAATAAACCAATCATATATCTTTAATTTTATTTCATTTATTAATAGTACAAATGGAACAAGTACAGCACATAAAAATAAAAAACTATATAGAATTTTATATACTTCGTCGTATCTAAAACTATATAGTAAAATTAAAAAAATTGTAAAAAACGCTACCTTTATATCTTTCCTTGAAATAACATTGTATTTAGCAGCAATTAAAAAGAAATATGTAATATAAACACAGCCCACTACCTCTTTTAATTTATTTCCCCATACAAAAAAAGGCTCGAGTGTTAGAAAAGCTAAAAAAGCCGCTAAAAATATAAATGTTTTTATAATCAAGCTTTTTGTAATAATAGTATAATCTTGCAACCTATTCACCCTAACTACCTTTAAAATATTTTAATTTATACTCTATTAAACTAAGATTTTTCCCTAGTTTTATTGAATTTCTTTCAACAAAATAATGAGCTAAGAATGCGACTAATAACGACCCTATTATAGAAATTATTAGTATCATATAAATATTAAGATATTCATACAGTAAATGTATCAGTGTTAACATTACTATAGAATGATAAAGATACAGGCTATATGATATTTTCCCTAAAAATTGAAACACAGAATGTTTCATAAAACTTGAGAAAGGATCCCTTAAAAGGCAACAAATTATTAATACTACTCCTAAAACAATCATCCAATCTCCTATTATTTCTTTATGAAAAATTGTTTTTTTTGGGAAAAACCACCATCTATAAGTGTAAAATAATATTCCCCCTAAGAATAAATAGATTCCAGATTTTTTTACATATTTATTCTGTAATATTCTATTTAAGTTTATGGCTAAAAGTGAGCCCACGATAAACATAGCAGTATAATGTAGCGTCATAAAATAATCTACATCAATATCCAACCTAGAATTTGATATTTTTGTTAGACTTATACCCATAATCGAGCAAATCATGGCTATACAAAGACTTTTTTGTACACTGCATCTTTTCACAATATAAATAATAAAAGGAAAAATCAATGATATTCTCATTTCATGTATCAACGACCATAGTACTGGATCATAAGCATTATTATTAAAGCTACCTATAAATAATACATGTTCGAAAAACAATTTATACTCAAAACCATTACTCCAAAGATTATTAAACCAGTCACTTAGTCCATTTTTTGGTCCAGTGTAAAAAAGAACTCTAGATATTATAGCTATTAACACAGCAAATATATAAGGTATATATATTCTGAAAATCCTTTTAAATATATAATTTCCATAATTAATCTTTTCATTATTAATAAAAGGAATTGTTAAAACCAATCCACTTAGTATAAAAAATAAGATAACAGCTTCATGCCCCGCCCAGAAAATATGCAAAGGGGTGTATTTCATCACATTAACTCCTATTTCATTCCTTTCACTAGAAAAGAATGCTGGGAAAATTAAAAGATAATGGCTAAACATAACCGTAACAGCTGCTATTCCCCTTAAGGAATCTAACTCATGTATTCTCCTCATATTTCCTCCAAAATTAAGTTTCTATTAGACTAGTAATTTTCCCATAACCATTTGAATAATAATTAAAACCCGTAATTTTTTGATTAGAACCATAATCAGAAATAACTACTCTATCATGCAAAATGTCTATAACTCTATATACTTTTTCTCCAAATCCACTATGGCATCCTATAAATCTTGTTAAATCAAACTCTAAACATTTGCTTTCTGTATTTTCTTTTAACATAAATAATCCCGGTAACCCTTGATAATAATCATTTTGTTCTTTATTATCCATTTGAATTGTAAAATGTGCACCCGTAGATCTAAATAAGTTTCTTTTTTCAGGAATAGCTGTATATAAATACGTTCCAGGATCTTTTATAATTTCTTTCCCATCAATCGTCAATTCAATACTAAGTTGATCATTATGATCATGACTACCTTTTCCACTACTTCCAAGAGGTCCACATTTAATTGCTAAATATAAATTATTTGAAGTGTAAATATACATACCAAACTCGGGATAAGAAATAATTTTTAGGTTATCTATCAGGTTCAAATTCGCTGGATAGACATATTCAACAAATTGTGATTTTTCTTTAAATAAACGTATATTTTTCTCATCTACTTTATTTAATAGATTTATCGATGTATTTTTATAGCTTATATGTTGGCTTTGTTTATTTTGCCCTTTAACTCTTCCTTTTATTAAATCTTTTACTATCTTATATTCTATCGATTCCCCATTTACATACTGGTAAAAATCAGCTCTTTCAAAAAATGCATTAATTCCAGCTACTAAATAGCGATGGTCTAAGAATTTCTCATCCCAGTAGATTTCATGATCACCAAGTGCATTATAATTCTTTAAATTTAAATATAACTCTTTGGCATTTTTTACATACATTTTCTGGTATATCGGTTGTATCTTAAAAAAACGTCCGCTATCATTATCACCAAATTGGATAATTTCCTTATCAGGCTTAGTTATATCCATAGTAAATTCTGCAATTTTTTCTAATCTATCTATATACCAATCAGGAAACAATACATCTTCTTGTACTTCCCAAAAATCTTTTGTGTCATGATTAAAACCTTTCTTCTTACAAATTGAAAGATGTTTCTCTATACTATATTTTCTTAAAATATCTTTTTTAGTTTCTGACAATGCATATCCTAAAGAAGTCGCATATAGTGCTAATTCCCCTGATAAGCGATGATATGCTGTTGACTGCTCAAAATTTGCTCCATCTTTATAGAATTGTGCTTGCATCTCTTGAATATTTTCTTGAAATGCGAAACACAGCCATTCTTTTGTTTCCCCTGTTACCGGTAGATATGCTGCAATAAAAAATAGCCCTACAATATTAGAATAGTAATGATTATTGCGTACCTCGCCATCACGTTCTAAATGATTATAAATAAATTTTCCATGATCATATATAGAGAGACTAAATACTTTTTGGAATTCTTGAGAAAAAGTCACACCATGTACCCTAAATAAATCATAAACCAGTAGCCAATTTGCCGCTCGGATTGCAACGTCCATAGTACAAACCCAATTCACACCGAATTTAGGAGGGTTCATAGAGATAAAATCTAATACTTCATCCTGAAATTCTTTCACATATATTTTAGGTTCTTCGAAACCCCTTTTTCCTTGCTTGGCTAGTAAATATGCCCAAACATATTGAACTAAATGCTGCATACGTGATAATTCCCACGGGACCTTAACATCTACTCCTATATCCTTTCCATAGGAAACTTTCGAATAATGTATATGTGAATCCCAATAATAACCTGACTTAAAATCTAAGCGCCAATCAATTGGAATATAGTGAGTAGATATCATATTCCTCAAATATTTACTATATTCCCTATTTTTTTCATTAATGAGACATGTAATATCATTATTTAAATCTACTACAGGAGCTTTATATTTAAATTCTTCTATTCCTTTGCAGTCCATGTTATATTTTATATTCTCCCAACCAGACCCTAATAAATCAAAGTAATGATTAAGATATAATGATGTTATTTCTCGGATTTGTAAGATTTCTGTATCAGAAAAATTATATATTACATACTCGGATAATAGGCTCTCAATTTCATAACCATTAATGTTTCTGGAATACGTAGAAGTATGCCTATCTACTAACTCTTCTGTTTTTTTTAATATTTTATTTTTCACTTTCTTATTAACTTTATCTACTACTTCTTTAGGGGTTAATTCCTTAACCTTTTTTAAATAATAAGGCATAAAAGATTCTTCTCCTATTTATATGATCTCTCTAAATTTTAAAAGTTCTTTTTACTTATCTAATCTCTTAAATACACGGATTACTATTGTATATTGTAAAGTCAACATAATGACACCATTAGCTATTTGCGCCCATGCAACTCCTATAATGCCAAAGTATTGTGAAGCTGCATAATTAATTAATAAGGCAATAGGTGCTGAGATAAGTGTCACATAAAAATTTTCTTTCATCTTACCCATCGCTAATAATGTAACACCCATAATAGCATAAGATGAATACAACACATATTTAATCATAAGTATTCCTGTATATGTGATTGTACTTTTGTATGATTCCCCATAAAAGAAAGGAACAAATACTAAAGAGCCAATATACACAGCTAATCCTGCAATTACACTTAAAATAATAGCCTTCTTTTGAAGATTAAAGGCCATCTCTTTTAAGCTCTTATAATCATTGCTTTTTTCTGTCAAATAAGGTGTATATATATTTTGTAAAGTTGCTGTGATTTGAGTAGCACCTAGAAGAAATATTGTGGCAATTGAATAATATCCCATTTCAACACGATCAGTTATAAAGTTATCCATAACAATAATATCTGCATAGTTCCCTATGTTATTTACAAAATTAGCCAAAAAACTAAAAAAAGCAATTCCCCAAAATTGCTTAGGTATATCTATGTTTGAATTATCTAATCTCTTCACAAGATTTGCCTCTTTAAATAGAGGGTATAAACCAATAACCAATCCTAAAACCGTAGAGATAATAAAACCTTTCACACCAAATAACCAAGTACCAATAATTATAAACAATGCACCCTGCACTTTTATAATCGCTTGTATACTAGCCATTTTATTTACCCTTTTTAAAGCCAGGAGATAATTAATTAATATATTTGTTAAAGCTAATATTGGTACACATAAAGTATATATACCCCAATGAATCGAATATTGTTTAGAGGTAAGTATTAAAAATAAATTAAATAACAGAATGGATAAAAAAGAAAACAACAAACTATTCCGAATAGAATGCGAAAGGATTTTCTCTTTTTGGTTGTCTTCTCTCTTCTCAGCGCAAAACTTTAATATAGCGGTATCTAGACCGAAAGTTCCTAGTATAACAGCTAGTGTTAAATATGTTTGTAAGCTTCTTATTTGTGCCATACTTTCAGGATTAATAAATTTAGCAACTAATATAATACTCCCGAATCCTAAAAATTGGATCAAGAATTTAGTAAGTAACAAACTAAAAAAACCCTTTTTACCTAGCTGTACTAGGTTATTACGTATCTTTTTAATAAGGGTTATTAAACGATGCTTCATATTATACTTTCTCCTTCGATACCTCATTCATCTGGCCTATGCTATTTTCTACTTTAGTTATAAAATCATCTAAATTTCTATTTTTAAACAGTACTGTTCCTTCCGGTCTCTTACACACATCACTAGCAACTGCTGGACATTCTAAATATAACGCTTCTTCTATACTAATTCCATATCCATCACTATATGTTGGGCGCACCATTAAATTTGCATGTTTAAAAAGCGGCCATAATTCTTTTTGTCCTGTAATGAAATGAATATTATTTTCAAGCCCACTTAAATTTATCTCTTTTTTAATTTCATTAAAATAACCCTCGTCACCAATTTCTGCAAGCGCAAAAATTAATCCAATATCTTTATACTTTTCTTTTAATTTATCAACCATTTTAATACTTATATCTAAACCATATAAATCAAAACCGTTATGAAATGTAATTACAGAAGCATTGCCTACTATAAGAGGATTTGCTTGTGCTATAAATTTTTTAGTTTCATATGAATAAGTATCCATAATTTTTTGTTCATCTTCCATTGGGGGTGGTACAAAGGGTGATTGAATAGTTATTTTCTTTGGTAATTGAAGGTTATTTTTTACATAACCATCCTTCAAATGAGCTCCTACCATAATACATTCATCTATTTTTCTTACGAATATTCTAGCAATCCATTTTTGAATCCTACTTAAGTTATCTAATCTTCGAATTGAGTGATGATGTAAAATGATATGGGATTTAAATGGCCTAAAAATTAACATTAACATTAAAGGAAATTTAAATCCGTCCAAATGAAATGTATGATACGACGGTGATAGAAAACTCGTGATTAACAAAAACTTAATCTTCTCATAACGTGACATCCTCGAAAAATCTATTACTTCAGCCTCAACACCCATCGATTCTAATCTTTTTTTTGAACGATAAATATAGACACTTACCCCTCCTAAAGGGGGGGGATAAGGGCCAATTAAAAAATATTTATTCTTTTTCATCTCCATACGCCTCTAGTATCAATAACAACCTTTTCATTTAATGTTAAACGGTCAATATCTTTAAAGGCGTCATGATCTACCAATAATACAATTATATCTGCCTTTGAAATAGTAGAAACTGTAGAATCTAATTCAATTCCTAACTTGCTTAATTTCTCAGGTAATTGTTGAATATTGGGTTCAGATACAATAATTTTTCCTAATTGCTGACTAGCTAAATATTCTACAATTTCAACAGATGGACTTTCACGTAAATCATCTATATTAGCCTTAAATGCTAAACCTAAACAAGCAATTATAGGATTTTTAAATTTGTCTGCCTTTTCACGAATCTTATCTACAACATAACCTGGCTTATAATCATTTACCTGCCGAGCTGTATGGATAAGCTTAGCTTGTTCTGGTGCTGCGTCTACAATAAACCAAGGATCTACAGCAATACAATGTCCACCCACTCCCGGTCCTGGTTGTAAAATATTCACACGAGGATGTCTATTTGCTAAACTTATTAATTCCCAAACATTAATATGAAGTTCATCACAAATCATAGATAATTCATTAGCAAATGCAATATTCACATCTCGGAATGAGTTTTCTGTTAATTTCGCCATTTCTGCTGTTCTAGCATTTGTTTCAAGGATTTTACCTTTGACAAATTTCTTATAAAAATCTACTGTTTTCTTCGTAGAATTCTGATTAATACCACCTATTATTCGATCATTTTCTACTAATTCTCTTAAAATATGTCCTGGTAATACCCTTTCAGGACAGTGTGCTACAAAGAAAACACCCTTATTCGAGTTAATTTCTTCTGTCACAGTTAAATCTTCGCGTTCTTCTAAAATCCATTCCGTCACTTTTTCTGTTGTTCCTACTGGGCTTGTAGATTCTAAAATCACCAAATCACCTGGTTTTATGTATGGTGCTATTGTTTTCGTTGCCTGTTCAACATAAGTTAAATCTGGCTTATGATCACCCTTAAACGGTGTTGGAACAGCTAATATGAAAATATCCGACGTTTCTGGTACAACTCCTGCCTTTAAATTTCCACTTTGCACAGCGGCTTTTACCATAATATCTAAATCCGGTTCATAAATATGTACTTTTCCGCTATTAATCATTTCTACAGCAGATTCATTGACATCTACGCCATATACCTGAAATCCTTTAGTGGCCAATAAACTTGCTGTTGGTAATCCAATATAACCTAATCCTACTACACAAATTTTTTCATTCATCTGTAACACCCTTTCCATTTTACAACAATAAAGTTAATTAATAAGCTCCTCTTCTTAATACCACATTTACTACAGTTAAAAACAGAATTTTTATATCGAAAAATAATGATGCATTGTATACATAATGCAATTCTAAATCTACTCTTTCAGGGTATCCAACATCACTTCTTCCACTAACCTGCCAGTATCCTGTAATTCCTGGTTTCACAGATAAAAAGTCACTTTTTCTTTCCCCATATTCTAATAGCTCTTCTTGAACTACTGGTCTTGGTCCAACTAAACTCATGTCGCCCTTAAGAACATTGATAAACTGGGGTAATTCATCCAAGCTCGTTTTCCTTAAAAAACGCCCTACACTCGTAATACGAGGATCTTCTTCCGGTTCAAGTTTATAGTTATTATCTATATACTTTTTATAAAGCACTTCATTTTGTTTTAACTTCTTTTCTGCATCAATTACCATAGAACGGAATTTATATATTCCAAAAGTTTCACCATTTTGTCCTATCCTAGATTGCCTAAAAAATACCGGCCCTTTTCCCTCTCCACGCATATAAAGAATAGGGATTATAATAAAAAATGGGGAGAATATAATTAAACCTATAATTGCACCTACAATATCTATTGCCCTTTTCATTAATAAATACAAAACATTTTGCTTTCTAACAGTATCGATAGTTTCCGTTGCAGATTTATTTATTAAATTTCTTTCCTCCAACTTTTCCCTTCCTCCCTTTTATATGAATACATTCTCTTTGCCAACTATTGTATTCATATATTTCATCAAGTCTTCTTTTAATTCTTCATGCTGTAATGCCATTTCAATCGTTGTCTTAATAAATCCAAACTTCTCCCCAACATCATAACGAGTTCCTTCAAAATCATAAGCAAACACTCGCTGAATTTCATTTAAACGTTGAATTGCATCTGTTAATTGAATTTCGCCACCAGCGCCTGTTTGTTGATTCTCAAGAAACATAAAGATTTCTGGTGTTAATACGTAACGTCCCATAATTGCTAAATTTGATGGTGCCGTTCCTTGAGCTGGTTTTTCCACAAATTGTCGTACTTGATAACGGCGATCATTCTGTTCAACCGGATCGATAATACCGTAGCGATGCGTTTCGTTTTCAGGCACTGTTTGTACACCAATAACTGACGACTGTGTACCTTCATATTGATCCATCAATTGGCGTAAACAAGGCGTTTCTGCTTGGACAATATCATCACCAAGTAGTACTGCAAATGGTTCATTTCCAATAAATTTACGAGCACACCATACTGCATGCCCTAAACCTTTTGGTTCTTTTTGTCTTATGTAATGAATGTTAATTTTTGAAGAAGCTTGTACTTTTTCTAACATCTCATGCTTCCCTTTTTCTAGTAAACTTTGCTCCAATTCAAAAGAATGATCAAAATGATCTTCAATCGCGCGCTTTCCTTTTCCAGTAACAATAATAATATCTTCAATTCCTGATTCAATTGCTTCTTCTATTATGTATTGAATTGTCGGTTTATCGACGATAGGTAACATTTCTTTTGGCATCGCCTTCGTTGCTGGTAAAAATCTTGTCCCAAGACCAGCGGCTGGGATAATTGCTTTTCTTACTTTTTTCAATTATACTCCCCCTATAAATCTATTTATTTGTATGTAACAATAACAAAAACCCTACCTATAGAGTCATTTTTATAACTCCATAGGTAGAGTTTCTATTAGAAATAAATTATGGGCATCTAACCCATCCTCACGTCATACTCCCGACGACAAGCGTCTAAGGTAGGCATGAAATAAAATTTCTACCCACAGCACGACCGAGTGCCCCCATTGATAACGGTTAGGAGACATCACCAATTCTTATTTAAAAAATACCGAACAATTTTTTACGACGAATTTGTTCTGGATCTTCTTTGTAAATTGCCTTCCCGCTAATTAATAAGTACGGATTTTCTTTCAAATCACTCATAACATTCATTCCAAATTCTTTCTCAATTAGTTCATAGCTTTCCGCTAAATGAAATCCTCTTGATGTTGTGTTATGTGCATCTGAAGCAACCATATGGGTTAAATTATGTTCGACTAGTTGTAGTGAAAACTTTTTAATTTTCTTCCCGAATTTCCCTAATAAACTGCCTGCCGTTACTTGCGTTAATACCCCTTTATTTACAAGATTATATAACTTATCTGGCCGCTCGATTAACTCGGCATTACGTTCCGGATGAACAATAATTGGAATCATTCCCTTAACGCGCAGTTCATATAATAGTTGTTCAGCATAACGAGGTACGTGATTCGACGGAAATTCAATGAATATATATTTATTTGTTTCATTTAAAGTAACAATTTTACCAGCTTCATAGTCTTCTAATAAATCGCCATATAGCCTAATCTCTTGCCCAGGTAAAATAGTAAGCGGAATATTATATTGTTGTAGTTCATCATTTAGTTGTTTTACATGATGAATAATTGAGGTACGTTCATTTATATATTTGCCATTTTGATGGTGCGGCGTTGCGACAATTGTATGTATTCCTTCTGAAACGGCTTGTTGTGCCATCGCTAAACTATCTGTTACTGTTTGTGCACCGTCATCGATGCCATGCAAAATGTGACAATGTAAATCAATCATTCTTTCAGCCTCCCTCTCTCCTATCAGTCTTTTTTCCCTTGAATATGAGACGTCTCATATTCAAGGGAAAAAAGGAGATATGGTTGAAACATATCTCACCCTTTTAATTAGTTTGCGCCATAATAATAATATAAGCCTTGTTCACGTTCACGGTCGTTTAGAACAACACCTAACAATTTACCTTTTGCAGATTCCAATAAACCTTTTGCTTTTACTGCGGTTTCTTTCTCTGTTGATTCACTGCGAACTACAAGAATAGAAGCATCACATACATTTGCCATAATTTGTGCGTCGGTAACAGCTAAAATTGGTGGCATATCAAAAATAACTAAATCATACATACTGTATGCTTGCCCAAGAAGTTCTTTCATTGATTTCGAACCTAACAATTCGGCCGGGTTTGGTGGGATTGGACCACACGCTAAAAAGTGTAGATTGTCTACAGATGTCGTTTGCACGCACTTCTCTAAACGTTCACTATTTGTTAATACGTTCGTTAATCCAAAAATGTTATCTACTTGGAACATTTGATGCATTGCTGGTTTACGCATATCTGCATCAATTAATAATACTTTTTTTCCTTGTTGAGCAAAAACAACTGCCATATTCGCTGTCGTTGTCGTTTTCCCTTCACTTGGATTTGCAGACGTGACCATTAATGAATGTAAATTCGTATCAACAGCTGCAAATTCAATATTCGTTCGAATATTACGATATTGTTCTGAAATTGGTGATTTCGGTTGTTGATGAGCAATTAATTGACGGCGTTGACGATGATTCTTTTTCTTTTTAAATAAATTAAGAGCCAATTGTTTGTCCCCTCACTTTTCTTGATGATGGAGCGTGTGATTTCACGTTCAATGTTTCTTCATCCATACGAGCTACAATCCCTAATACTGGTAAGCCGAGTAAGTTTTCCACATCTTCTTCTTTTTTCACTGTGTTATCTAAGTACTCTAGTAAGAATGCAAGACCAATTGAAGCCATTAAACCAACGACAAAAGCGATTGCTACATTTAACATTGGGCGTGGTTTAATTGGTGATAATTCTTCTGATAACTCAGCCTTAGAAAGTACCGTAACATTATCCACACTCATAATCTTCGCAACTTCACCTTTAAATACTTCTGCAGTTGTGTTAGCAATATCACGAGCTAATTTCGGGTCTTTGTCTTGCGCAGTTACTGCTACGACTTGTGAATCTTTTTCATTAGCCACTTCAATTTTTTTGTTCAATTCTTGTGCTGTTATGTTCAGGCCTAACTTTTCTTTCACTTGATCCAAAATAACAGGACTTTTAATAATAACCTTATATGTATTTGTTAATTGAATATTTGTCTGTACCTCATTGTACTGAATTGCTGCGCCTTCTTGCTTCTTCTGGTTAACAAGAATTTGCGTCGAAGATTGATAGATTGGTGTCATGAAGAAAAAGCTAATGATAGCACTTACTATAGCTACACCAAATGCAATTACGAGGATCATTGCTAAACGTTTTTTTAAGATATGAAATAACTCTTTTAGACCAATTGTTTCTTCCATAGGTTCCTCCAACTTTCTAAAATTTACACATAGGAAAAATTATAACATATAAATCTTACATTTTTTATTTTTAATAATTCAGTTCTATATTTGTTCACAAGAAACAAGTTTAATCTTACAAAATAATCTTAAATATGACAACACATTCCAATGATTTCCCAAAAATTTTATCATATCATGCTTTTTACACTGTATAACTTGATAAATAATTTTCAGAAAACAAAAAAGCCAACAAAAATTTTGTTGGCTTTTTCATATTTTAGTAATAACCATACTGCTCTTTTTCTTCTCTTTTATCGTTTAAAACGACACCAAGTATTTTGCCTGATGCTTTATCTAATATTTGTTTCGCTTTTACGATTTTATCTTTTTCCGTCTTTTCGCTGCGTACAACGAGTACGATTCCATCACATTTATTCGCAAGAATTTGTGCATCTGTAACCGCAAGGACAGGTGGTGTGTCAATTAATATAATATCAAACATGTTATATGCTTCTAGCAACGCCTCGTCCATTGCCCGGCTCCCTAATAGTTCTGCTGGGTTTGGCGGGATTGGACCTGCTGCCATTAAGTATACGTTCTCTATATCTGTTTTTTGAATGCATTGCATAAGTTTTGCTTGTCCTGATAATAAGTTCGTTAACCCATTTGAACTATGAATGGCAAATAAGTTTTGTATCGTTGGCTTACGCAAGTCAGCTCCAATTAATAAAACTATCTTTCCTTGTTGTCCGAAAACAACTGCTAAGTTTGAGATTGTTGTTGTTTTCCCATCACCTGGATCTGCTGAAGTAACAATAATAGAACGAACATGGTTATCTACAGATGTAAACTCAATGTTTGTACGAATGTTACGGTATTGTTCTGTAATACGCGATTTAGGCTCTTTATGTGTAATTAATTGTCGTAATGGTTTTCTTTTCTTTCTCCCGAACATATTCATAATCTCCTTTTGTGAAATGCGACATTTCCCTTTTCTCTCTCTTATGCTCGATTTCATACGTCTAATTAATATTCTTGCTGAGTTCCCCACATTTCATCATAATCAATAACATTCTACTTTGTCTTATTTAAGTACCTTAACAATATGACAATGCCCTTATTTCTTTATTACCTTTATCACTTATCCTGTTTTCTAGATAAACAATAAAGTAAGTATATGGTAATTACCATCTATTTACAAGATATTTTCTGATTAGTTTGTATATTATCTTTTCATCGTTATATAGCAGTAAACAAAAAATCTCCTTGTCTTTTCACAAGGAGATTTTTTATTTTTCTCTATTCTTTTTTATCACCAATCGCAAATGTAATTTCTGCCTCACATGCAACTTCACCATCTACTGTTGCGATTGCTTTTCCTTTTCCAATTGGGCCGCGTACGCGTGTCATTTCTACTTCTAGACGAAGCTGATCACCTGGGCGTACTTGTTTTTTGAAACGGCAATTGTCGATACCTGCAAAGAAAGCAAGTCTTCCGCGGTTTTCTTCTTTCTTTAATACTGCAACTGCTCCGACTTGTGCTAATGCTTCTATAATAAGTACACCAGGCATAACTGCATAGTCAGGGAAGTGTCCGTTAAAGAATTCTTCGTTTGCGGATACATTTTTAATCCCAACCGCTCTTTTACCTTCATCTACTTCTAATATTTTATCAACAAGTAAAAATGGATAGCGGTGAGGAATGATTTCTTTAATTTGTTCTATATTTAGCATATAACAATCGCCCCTTTTGTAATATTGGTCTTACCACTTGGACATATTGCTATTATCCCATTTTGTTTATTGTTTGTCATTACAAAGTAACATTTTATATTTAGCACAACTTCCTAAAAAAAAATGCACACACTCTATTCCATTAAAATAGTTGCACATTTTTGCAACTGACACGGAGGTGGAAAGGAGTGTATGCCCAAATTAGGGAAAGGCAATATGTATTGAAACATTATTTGCCTTAATGTCGTATTCGACTCATTATATTATAAACGTTTTCAATTAAGGAAATATTAAATTTAACCATATATATGAATATTTTACCTGTTTCCTTCACATTTCTCTATTTTCCTTCCATTTTCGCAAAAAATCAAAATAAAAAAATATAAAAACGAAAAAAAGAACTAAGGCGTCAGCCTTAGTTCTTTCAAATTATCTCAAAGCACGCTTTGGTAATCTGTCGATATTCTCTAACATAATACCTGTACCAACCGCAACGCAGTGCATTGGGTTTTCAGCAATTAATACTGGTACTTTTAGTTCTTCTGCTAGAAGCATGTCGATACCGTGTAGTAAAGCTCCACCGCCTGTTAGAATAACACCGCGGTCGATGATATCTGCAGATAGTTCTGGTGGTGTGCGCTCTAATACGCCTTTTGCAGCTTGTACAATAACAGCTGCATTTTCTTTTAATGCTTCTGTAATTTCTTCAGAGCATACTGTAATTGTACGTGGTAAGCCTGTTACCATGTCACGTCCGCGAATTTCAAGCTCTTCGCTACGTGCACCTGGGAATACTGTACCAACTTTAATTTTAATATCTTCTGAAGTACGTTCTCCGATTAATAGCTTATACTTACGTTTAATATAGTTTAAGATCTCCATATCAAACTTATCGCCAGCCATTTTGATAGAGGAAGAGGTAACAATATCACCCATAGATAGTACAGCGATATCTGTTGTACCTCCACCAATATCAACAACCATGTTACCGCTTGGTTGGAAGATTTCCATACCAGCACCAACTGCGGCTACTTTTGGTTCTTCTTCTAAAAATACTGTTTTACCACCTGAACGTTCAGCAGCTTCACGAATTGCTTTTTGTTCTACTGATGTAATATTTGTTGGACAACAAATTAAAATACGAGGTTTTGAAAAGAAGCTCTTTACGTCCAATTTGTTAATGAAATACTTTAACATTGCTTCTGTAATTTCGAAGTCTGCGATTACACCATCTTTAAGTGGACGAATTGCTACAATATTACCCGGTGTACGTCCCACCATGCTTCTCGCTTCTTCACCTACTGCTAATACTTTACCACTATTACGATCAATTGCCACAACAGATGGCTCATTTAATACAATACCCTTACCTTTAACATGAATTAATACGTTAGCCGTACCTAGGTCAATTCCGATATCTCGCGCAAACATTCCCGTTTTTTCCTCCTCGATATTCAAAATCAGGTTACACCCGAATTCTTTTCACCTAATTTCTGATTTTATCATAAATTTAACAGAAACGTAATATTCGCAAAAAGAATTCTTCTGAAAAATATTACCGAATGTGAACGGAATGTTTGCTACTGTAACATTATTGACGTACAGGCTTCTCTACATCTTCTTTTCTATACTTTTGCTTTGTTGCTTCTCCACCTCTTAAATGACGAATAGACTTATGATAATCAAGAATTTCTTTCACTTCATTTGCGAGCTCTGGATTAATTTCTGGTAGACGCTCTGTTAAATCTTTATGGACTGTACTCTTTGATACCCCAAATTCCTTTGCAATGACACGCACTGTCTTTCTTGTCTCCACGATATACTTACCAATCTTGATAGTTCTCTCTTTGATGTAATCGTGCACACCACTCGCCTCCCTAATTTGGATGTGAGAAGGGTGAAATGAGCCTCGCTGCATACGACTAAGAAGTAAGTGTGAGTGCTGTTTGTAAGCGTTAAACATTCTTGGATTTATAATGAAATGATTCACGATTTCTCACCTCAAACACTCTCTTTGCTTTGGTTTATACCATTGTATTGCCCGCACTACTGATATATGCTACATGTTCACTATTTTTGCGGACTAAGTTAAGAAAAATTACGTTTTTTTGTGAGAAATACGTTAACAGTGACTATTTTGACGAAAAAAAAATGACACCTTATGTATAAGGCGTCATTCTTCTCTTTCAAACTCTTCTTCTAATAATTGATGGTGGGGAACCTCTTTCTTACCGGCAATATAATAATATAAGGTGAATAAAACAAACAATAAAATAATAGCAGTCGACAGAACAAATAAAAATGACACAGTATCCCCTCCCTTTTGTAATATATATTCGAGAATCTCGTCATTTTTCCTTGTTTTTGCAACTTTTTTCTCGAAATTGAGTATTTTTATATAAAAATAAAAAAATCAGCTCCCCTAGTGGGAACTGATTTTTTCACTTTCTTATTCTTGTGAAGAAGAATCGTTAGATGATTCTGTAGAACCATTTGTTGATTTTTCTTCTTTCTTCGGTTCTTCTTTTTTGTCACTAGTTGAACCGCTTGTTGATTTCTCTTCTTTTTGAGACTTGTCTTCTGTTTTACTTTCTGGTTTCGTGCTCGTTGACTTCTCTTCTTTTTGAGATTTGTC
The DNA here is from genome assembly GCF_051915185.1 of Bacillus cereus group sp. MYBKT14-1. Lineage (NCBI taxonomy): Bacteria > Bacillati > Bacillota > Bacilli > Caryophanales > Bacillaceae > Bacillus > Bacillus cereus group sp. MYBKT14-1. The sequence continues at coordinate 225,269 of NZ_JBQAEF010000003.1, read as the reverse complement.
ATCAGCTTTTTTACCAGAAGCATTCGTAGCCTTTGCAGCACCTGCATCAGCTTTAATTTCTGTTACTGATTTATTTAAGTAACGTTCAGGGTTCACAGCCACATTGTCTTTACGTACTTCAAAGTGAACGTGAGAGCCTGCCTCTTTATTCATTGCACTTAGACCGGATGTTCCTAATACTTCACCTTGTGCAACTCTTGCACCTTTTTCTACTTTCACACTGCCTAAGCTTTGATAAGATACCGCTACACCATTTCCACTATCAACTGTTACAACATAACCAAGAAGTGAATCTTTTTCAGCTTTCGTTACTGTACCACTTAAAGCAGCAGCAACATTGAATTCTTTTCCATTCTTCGCAGCAATGTCAATTCCTTTGTTCGGGGAATATGTGTTGTTATAAAAGACAAGTGCTTTTTCTTGTTCCGCCTCAGTTGCTGCATCTTCATAGAATTTCTTCTGTACGACTACTTCCGCATTCGCGGCAGCTGGCATTTTCACTACTTCTGAAGATTTCGTTACTGGTACTGCTGGATCTTCCGATTGTGTATACGGTGTTGCTTGATCGTGGTTTGGAGTCTTCTTCGGATTAGCTCCTTGGAACCATAGCGCAACCATTAAGATTACCGCTGCACAAGCAATGTATAGTGCCGGAAACACCCATCTTTTTTGAAATAAATGTACTACCTTTTGCGACTTTTTATTATTTCTTCCTCGCATTCCATCATCACCTCAGCAATCATTTTGAACAATATTCACGTATCCTATACAACGTATAACTAATTACTTTTCGACAAAATCTGTAAAAATATGTATAAGAACTGTAAAATTTCCGAGGAAATGATAGAAAAAAGAAAAAACTGAGCACTTTTAGCTCAGTTTTTAGTCTAATTGTTTCTTTTTATATACGATTAAACATACAACGAGCGATATAATAAGCCAAACTGCAACATTTAATACATGCCCACTAATACTACTAAATCCCGCCCCACCTACTAAGCTTTTAAGTGCTTTCACAATATGAGATGTTGGAAGATATCCAATCATCGTCTTAATTACTTTATTTTCAACCATTGGCTCAAACTGTACAGCCAAATACATCGTCATTAATATCGGCATTCCAATTATTGATGTTTGTGGTACAGAAGATGCAAGTAATCCGATCATTGTTCCAAGTACGATAAACAAAATAGTTCCGCATAAGAATATCAATCCTACCAATAGAAGATTAATATTTAACTGATCTAAAATGAATAAATTTACAATACAAATGACCATCGTCAGACCTGATGTTAATAAACTCTTTCCAAGTAGAACTTCAACCGAAGATGCCGGTGATAGCATTAATACACGCAATGTATGTTTTTCTTTTTCTTCTGCAATTACCATAGATTGAACAAAGCCTGCGACAAATAGGAAGGCCGTTATAGTAGTAATACCTAACATTTCCTTTCCCACTCCAAATCTGCTAAACAAAAATGAAAGTATAATTGGTAAAAATGCCATTAACAACACTTGTGAATTTGTCTTAAAATCTTGTACTTCTTTTCTAAAAATAGCTGATACACGTCTCATTGAAAATGTCATTATAATCCCCTCCCAGTAACTTCAATAAAGATATCGCCTAGCGTTGGTTCGTGTGAATGAATAGATAACAGTTCGCCCTTTTTCATCCATTCTGAAATACGATTTGCGCCTAATTCATCTTTTTGCACTACTTCTTTTCGTTTACCTTTTAATACGACCTCTATTTGATCCTTAGCGTATTGTAAGCGCAGGTTCTCTGGCGTATCGAGTGCTACAATTTCTCCGCCACAAAGGAAGGCAATACGGTTACAAAGCGTTTCTGCTTCATCCATGTTGTGCGTCGTTAAGAAAATCGTCGTTCCTTCTTCATTTAAGTCTTTTAAGATTTTATGAATGTTTTGTACGTTTACTGGATCAAGTGCAGATGTTGGTTCATCTAAGAAGAGGATATCTGGTTTATGAAGGATTGCTCTCGCTAGTGTGACGCGTTGCTTCATTCCCTTTGATAGTTTCTTTACTGGTGTTTTTTTATCATCTAATAAATTTACTTGTGTTAGTACTTCATCGATTCGTTCTTTTTTGCAATCGTATAAGTCACAAAATAATAGTAAGTTATCATAAATGCTAAGTCTTTCATATAAGCCGCTGTTATCTGTTAAAATACCAATTCGTTTGTAATCGATGCTACTTGGTCCTGTAATATCTTTCCCTAATACTCTTACCGTTCCAACACTATGAAGCAATTGAGAAGTTAAAATTTTTACTGTTGTCGTCTTACCAGATCCACTCGGTCCGAGGAATCCGAATATCTCTCCTTGCTTCACCTCAATATTTACATTTCGAAGTGCCGTTTTTCCACTGAAACTTTTCATTACATCTTTCATTTCAATTGCCAATGTCATTTCTTCATCCCCTTTGTTTTTCTTCTTTATAGATGAAAGTCGCTTTAGCGCTTTTCGTTCGTTTGTTTCGCTTTTCTTGACTCAATCATATGAAAAACAAAGGGATTACGCAGTAAAATACCGGTAAAAGGAGTATTTTTACCGGTGAATGAATCGCATGTTGAGCTTATTGGAGCACTTTTTATAGCCCAATCACACCTTTTAATTCATCCATGCGTCCTTTTGAAAGCGGAATTGAACTTTTTCTTTCGTCATCCAAAATTAAACTAAAACTGTTACGAGTCCAAGTAATCACTTCTCGTACTCTTTGTAAATTCACAAGATACGAGCGGTGACATCTAAAGAAACCAAAACCTGTTAATCTTGCTTCTAGTTCACTTAATGTTAATGCACATACGAAATCACCTTCACGAACGTGAATATGCGTTACTCCGTTTTGCGTTTCAATGAAATGGATTTCCATCGGATCAAGTAAAATGATTTTATCGTTCACTTTCGCAGGTATTCTTTCTAACTTCATTTGCGGAATTATTTGAACGACCTTCTCTTCATCGACTTTTTCTGCTTCCTCTTGTTCAATTTCTACTTTTTTCACACCATCATTGTTTAGTATGTATACATCTTCCGTTAACGAAAGGGCATCCGATAGAAAAGATGACGTAATAAAAATCGCCTTTCCTTGCTCTTTCATTTTCATAATTGCTTTTCGAATAATAACCGTACTCTCTATATCTACATTTTGCTCTGGCTCTTCCAAAATGATTAAATCCGGATTATGAATCATCACTCGTCCGATATGAAGACGGCGTTTCTCTGAAAATGATAATTTTTCTATTTTAACGTTTAGTTTATCTAGGAGACCAACAGACTGCACAACTTCTTCTATACTTATCTTTGATTCATAAAGCCCTAATAGAAATTTGAAGTATTCTTTCACCTTCAAACGATCATATGCCTCATCTTTCAAAAAACAAAAACCGATGCGGGAATAATTTTTCTTTCCAATTGCTTCTCCTTCAAACAGTACATTGCCAGTCGACGCCTCTTCTTCACCAATAATGATGCGGTGTAACACTTTAGCTGTATGATTATTGCATTGCAAAACAATACATTGTCCCTTCTCCACCTCTAGCTCAATTGCCGGTAACTGGTTCGCCTTCCCTAATTGTTTCAACTCTAGTAACGCCATTTCATTTCCCCCAAATGCCTTTTTATCCTATTATATCAAACAGTTAATGGAAAATTATGATATTTTAAACAGAAAAAAATAGGTGCCAGAGTTCTGACACCTATTTCTTCACCATCAATTTTCCTTCATAATCATTCATCGTCTTTATTTCAACGCCTTTATAGTAATGAGCGACGATATCTGTATATTTCTTTCCTTCCGCTGCCATGCCGTTCGCCCCATATTGACTCATACCAACGCCGTGACCGAAGCCTTTCGTCGTAACGATGATTTTATCTCCTTGTTGTTTCCACGTAAAATCAGAAGAACGTAAATCTAACTTTTCACGAACTTCTTTTCCAGTTAATGTTTTTCCTTGAAAAGCTACATCCTTTACGCGCTTTCCTTCCGTAAGGTCTTTAATATTTCCAACCTTCCCGTCTGCTAGCACTTTCACACCGAGACGTTTTTGAAAATCAGCTACTGTAAATGTTTGCTCGCTCGTAAACTTTGGAGAGGCTTGATCCCACGGACTATCTACACTTTTCAAGTACGGATAATCATTTCCCCAATAGTCAGCTGCATTTTCTGTTCGGCCATTACTCGTTGAAAAGAAGGATGCTGAAATTGGTTTTCCATCATACGTTAAAACTTGTCCTGCTGTTTTCGAAACGGCTTCTTCGATTTTCTTCAAATTATTTTCGTAGTTATTACCCCATTGCTTCTTCAATTCATCTTTGCTTTTGTACACTTGATCTTTCACCGTATCTGTCACGTCCGCATTATTTTTCTTTCCTCCGCTTAGCATACGTTGTACTACAAATGTTCTCGCTGCTAATGCCTGCGCCTTTAGTGCCTCTATTTCAAAACTGGCATTCATCTCAGAAGCTACTACACCTGTCACATACTCCTCCACTGGTAATGTTTCTACCTTCTTCTGTTTTTCGCGATATACAGCAACTTGAACAGCTGTATCTACTTTTCCTGGAGCTGGTATGCTTTCTATCGCTGGAGGAGTTTTAGAGGCCGTTTCTTCCCCTCCTTTTGCTTTCGCAAATGGAATAACAAGGGCTGCAGGTACAATGATAACGAGCGCTATTAAGAGCGCTACTGTAATAAAAAGTGGCTTTGAAAATTTCATCCTATTTTCCTCCAATATAAAAGCTTTACTCCATTCATTCTTATGGAACAACTCTTTCTTTTAGAACATACTTAAGGGGAAGAGTATAAAACAGAAATTTTCTAAATATTTTTACTGGTACGTGCATAAGTATAGAATTTATTGACTATAACAGTAATAACCAAAAAAAATAGCCCCTATGTCAAAAGACATAGAGACTATTTTAATTAAGCGTGAAGATCAGAAACTTCTTGTTCTTTCACTTCTTCTACTTTTTCGTTTACACGTTCAATAGTTGCACCTAATGCAGCTAATTTCTTATGGAAGTTTACATAGCCACGGTCAAGATGTTTTAACTCAGTTACACGAGTATAACCTTCTGATACTAAACCAGCTAAGATTAATGCAGCTGCAGCACGTAAGTCAGTTGCTGCTACTTCAGCACCTTGTAAGCTGTTTGGACCGTTCATAATAACAGAACGACCTTCAATTTTAATATCAGCATTCATACGACGGAATTCTTCAACGTGCATAAAGCGGTTTTCGAATACCGTTTCTGTAATCATGCTTGTTCCATCAGCTTGTAGTAATAATGCCATCATTTGTGATTGCATGTCTGTTGGGAAACCTGGGTGAGGCATAGTTTTAATATCAACCGCTTTTAACTTATCTGGGCCGATAACACGTACACCTTCGTTTTCCTCAATAATTTTAACACCCATTTCTTCCATTTTCGCTGTAATTGAGCGTAAATGTTCAGGTACAGCATTTTCAATTAAGATGTCTCCACCAGTAATTGCTGCTGCAACCATGAATGTTCCCGCTTCAATACGGTCAGGAATAATAGAGTGGTTTGCACCATATAATTTATCAACGCCTTCGATACGAATCGTTCCAGTTCCAGCTCCGCGTACTTTCGCTCCCATCGCATTTAAGAAGTTAGCTAAGTCAACGATTTCTGGTTCTTTCGCTGCGTTTTCAAGAATTGTTGTCCCTTTTGCTAATGTAGCTGCAGACATAATGTTTTCTGTCGCGCCTACGCTTGGGAAGTCTAAGTAGATTTTAGCTCCTTTTAGTTCTCCCTCAACATATGCCTCAACAAAACCGTTACCAACCTGTACTTTTGCTCCCATTGCTTCGAAGCCTTTTAAATGTTGGTCAATTGGACGTGAACCAATTGCACATCCACCAGGAAGTGCAATACGAGCACGACCGTTACGTGCTAATAATGGTCCCATTACTTGAACAGATGCACGCATTTTACGTACATATTCAAATGGTGCTTCAATGTTTAGTTCTTTAGAAGAATCGATTGTTACTTGATTATTTTCAAATACGACTTCAGCATTTAAATGACGTAATACCTCATTAATTGTGTATACATCAGACAAAACTGGTACTTCAGATAGTACATTCTTTCCATCACTCGCTAATAGGGCTGCAGCGATTATAGGTAATACAGCATTTTTTGCGCCCTCAACACGCACTGTGCCGTTTAACCGCTTTCCGCCACGGACGATGATCTTTTCCAAATTATTCCCCTCCGTGTCCTTTTTTCAGTATCTATTCACTCAATACTCAGAAGTTATGATCGGTGTGCCAACCACAATTGTATCTTTGTTGTCTGTAGAACGTATTGCTATTTGCACATTTATTTTCTCTCTATTTGTTGAAAGAGCGTCATCCCACTTTTTATTGTATGCGGAGACTGACACAAATGCTCTTTCTTCTACTTGTTCGATCGCTCTTGCTGAAAGATCTTTCAAAACCTGATTGGTTTTATTTTGCAAAACACCTTCAATCTTATCATTCAGTACACCTTGAACACAAGTGTAAATTATAGGTTTTTCACTAAAAATTTTATTCATGTTTTGAACATACTTCGGGTCCCATTTCGCCCCACTTACTTCAAAGATAATGAAAGTGTTTTCTTTAGTATTTTCTTTACTCCAAGTTACTACTACTCGTTCTTCATAAGAAGAAAGCTTTTTATAGGATGTAGCTTTATATCCATCTGGAGATTGCTCTACTTCCCACTTTTGAATATTTGCCTTTTCCTTCACATCGTTTAACAACTTTTGAAACGTATGTATGTTAGAAATTGTTTTTGTTTCTCTCGCTAACCATGACCATTTTTCTACTTTAGCATCATTTTTCTCTAAAGCCTTGATCATGCTCTCCATTTTCTGTTCATCGCTTATCGGTTTCATCTCTCTATATCCAACCAAAAATAAAACAACACTAAGTGCAACAATAAGAATGGCTTTAAGCTTCAATTTCATCCCCTCCTATCCCCATTGTTAACGGAGATTTGAGGTTCTATACACTTACTTTACTAAATACGTTAAACTCTTCGAATAGCCTAAATAATCAAGGAAAAAGTTACTTACAGATGTCCCAATTGCAATTGTAATTAAGATGAGTAATACTCGCGTCTGCAGCACTTTTCCGGACTTCATTAAACGCTCAATGTGAATGCCTTGTAAGGCCCACCACGTAATGGTAATAAACAATAAATGCGAAACAATGGCAATCAGTGCTTGTTGCCCTAAAAGTTGTGCCAAAAAATCGACCCCTTTTTACTCAGCTACTACTTATGAAAGAATATAAAAACGATACCATAATAAGTAGGAGCTACACTTTTTCAAATGCACATAGACATCTTACATTTTTCATCGTGATTTTCTTTCCAAAAACGTATATCTACATTACAAGTTAACACAAAATAAAAAGCGCAGAGTACTGACTCCACACCTTTTATTTTCACTATTGTACCACGTTCCCTAAGAAGAAGAAATCTTTCATTAATGGAAAATATTCATAAAAGAAATTGTACCCAATCATCGGCATAATCCCTAGTATTACAATCGAAATTGCACAAAGACTCATAACAACCTTTATATTTAACGGTAACCGTATTCTCTCTTCTGTCTCTCCGGTGTGGAAAAACATTTGTTGTAAAATACGGAAATAATATACGAATGAAACAACTGTCGTACCCATCATAATCGAAGCTAGTACGTAATGTGCTGGCTCTACATGAAGTGCGCCTAAAAAGATATTAATCTTTCCAATGAAGCCAGCCGTTCCTGGTATCCCAGCCAACGATAAAATAAAAATTGTCATCATTATCGCTGTAAATGGCGACCTTTTATATAAACCTGTGAAAATTGTTATATTTTCCTCATTATTTTGTAAGATTAAGCCGTGGATAATGGCAAATGCGCCTATATTCATAAGCATGTATGCCAGCATATAAAACCACATGCTATCCATCGTAAATGGTGATAATGCCACAAGTGGAACGAGTAAATACCCTGCATGAGCAATGCCCGAATAAGCAAATAAACGCTTTATATTGTATTGTTTTAACGCTACTACATTCCCAACAATCATCGTAATACTTGCTAGCACCGCAATATATATACTCATATGCCCATATAAAGATTGCATATCTCCTTGTATTAATACACTTGCAAAGATCATAAGGAACAAACGAATAATGAGTAGGAACCCGGCAATTTTAGAAATCGTTCCAAGAAAAGCAGTAACTGGTGTAGCTGCTCCTTCATACACATCAGGTGCCCACATATGAAACGGCACTGTGGCAATTTTAAATGAGAGACCAACTAGCAATAAAAGAAATGCGAGAGCTAACAATAACTGAATACCACTAGCGAGTTCCCCAGTGAGTACCTTTTGCATATCTACAATGTTAGTTGAACCTGTAATACCGTATAAATAACTCATTCCGAAGAGCGTAATCGCCGTTCCAATTCCTCCGCTAATGACGTATTTCATTGCCGCTTCATTTGATGCACGGCTCTTTTTTCGTATTCCTACTAAGATATAGGAAGAAAGTGAAAGTAACTCCAAACCAACGAAAAGGGTAATAAAATCAACACTAGAAGCCATGAACATCGCGCCAAGAAGTGCCATTAAAAATAAGTAATAATATTCACCTTTATCTTCAATTGGATTCTTCTTATCATCGCTCATTGCGGTGCATAAAATGAGAGCTGAGGCACCTAATAGCAACGTTTTAAACCCTTTCGAAAATCCATCTAACACAAACGATCCATTTAAAATATCTCCTGCCGGTTCGCTATATAGAGTAATTAATGACACGATTGCTAATACGATGGCAGCAATCGCACCAAGAGCTACATATCTATGGTTCAGCTTAAAAAACAAATCACATATGGAAAGGAGGATGGCGGCGCCGAGAATAATAAATTCTGGCACCATTAGATGCCATGATAAGCTAAGTAACGTATTCATATCCATCCTACTTCACCCCCAATGTTTTCAATGTATTTTGAAGCGGATCCCCTAGTATTTCTGGCATAACTCCAATTGCAATAATACAAAAGATAAGTAGTAAAACAGGGACATACTCCCATCCGTGTATATCAGATTTTGCTTCCCACTCTTTCTTTCCAAATGTCACTTGAAGTGTCGCCCTTAATACATATACAGCGGTTAAAATGATGCCAATCACACCGACTGCAGCAATGACGGGCTCTCCTTGAAATAAACCGAGAAAGGCAAGAAATTCACTAACAAACCCAGACATCCCTGGTAATCCGAGCGATGCCATTCCTCCTGCTAAGAAGAAGCCGCTAAGTACTGGGACACTTTTTGCGAGTCCACCAAGCACTGTAATGTCTGATGTTCCGAAACGTTGTTCTATAACACCGAGTAAGAAAAACAGCAAGGCTGCAATTAAACCGTGCGATACAACCTGGAATAACGCTCCTTGTGTACCAGGTGCATTAAGTGACGCAAGTCCCATTAACACAATTCCCATATGCGAAATACTAGAGTAAGCCAGTACTTTCCTAAAGTCTGTTTGGATGAGCGCTAAAAAGGCACCGTATAATAAATTAATTACGCCTAATATCGCAATTAGTGTTGCAACATCGTGAAAATATTCCGGGAATAGCCCTTTCCCGAAGCGAATAATACCGTACGCTCCAATCTTCAGCAAAACACCCGCATGAAGCATAACTACAGCTGGATGCGCTTCTATGTGTACATTGACCATCCAGCGGTGCAACGGAAAAACAGGTAGTTTAATTGCAAAAGCAATCATTATGGCAATAAATACACTAAGCTGCAAACTACCTGGGATGACGAGTGCTCCCTCTGCGTTTACGCTTCTTAATATCTCTTTCAGCTCCACAATATTTGTTGTACCTGTTTTCGCGAACAAAATTGAGAAAATAATGAGCAAAATAGCTGAGCCAATACCGTTATATATTAAATAACTATACGCAGCCTTTTCACTCGACAATTTTCCCCACTTTCCAATTAATAAGAACATTGGTGGCAACGTAATTTCAAAGAAGATAAAAAACAACATTAAGTTTTGAGCAGCAAAGACACCGAGCATTCCTATTTCTAGCATGAGTAACAGCATATAAAATGCTTTTAAATTTCTTTTAATAGAAAAGGCTGCAATTGCTGCAAGCGTTGCTAGAAGAGCCGTCAGTACCATCATGACAAGCGACAAACCATCAATACCGAGCTCGTAATAAATAGAAAACCACCTTTTATCTACCGCTGTAAAATCGCCGAACTTAATCCATTTCATCTTTTCATCGAATAGTGACAAATTCTTTCCAGAAGCATATGTACAAGCGAGGACGATAGCGATTCCAAATGGCAGTGCCGTCCCAAATAAGCCAAGCGCTCGCACTGTACGCAATTCCTTTTTCGGTGTTAATACAAGCAATAAAATTCCTAAAAGCGGGGAAAAAATGAAGAACGTTAACAACAAATCATTCATCGTAAATCCCCTCCCGTATAGAGCAAAATAATGACGAGTACAGCGAGCGAAACCGCCGTTACAGTACCGTACACTTGTACATTCCCGTTTTGAAGTTTCGATCCAAGATTACTTGTGCCTTTCACTACACTTGCAATTAAAACTGCAATTCCTTCGACTACATACACTTCAAATAAGCGAAGCACATGAGCGACTCCTTTCGTAATAGGGATCACCGTCATGTTGTATAGTTCATCCACATAATATTTTTCTTTCAAAAGATTATAAAGCGATGTTTCCGTACCCCCAGCCCAATTCCTAGAAATTGACTTCTTCCTATATATGAAATATGCAAGAGCGATTCCCGCAAATGAAACGAGTGTCGCAACAATCATAATCCAAACTGGTCCATGCGTTTCTTCAACCTTAAACCCTACATCTTTCGTCAACCAATCTCCGAGAAACGTCCCAAACCATGGTGTATTTATATATCCTGCCACTACTGCGAGAACGCCGAGAACAATCATTGGATACGTCATAACGCGAGGCGATTCATGCACTTCTTCCTTCGTCTTCGTTTCTCCAGTAAAGACAAGAAAGTAAAGGCGGAACATATAAAACGCTGTTAAAAACGCCGCAATTACCGCTAAAGTAAATAAAACGTAATTGCCATTCATCCACGTCGCCGCTAAAATTTCATCTTTGCTGAAAAAACCGGAAAGCAGCGGAACACCGCTAATGGCAAGGGTACCTATTAAAAATAGCGTACCAGTTACTTTCATCTTCTTCTGTAAACCGCCCATTTTATTAATGTTTTGCGTATGCACAGCATGAATTACACTTCCTGCCGCCAAAAATAGTAGTGCTTTAAAAAAAGCGTGTGTCGTTAAATGGAATATACCAGCTACATAACCAGCAGAACCTAACGCGAGCATCATATACCCGAGCTGGCTAACCGTAGAATAAGCAAGCACCCTCTTTATATCTGTTTGCACAAGACCGATAGAGGCCGCAAAGATTGCAGTGAAAGCTCCAACGATTGCCACTGTCTGCATCGCCACTGTACTTGCTGAAAATAGAGGGAACATCGTCGCTACTAAATATACGCCAGCTGCGACCATCGTCGCCGCGTGAATAAGTGCCGAAACGGGTGTTGGCCCCTCCATTGCATCTGGCAACCACGTATGAAGCGGGAACTGCCCTGATTTCCCCATCGCCCCGATAAAAATTAATATCGCTGTTATTGTAATCATGTAAGGAGGTAGATCCCCTGTATAAATCGCCCTAAATATTGCGTCATATTCAAAACTACCTGCGTACCCAAAAATTAAAATCATCCCGATAAATAAACCAACATCCCCAATACGGGTCATAATAAAAGCCTTTTTTGCAGCAGCCTTCGCTTCTTCTTTAAAGAAATAAAAACCGATAAGCAAAAATGAGCCAAGGCCGACTAATTCCCAAAATATATAAAGCTGTAATAAATTCGTTGATATAACAAGCCCTAACATCGCAAATGTAAAAAGTCCTAAATATGCGTAAAAGGTCGGTAATCGTTCATCACCTTTCATATAACCTTTCGAATACACATGTACAAGTAGACTCACAAGCGTCACGATAAATAACATTAAAGCTCCTAATGCAGTCACTTCAAAGCCGAATGATATATCCACATCTCCAGCTCTAAGCCACACCCACTTATGCTTCACGCTTGCTTCTGAAAACCTTTCTATTAACACAAGTACCGCAAGTATAAAGGAGAGAAAGACGAAAAAAATACTAAGTACGCTGCTTCCTTCTCTAATTTTCTTCCCGAATATAATAAGTAACAAAAACGAAACGAGTGGGAAAAGCGGTATGAGCCATGCATAATCGATCATTGTTTCCTTCCCCCTTTTTCGGTCACAATGCTATCCTTTGAGCGTATCCATTTCATCCACCTGAACTGTCGTACGATTACGATATAAAGCAATTAAAATAGCGAGTCCTACCGCCGCTTCCGCTGCCGCTACAGCCATCGTAAACAGTGAGAAAATTTGACCTGTTAAATTCGGAAATAAGCCTAATTTACTAAACGCCACTAAGTTTAAATTGGCAGCATTCAGCATTAATTCGATACAAACTAATACGATTACTGTATTCCGCTTTGTTAAAGCTCCAAATAGACCGATGCAAAACAAAATAATCGCAAGTGTTAAATATGCAGAAGCTGGAACGCTACTCATTGGAATCCTCCTCTTTCTCGTCCTTTTTCGCAAGTATAATTGCGCCAACGAGTGCTACAAGTAAAATAACTGAAGTTAGTTCAAATGGAATAATATATTTTGAATAGAGAAGCGTACCGATTTGAAGTGTGTTGTTTTCATGGAGAGGTAAACTTCCTTGTGTGCTTTCATTTGCAAAATCAACATTATTAACAGCGAAATACATAACCGCTCCAAATGCTACAACTGCAAAGAAGATAATCCATTTTCGAAGAGTAAGACGCGATTCATTTTCCGCGTTATGTTTCGTTAACATAATGCCGAAAATCATAATAATTGTGATTGCACCAGAGTAAAGTAAAATTTGTGCAACGCCTATAAATTCGGCTGACAAAAGAAAATACAAACCTGCAATGCTGAGAAATGTCAGAACGAGAGCTAGCATCATGTGCATAACTTTCGTTAAGTTCAACATAAGAACACCGCCGATAATTGCAGACAAGGATAGTATAAAGAATGCTACAAACTCGCCATTCATGCCTTATTCTCCTTCCTGACGTTTTCGTCGTTTTCGTCAAGCCACTGCAAATTTTTAAATAAGTCATCACGTGAATATTCCGCGAGTTCAAAGTTATTTGTCATGACAATTGCCTCTGTCGGACAAACTTCTGTACATAAATCACAAAGAATACAAATTTCAAAATTAATATCATACGTGTCGATAATTTTTCCTTTTTTCGTAGGATCCGGATGTTTCTTTCCTGTTAACTGAATACAGTCTGTCGGACAAATGTTAGAGCACTGATTACAAACAATACATTTCTCCGGATAAAATTTTTGAATCCCCCGAAAACGGTCTGGCAACGGCAACGGTTGATTTGGATAATCATACGTTACCTTCTTCTTGCTCAAATTACTTAATGTATATTTTAACCCTTTAAATAGTCCTTTCATCTCTTACTGGCACCCCCCTCATAGATTAGAAGAATAACTCCTTAATCAATGCCGTTAAGAAAATATTTGCAAGTGCAATCGGCAATAATACTTTCCATCCAAACTCCATTAACTGGTCACCTCTTATACGCGGGAACGTAACGCGGAACCAAATTAATAGAAAGACTACACTGCTAAATTTCAAAGCAAACCATACGGCACCTGGGATAAATCCAAGAAACATGACTGGATTCCATCCGCCTAAAAAGAGCACTGTAATTAACGATGCCATCCCGAAGAAATATACGTACTCTGAAAGCATGAAAAACGCCCAGCGAAAACCTGAGTATTCCGTATGATATCCAGAAACAAGTTCTGACTCCGCTTCCGGCAAATCGAATGGCGTCCTATTTAACTCTGCAACTGCTGCGATTAAGAAAACGACGAATCCAATTGGCTGTACGAAAATGTACCAGACCTTCTCCTGCGCCGCTACAATCTCATTTAAATTCAGGCTACCAGCTAGCAAAACGATACCAATTACACTCATTACGAGCGGAATCTCATAAGAAATCATTTGCGCCGCCGCACGCATCCCTCCTAAAAGGGAATATTTATTATTCGATGCCCATCCCCCAGTTACAACACCTATCGTCGTAATACCGGAAACAGCAATATAATAAAGTAGCCCGACTCCAATATCTGTAAATTGAAATTTATCAGTGAACGGGATAACCGCAAGCACCATAAATGCTGGTGCAAATGCAATGACAGGCGCTAATATAAACAGCGGTTTATCTGCTGCTTTCGGAATACTATCTTCTTTCAATAATAGTTTTAAAACATCAGCTACCGTTTGCAGTAAACCGAATCGGCCTCCAACCTGGTTTGGTCCAATCCGCCCTTGCATAAACCCCATCACTTTCCGTTCTGCCAAAATTCCATATGTAACGAAGCCAAGGACTGCAAATAGTAGAAGTACCGCTAATCCGAAAAAAATGAAGAAATTCGTCCAGCTTGAAGGTGATTGTAAGAGCGCCTCAATCATTAGCCATCAACCTCCCCGAGTACAATATCAACTCCACCTAAAATCGTAATTAAATTAGCGATGTTTTCACCTTTCAATAACTTCGGTAAAATTTGCAAGTTATAAAAAGATGGCCTACGAAACTTCAAACGGTACGGCTCTTTCTTTCCGTCACTTGCGATATAACAACCAATCTCTCCGCGCGGCGATTCGATACGTACAAATGCTTCTCCCTTAGGTGCCTTAATAATTTTCGGTACTTTTGCCAGCACAGCTCCATCTTTCGGGAACTGCTTAACCGCTTGCTCAACAATCTTTAAAGACTCCTCGATTTCTTGCATTCGGCAAACGTAGCGATCCCAAGCATCTCCCACGCTTCCAACAGGAATATCAAAATCAAAACGATCATAAATCGAATACGGCTCATCTTTGCGAAGATCCCAGTTTACTCCAGTGCACCGCAAATTTGCTCCGCTTAAAGAATACGAGATCGCTTCTTCCGCGCTATATATACCAACGCCTTTCACACGATTTAAGAAAATCTCATTACCGCTAACAAGATCATGATAACCTGCTAATTGCTCCCTCATATACGGAACAAACTCTTCCACCTTTTCAATCCAACCATCTGGCGCATCCCACTTCACACCACCAACTCTCATATAGTTAAAAGTAAGCCGTGCCCCGCATAATTCATTTAATAAATTTATAATCATCTCTCGTTCACGAAACGCGTACAAAAACGGGCTGACCGCTCCTATATCAAGAAGATTCGTCCCCCACCAAACGAGATGACTCGCAATTCTTCCTAACTCCATCGCAAGTACTCGCAAGTATTCGGCACGCTCCGGAATTTCAAGCCCCATCATCGTCTCCACAGCATGGCAAATGACGTAATTATTCGTCATGGCTGATAAATAGTCCATTCGATCTGTATAAGGGATAATTTGCGTATACTGTAAGCTCTCAGCGATCTTTTCGGTCCCGCGATGCAAATATCCAATAACAGGTGTAGCTTCTTTAATAATTTCCCCGTCAATCTTAATTACGAGCCTGAACACACCATGTGTACTCGGATGCTGAGGTCCTACATTCAAAAGCATCTCTTCCGTGCGGATCATAGCTACACCTCCACATCATACGTTTCATAGTCTTTTCTAAGCGGATATCCTACCCAATCATCTGGCATTAAAATACGCGTTAAATTCGGATGCCCTTTAAATACAATGCCGAGCAAATCGTATGCTTCTCGCTCCGGCCAGTCAGCTCCTTTCCAAAGCGCTGTCACAGATTCGACTTGCGGCGCTTCCCGGTCTAGCTTTACCTTCACCGCTACCGATTGTTTCTTGCCATATGAAAACAAATGAACATACACTTCCATATGTGTCACAAAATCCGTCGCATGTAGCTCTGACATATAATCAAAAGCAAGTCCCTCATGGAATCGCAGTGACTCCATCACTTCATAATACTTTTCGGGATCCACCACAAGAGTTGGCACATCCTTTGACAGTTTATTAATGTAGGAATCTACTAATGCACCCTCTCCTAACTTCTCCCTAATAGCCTCAACATACTGATTTAAATACGGCTGATTTACGGACGGTTCTTCCTGCTTCGGGTCATCCTCTTTCTTACCTTCAGCTCCCTTTGTCTTCGCTCTTGCAGCCGCTGCTGCTTTCGCTTTTGCCGCTGCAATTGCCTTTGCCTTTTCATCTCCCGAATCCCCATCACCTTGCGAGGCTTTCTGCTTCGCCAATGCTGCCGCTTTTGCCTTTGCCGCCGCCACCGCTTTTGCCTTGGCTTTCGCTTTTTCTTCTTCCGTTACTTCTTCTGTCCCTTCTCTTTTCTGCTTCGCTAATGCTGCCGCTTTTGCTTTTGCGGCTGCTGCTGCCTTCGCCTTCGCTTTTTCTTCTTCCGTTACTTCTTCTGTCCCTTCTCTTTTCTGCTTTGCTAATGCTGCCGCTTTTGCTTTTGCGGCTGCTGCTGCACGTCGTTTTGCTTCTTCTATAGTAATATCATCATTTTTTGGTAGCGCTTTCTCTTTTTCTTGATCTTCCTCCTCAAGTTCACTTATTTCCGCCTTGTGTTTCGCTACAAGGCGTTTTCTCGCTTCTTCTTTCGCACGCCTAGCTGCTTCTTTTTTCAGATCCTCTAAATCTTTATTTGGATTACTCATTTATTCGTCACCTGCTTTCCGGTCTTTGCCTCGTAACGAATTTTCTCTTTTAATTTATTAATTCCATAGATTAAAGCAGCTGGATTTGGGGGACAACCAGGAATATACACATCAACTGGTACGATTTGGTCTACACCTTTCACAACAGCATATGAATTTACATACGGACCACCTGCTGTCGCACAAGATCCCATCGCAATAACCCATTTCGGTTCGGGCATTTGATCATATAAACGCCGAACAATAGGAGCCATCTTCTTCGTTACTGTTCCCGATACAATCATGACGTCCGATTGCCTTGGTGAAGTTCGAAAAAATGACCCAAATCGATCTAAATCGTAATGTGATGAGCCTACCCCCATCATTTCAATTGCACAGCATGCCAGTCCGAATGTCATCGGCCATAAAGAGTTGCTCCTCGCCCATCCTTTCAACTGTTCCAATGTAGAAAAAAAGATATTTCGTTCTAATTCTGCTCGCTCATTTGGATGTAATTCCTCAAAATTTATAACCATTGTAACACCTTCTTTTTCCAAGCATACGCTAATCCAACTAGCAACATTACAACAAAGATGAGCATTTCAATTAATGCAAATAAACCTAGCTTGTCATACGCAACAGCCCAAGGATATAAAAATAAAGTTTCTACATCAAAGATCACAAACAATAAAGCGAAAATATAATAACGAGCATGAAACCGAATATTTGCATCATGAAAAGGCTCAATTCCACTCTCATACGTCGTCGCCTTTGCTGCACTTGGTTTATTTGGGCGCAGCATCCTTCCTAATGTAAGAGCCACTACCGGCAGCAATATACCTAATAGCAAGAAAATCAAAACGATCATATAACTATTTTCATATACACTTGCCATTGTGAAACCCTCCCCCCTAAATTAAGAACAAGTTCACATAGTAAACAATATGTCCTAGTTGCAGTAATTATTATTTTTAAATTCTTCTAAATAATGCAACTATTCTAATCATTATAGCAAACTTCAAATTCCTATGTCGATATGTTGGGAGACAGAAACAAGAATTATTAAAATCTATCTTTACAACTTGCTATAATTGTGCAAAATAAATATAAAACTTATATATGCTTTTCAAGAAACCGTAGGTGATATAAATGAAAAAACAAACACATGTAAGTATTCTTATAAGCATTGTATTGCTGTCTATAACGCTTCACTATGTAGCAATGCCTTTTGTATATGAATACTCATTTCCTTTTCAGCTATTAATCGGAACGAGCACCCTATTAATTGATATTATCGCTTGTAGTTATATACTTTATTTTTCAAACATGAAAGAAGGGCTATCTCGTTTATTTTGGATCATATTATCTGTTGGAGCTCTCTCTTATTTTATCGGTGATATAGTCGTTGCCTATCAGCGTTTAATTGTAAAGGACTTCTATACGTTCGTTGATCCATCTGACTTTTTTTACTTACTTTTTTTAGTTAGCTTTACGTTTGCCTTTCTATACGAAATCATTTATAACCGAGATTTATTAGAAAAACTTTTTATGCTATGTGATATTTGTATTATCGTTACAGCCCAATTTACTTTAAGTTACTACTTACTTATTGAACGAACTATTCACATCTTTACAACATCCTATATCGACATATTTGTTCAACTTACCTATCCAATGGCTGATTTACTCTTTTTCTTAATAGGAATCAACCTTTTATTCAAACCACTATCCTTATTACCTAAAAAGGTCGGTGCACTTCTTGGCAGTGCTTTAATTTTATATGCTACTACAGATGCGATTTATGCTTATATAAAATACTTCATACCAGAGTATTCTATGTTTACAGTTACTCCTTTCTATCAAGTAACCTTAGTACTAGTAGCAATCGCCTGTATTCTCCATACAAAAAAGCCTGAAAAACAAGAACAAGTACTACTAACACCTAAAATTGGCGAATCAATCCGATTATCATTACCGTATATTTCGGTAGTAATGCTTATTGTTTTTATATTAGTTGAATACGTTTTTGCGCCTATTATAGTAATCGGACTTATAATAACTTTTTCTTTCGTTCTCATACGTCATAGTTTAGTTCGAAAACAAAATAAAATATTATTGATCGCTCAAATGCAATTCAACTCAGAACTCGAGAAACAAATTAAACTACGTACAGAAGATTTAGTAGAACAGAAAAATGAACTCTACCATAATCAACAAATGTTTAAATCTTTATACGAGCATCATCCAGATCCAATCTTCACATTAGATTTGTACGGTAATTTTCTCAAAGTAAATAACGCTGGTACTACTTTACTCGGTTATCAAACGAATGAATTATTAAACCAGCCTTACTACTCACTCATATACGAAGAAGATTTAGAAGAAATGATTAACGCCTTTCATCGCGTGAAAAAGGGATATTCTATTTCTTTAGAAATACGGGCTTACCATAAAAACAGAGATATTTACTACTTGCACGTTACCGCCGTACCGATCTTTTTAAAGGAGAAAATTTCTGGGGTTTATTTAATGATTAAAGATATTACGGAAAGCAAACAACAACAAGAGCAAATTAATTTCCTAGCATACCATGATACTTTAACAGAGCTTGCAAATCGACGTGCATTTCATCAACATTTAGAACAGGCAATTGCGCGAGCAAAAATATCGAAAAAGCCTTTTGCTGTTATGTTTCTCGACCTAGACCGTTTTAAAGTTATTAATGATACCCTCGGTCATCGAGTAGGAGACCTATTGCTCATCGCAGTAGCAAAAAGGCTCGAAATAATAGCAACATCAAATATGAAACTCGCGCGGCTAGCTGGGGATGAGTTCACAATCCTTATCGAGAATTACAAAAAAAAGCCAGATGTCCAAAAAATAGCTGATAGGATTGTGGCGGTCATGAATGAGCCATTTGAAATCGAAAATCAACATTTACAAATCTCACCGAGCATCGGAATTGCAATATATCCTGAAGCAGGTGAAGATCCGCTATCCATTTTGCAGCATGCTGATATGGCCATGTACGAAGCAAAGAATAAAGGAAAAAACGGTAGCTCTCTTTACACGAAAGAACTATATAAAAAAATGGAACGAAAAGCTCGAATTGAAAAAGATTTGCCAATCGCTTTAGTAAACAAAGAATTTTATCTCGTTTATCAACCACAAATTGATACGACAACAAATAAAATTATCGGTGCTGAAGCTTTAATACGATGGAAACACCCGCTATTAGGTGACATTTCACCATGTGAGTTTATTCCAATTGTAGAAGAGACGCCACAAGTAGTCCCACTTGGACATTGGGTATTACAAGAAGCTTGTCTCCAATTAAAAATATGGCATACCTTTGGCTACCAAAATTTAAAAATAAGTGTTAATTTATCCGCAAAAGAATTCCGGCAAGATCAATTAATCGAAAACATTTCACAAATATTAAACGACGTGCAAGTCGACCCAAAATATGTAACCCTTGAGTTAACAGAAAGAATTGCAATGATTGACGAGAAAGAAACATTATTGAGACTGAAGCAATTAAAAGAGTACGGTATCCAAACTTCCATTGATGACTTCGGTACTGGGTATTCTTCTCTTGCTTATTTATCAATTTTTCCAATCGACACATTAAAAGTACCGAGAGAATTTACACAATTAGCTGATCATCGTCCTGAAGAACGAGCCATCGTTTCTACAATACTTTCCCTCGCAAACACTTTAAATCTTTCAGTCGTTGCCGAAGGAATTGAAACCGAAAAACAGCTTAAGTTTCTGCAAAAACATAACTGTAAATATATGCAAGGTTACTATTTCAGTAAACCACTTACTAGTAATCAATTTATAAAATTTCTACAAAAAACCCCCAGTATGAACAAATAATTCATACTGGGGGTTTTATAGTGCTAAATTTTTTTCTCATAATATTCTTCTGCAATCTCTTCGTAAAAAGCTGCAGATGTCGTATAGAAATATGGAATTAACCATAAGAATCCAATCCCTAACGTAATACAACTTAATATAAACCAGCCAATAAAACTTAAACATAAAATGAAATACTCCATCTTATGTCCATCCATCATACGACGACTTTCTGTAATAGCTTGGTTCAGTGAATACTCAGGATGATCGTTTATAATAAAGTACGTCATCGCATAAGAAAATGATTTAATAATACCTGGAATAATGAACAATAACGTCCATAAGAAAAGATAAAGATTTACTAATAAATATAATAAAAATGATTTTAGAAATCTCTTTCCCTCTGAAAACCAAATGAATACATTACCAATACTAGCTTGCTTTTCACGAAGGATATTTAAACCAAGGTAATATCCACCTAAAGTTAACGGTCCAGTAACAAAAAATGTAAGAATATTCGTTGAAAGTGAACCATTTGTTTTTTGCCAACCGAAAATTAAAGAAAATCCCCAATCAACACTAAAACTAAAAGCCGTGATAAGAATTGAAATGAGTAGTGTAGCTCCAACAGCTAATCCCCATTTTCCTTCTAATGAATCTAGTGCTTCTCCTTTTAAATCACTAATCATGCGTAGCCTCGCCTCCTATACACAATAATTCTATTAGTATAGCATGTTCCTATTGAAATTCACCTTTTGAAATGTAGCGATAAAAGTGTGCTGTCGTCGTACTCATATACGGACTAAGCCAAAGAAATCCTATTCCAAAAGTAAGAAGCGCTAAAATAGCCCATCCTATGAAGCTCAGCCATAAAAGAAACAAATCTAACTTATGACCCTTCATAAGATTCTTACTTTCCTTCATCGCCTGCGAAACACTATATTCTGGATTTTCAATCATCACATAGTACGTCAGTGCATAAGAAAAATACATCACAATCATACCAACAATTGAAATTGCTAATAGTACGAAGAAAGCTATTGCAAATGACGTATTCCCTTCTTCACCTAACAATGCAAATAAGCCTATTAACAGCATCGGAATCCATGTACCTGTATATAACAAAATCGCAAGCATTGCCCACATTGTTTTCATCATTCTTTTAAAGCCACGAAATCCTTCGAATAAGTAATCTACTTTAGCATCTTCTCGTTTACTAATCTGTAAAAATACATTTGTATAACCATATGACGTAATCCCATACGATGCGTTACTCAAAATTATCATAATGCAATAGAAAATTCCAAAGGTAATACCTGCTCCAATTGACATCGTTTCCTCTTCAAATGATCCAGTTAAGCTTACAACTGAGAGAAATATAATAATTCCTGGAATTAATAGTATAAGCATTGCAGCCAGCGAAACAACATAACTTAAAATAAAATATAAAATTGTTGATCCAACACCTAGTCCCCATTTTCCCTTTAAAGAGTACAATGCTTCTCGCTTCATTTCACCAATCATTGATCCATCCCCTTTATGAAATATAAATTGTTGTACACTTCTACTTATACAAGCATCAATATAATTATACCAGTTTTGTAAAATTATCCATAAAATACACAAAAAAAAATCCGTAAAGGCAAAGCCCTTACGGATTTTTTTACTTCATATCGGAAACGTTCAAACGGTTCACAGCACGTTGTAATGCCATTTCTGCACGTTTAAAGTCAACATGTGCTTGTTTATCTTGCAGACGTTGCTCAGCGCGACGCTTCGCTTCATTTGCACGATGGATATCGATATGGTTTGCTTCTTCAGCAGATGATGATAATACAGTCACTTTATCTGGACGAACTTCGATAAAGCCACCGCTTACTGCTACATAATCAGTGTGTCCACCATTTTTCAGACGAACTGCACTAATTTTTAATGGTGCAACAGTTGGAATGTGACCTGGTAAGATCCCCATTTCCCCACTCTCTGCTTTTACACTTACCATTTCTACTTCTTTTTCGTAAACCGGTCCATCAGGAGTTACAATACTGACTGGAAATGTCTTCATACTTCGTCCCTCCTAAGGCCTTACGCCATCATTTTCTTCGCGTTTTCAATAACTTCTTCAATGCCACCTACTAAGCGGAATGCATCTTCTGGAAGGTCATCATATTTTCCTTCTAGAATTTCTTTGAAACCACTAACTGTATTCTTTACAGGTACGTAAGAACCTTTTTGACCTGTAAACTGCTCAGCTACGTGGAAGTTTTGAGATAAGAAGAATTGAATACGACGAGCACGATGTACAACTAACTTATCTTCTTCAGATAACTCATCCATACCTAAGATAGCGATGATATCTTGAAGCTCTTTATAACGTTGTAAAGTTTGCTGTACTTGACGAGCTACTTCATAATGCTCTTCTCCTACGATTTCTGGAGAAAGTGCACGAGATGTAGATGCTAATGGATCTACGGCTGGGTAAATACCCATTTGCGTTAAACGACGCTCTAAGTTTGTTGTTGCATCTAAGTGAGCGAACGTTGTAGCTGGTGCTGGGTCAGTATAGTCATCGGCTGGTACATATACCGCTTGGATAGACGTGATAGACCCTTTATTTGTAGATGTAATACGCTCTTGTAATTGACCCATTTCTGTTGCAAGTGTTGGTTGGTAACCTACCGCAGATGGCATACGACCAAGAAGGGCAGATACTTCAGAACCCGCTTGCGTGAAACGGAAGATGTTATCGATGAACAGAAGTACGTCTTGTCCTTGCTCATCACGGAAATGCTCAGCCATTGTTAAACCTGTTAATGCAACACGTTGACGTGCTCCAGGTGGCTCGTTCATTTGTCCGAATACCATCGCAGTTTTCTTGATTACGCCAGAATCGCTCATTTCGTGGTATAAGTCATTACCCTCACGAGTACGCTCACCTACACCAGCGAATACAGAGATACCACCGTGCTCTTGTGCGATGTTATTGATTAACTCCTGAATTAATACTGTTTTACCTACGCCGGCACCACCGAATAGGCCGATCTTACCACCCTTAATGTAAGGAGCAAGTAAGTCTACTACTTTAATACCAGTTTCAAGAATTTCTACTTTAGTAGATAATTCTTCGAATGCAGGTGCTTGACGGTGAATTGGATCACGGTGTACATCCGCAGGAAGTTCACCATCTAAGTCAATTGCATCACCTAATACGTTGAATACACGTCCAAGTGTTGCATCACCAACTGGTACAGAGATTGCTTTACCAGTATCTTCTACTTCTGTGCCACGAACAAGTCCATCTGTGGAAGACATCGCAACTGTACGAACTGTATCATCACCTAAATGAAGTGCAACTTCAAATGTTAAGTTCATGCTTCCGTTTTCGTTGCTTTGTTTTACCGTAAGGGCATTGTAGATTTCTGGTAGCTTTCCGCCATCAAACTTAACGTCTACAACCGGACCCATGATTTGCGTAACGCGCCCTTTATTCATCGGGTTCCCTCCTAGCTTTCTTTTAATTAGCTACCTCTATCAGAGAAGTTAGCTTTTAATTTTTTATTAGTTTAGCTTACGCGACTCTCCTGAAAGAGCCGCTTCCGCTTTTTATTGAATCTAGTTCCAGCGGCTAGAACAGTCGGTCATTTCGCGCCTTCCTGCGAGGCAAACTTCGCCTCTTCGTCAGGAGCTCCAATGCCCTTCTGTTCTGGACGAGCCGCTTCCACTTTTTATTACTATTCTAACGCTGCTGCTCCACCAACGATTTCCGTAATTTCTTGCGTAATCGCTGCCTGACGCGCACGGTTGAATGAAAGTGTAAGTGAATCGATAACTTCCATTGCGTTGTCTGTAGCACTCTTCATTGCTGTCATACGCGCTGCGTGCTCACTTGCTTTACCGTCTAGTAATGCACCGTACACTAAGCTTTCTGCGTATTGTGGCAATAGTACTTTTAAAATTTCTTCTTCAGAAGGTTCGAATTCATAAGCTGTCGTCGGTTTGTCAGACGCCACATCAGTAAGCGGTAAAATTTTATTTTCCGTTACCTCTTGTGAAATTTTACTTACGTAATGGTTGTAGTAAATGTACAGCTCATCATAAGCACCATCTGCGAACATCGCAATTGCTCGAGAAGCAAGGTCTTTAATATCAGTAAATGATGGGTGGTCAGATAATCCAACTACTTCATCAATAATGTTAAAGCCGCGACGTTTTAAATAATCACGTCCTAGTCGTCCAAGCACAATAATAGAATATTGGTTTGAATCCATATTATGACGTTCACGAATTACGTTACTTACTGTACGTAATACGTTACTGTTATAACCACCTGCTAGTCCGCGATCAGACGTAATAACGATGTATCCTGTACGCTTTACAGGACGCGCATTTAGCATTGGATGATTAATCCCTTTGCTTCCTTGCGCAATGCTCGCTACTACTTCTTGAATCTTTTCCATATACGGAACGAAAGATTTAGCATTTTGCTCTGCACGGTTTAACTTAGATGCAGATACCATCTCCATCGCTTTCGTAATTTGACTCGTTTTCTTTGTCGAGTTAATCTTCGCTTTTATATCGCGTAAAGATGCCACAGGTTTTCACCACCTTTTTTCCGGAAGTTGGCACGATTAGTAAGAATCCTCTTCCTAATCTACGTTGCAAGATATTCTTGCTCATGATTGAAGGAAAAGAATAGGTGCACCTACTCTTTTCCTTTACATGACCTTTAGCAATCTCAGAGCCCGAGATGCCTTTTATATATACTATCTAGCTCCAGCGGCTTGAATGAGCCGCTTCCGCTTTTATTAATCTAGTTCCGCCTCCTAGCCCCTTTCGTCTAAGAACCTTCCCCACAAGAAGGTAAAAAGCACCTTCTGTGAGAAAGAACCTTAGCCGATGGGGCTGAACAGTCGGCTCCACTTTTTATTATTATTCAGAAGCTACGAATACTTTTTTAAATCCATTGATTGCTGCTGCAAATTTGTCGTCATCCGCAAGTTTCTTAGTTGTGCGGATTTCTTCTAATAAGTCAGTCGCATTAGAATCTAACCAAGCATGGAATTCTTCTTCAAAACGAGTGATATCTACTACTGGGATATCATCTAGGAATCCACGTGTTAAAGCGTAAAGAATGATAACTTGTTTCTCTACACGTAACGGTTTGTGTAATCCTTGTTTTAATACCTCAACAGTACGAGCACCACGGTTTAATTTCGCTTGAGTTGCTTTATCAAGGTCAGAACCGAACTGAGCGAACGCTTCTAACTCACGGTAAGATGCAAGGTCAAGACGAAGTGTACCTGATACTTTACTCATTGCTTTAATCTGAGCAGATCCACCTACACGAGATACAGAAGTACCCGCATCGATCGCTGGACGTACGCCAGAGAAGAATAGGTCAGATTGTAAGAAGATTTGTCCATCCGTAATAGAAATTACGTTTGTTGGGATGTATGCTGATACGTCCCCTGCTTGTGTTTCGATGAAAGGTAGTGCAGTTAAAGAACCGCCGCCTTTTGCATCACTTAATTTTGCTGCACGCTCTAATAAGCGAGAATGTAAGTAGAATACATCCCCTGGGTAAGCTTCACGACCTGGAGGACGACGTAATAGTAATGACAGCTCACGGTAAGCCGCTGCTTGTTTTGATAAGTCATCATATACTACTAATACGTGTTTACCATTGTACATGAACTCTTCACCCATTGTTACACCAGCGTAAGGAGCTAGGTATAGTAATGGAGCTGGTTGAGAAGCAGATGCAGTTACAACGATTGTGTATTCTAATGCACCGTGCTTACGTAGTGTTTCTACTACGTTACGTACAGTTGATTCTTTTTGTCCAATTGCTACGTAGATACAAATCATGTCTTCATCTTTTTGGTTAATGATTGTATCAAGTGCAACTGCTGTTTTACCAGTTTGACGGTCACCAATGATTAACTCACGTTGACCACGGCCAATTGGTACAAGAGCATCGATCGCTTTAATACCTGTTTGAAGTGGCTCATGAACAGATTTACGATCCATTACACCTGGTGCTGGACTTTCGATTGGACGAGTGTTTGTTGTATTGATTGGGCCTAAACCATCAACTGGTTGACCTAATGGGTTTACAACACGACCAATTAGTTCTTTTCCTACTGGTACTTGCATGATGCGACCAGTACGACGAACTTCGTCACCTTCACGGATTTCTGTGTAAGGTCCTAAAATGATAATACCTACGTTGTTTTCCTCTAAGTTTTGTGCTAGTCCCATAACGCCGTTAGAGAACTCTACAAGTTCACCAGCCATAACGTTATCAAGACCATGAGCACGCGCGATACCGTCACCAACTTGGATAACTGTACCAACATCACTAACTTCGATTTCAGACTGATAGTTCTCGATTTGTTGCTTTATCAGTGCGCTAATTTCTTCAGCTCTGATGCTCATGTGCTTCACCCCTATCTATTCTTCATTAATTCACGCTGAATACGTGCTAATTTTCCTTGTAAACTTCCGTCATAAATGCGATTTCCAATACGTACTTTAATTCCGCCTAGTAAATCTTCATCTACAACATTTTTCACGCGAATTGCATCTTTTCCCGTTCTCTTTGCAAATGCTTCAGCAATGTTAAGCTTCTCTTCTTCTGATAGAAGACGAGTAGAATATACAGTTGCATCCGCTACATTACGTTCTTCATTAGCAAGAACAACATATTCATCTGCAATTTCAGGTAAGATATCAATGCGTTTGTTATCAATTAAAATATATAACGTATTTAAAATAGATTCAGAAACAGATCCGAATACGTTTGCAAGAAACGTTTTCTTTTGTTCCTTTGAAATGTTCGGTTGCGTTAAAAAGCTATGTAGTTCTCCGTTCTTTACATAAACGTTTTGTACAAGGCGTAATTCCTCTTCAAACATTTCTAATACGTGTTTTTCTTTTGCAATTTTAAAAAGAGCGACAGCATAACGTTTTGCTACAATCCCATTGCTCATCGCGCTTCTCCTACTTCTTTAATATAATCGCGAATTAACTTCACTTGATCTTCTTCTTTTAATTCTTTTTCAATTACTTTAGAAGCAATTTGAACAGATAAAGAAGCGACTTGTTCTTGTAAAGCAGCAATTGCTTGCTCTTTTTCGCGTTGAATTTCTTGTACAGCAGATGCTTTAATTGATTCTGCTTCTTCTTTCGCAGCAGCAACAATAACATCCTTTTGATCTACAGCTTGCTTTTTCGCTCTTTCGATTAACTCTTGTGCTTCAACACGCGATTGTTTTAACATCTCACGTTGTTCTTCTACTAATTTCTTCGCTTCAGCATTATTTCTTTCTGCAGCGTCGATTTCATTAGCAACATGCTCTTCACGTTCTTTCATAATTCCCATTAAAGGACCCCACGCAAATTTGCGTAGCATTACTAATAGAAGTAAGAAAATGAACAATGTATAAGCAATCGTTCCAAATGGAATGGAAGCTCCTAATAATAAAGTTGGCACAAGGATTCACTCCCTTCAAAATATCTAAATTGATCATATGAAAAAAAAAGACATACGTTTCGTTCATAAAGCAATGGCGAAGAAAGTTCGGAAAAACACTCTTCGCCATCTATGTAAGGGGAGTCTCCCTTATTTGTTCATTACGATGAATGCAATAACTACACCGATGATTGGAAGTGCCTCAACTAAAGCAACCCCGATGAACATAATTGTTTGAAGTGCGCCTTTTAATTCTGGTTGACGAGCAACACCTTCGATTGTACGTGATACGATAAGACCGTTACCAATACCTGCACCTAATGCTGATAAACCAATTGCAATTGCAGCTGCGATTACACCTAAACTCATTTAATTTGTCCTCCTTTGTATTATAAAAAAATAAATTTTTTCTTACTTAAATTATATTAATGGTCATGGCTTACTTTATGAGCCATATAAACCATCGTTAACATAACGAAAATAAATGCTTGGATTGATCCAACGAATACACTGAATCCCATCCACGCTAACATTGGTACAAGCGCACCTAATGCCCCAAGGACTGATGCTCCGCCCAACTTAGCAAGTAATCCTAATAAGATCTCACCTGCATAAATGTTACCAAATAAACGAAGACCTAACGTTAATGTGTTAGCAAACTCCTCAATAACCTTTAATGGGAATAAGAATTTCATAGGTTGGAAATAACCTTTTACGTACTCTTTCGTACCCTTCATCTTAATTCCATAATAATGGGTGAGGGTAACTACCATCACGGCTAATGTTAATGTAACTGCTGGATCAGACGTTGGTGATCTCCACCATGCAATATGTTCGCCAGCTTCAGTTGCTGAATACATGAATGGTAAACCAAGGAAGTTCGATACGATGATAAACATGATAAGCGTAACGCCAAGCGTTAAGAAACGTCCACCTGTTTTCCAGTCCATCGTACTATTGATAATCCCTTTCACGAAGTCAAACACCCATTCCATGAAGTTTTGCATCCCGGTTGGGCGAAGAGCTAAGCTGCGAGTTCCGATAACAGCGATTAAGAAAACAATAACTGCTGCTACAGTAACCATCATAACTGATGACAAATCGAACGTTAAACCTAGAAATTCAACTAATTTACCGTGTTCCACTAGTAATTCACCTCTCTTCCCTGCTCTTATACTCTAAATAAAGAAAATCTATGATCATGACAAGGTATCCTGTCAGCAATCCTACACCTAGGCCCCACATCGCGATTAACTCTTGATATTTGGCTGCAAATAAAATTAATAACCCAATCGTGGCGAATCTTGAATATGTACTTACCGCTGTTGCTTTGAACTTCACGTTTTCTCCATTTGTTACGCGATCTAGCAGCTTGTCTGTTCTACGTGCAATGATGCGCAAACTAAGAAAACTGAAAATCGTACCGATAATCAGTCCAAGAAATACATCCTTGTAAGAGGTAAATCCCCATCCTAGCACTAGAAGCGCAAGCAAGTAGTACATATATTTCTTTTGTCTTTGGACAAGTCCATGTACGTCTATCATCATTGCTCTCCCGAATAGTAATGTCGAATGAGTCGAATCATTGCGTATACCCCTGTTCCTAGTCCGAGTAATAACCCTATAATAAGAAACAACGGAAACGTTCCAACCTTATTATCAATCCACTGCCCACCAAAGATTCCAACAAGAATAGAACCGACTAATTGAGCAAGAATACCTGACATTAAAGCATAAGCTTTTATATGGCTGCGATCGTTTTTTTGCAAGGATTCATCCCTCCAATATGTAACCCTCATTCACGATGTGTTAATAATAACTCATTTTTTTGCATAAATCCTATACAAAACAAAAAGTTTACATTTTCGTCACGGAATAGATGTAATTTTGTCACTGAAAGCCCTACCATCTATCCCCGTTGTTAGCATACAATAGGGTATTAACAGTGTCAACGAGAAATCGTAAAAAATCTAAAAATTTGAGTATTAGGCATTTCCTCCCAAAAATGAAAACGTTCCCCTTCTAAATACTGGTTACATATATGCAATTTCTAACAGTTTTCTCTTTATAATAGAAGGAAATGTTCACAAGTTTGTCACTATTATATTTTCGAGATATAACGCTTTTCTTCCATAATATAGTGTTCCTCAGACGTAAGACTTCTATATTATATGTGAGGTGTATGCAACTTATGTTGTATATACGATGTATATTTATCCTCTCCCCCTCCCCTACTTGCTTACAGCAAAAAAGACGAGCTGGGGAATCTCCCCTGCTCGTCAGTTGTCTTACTTCGTTCCGAATAAACGGTCACCAGCATCACCAAGACCTGGTACTACATATCCGTGGTCATTTAATTTCTCATCTAATGCTGCTACATAAATATCAACATCAGGATGTTCTTCTTGTACTACTTTTACCCCTTCTGGAGCTGCAACGATACACATTAATTTAATTTGTTTCGCACCGCGCTTTTTCAGAGAGTTAATTGCTTCAGCCGCAGAACCACCTGTTGCTAGCATCGGATCTAGTACGATAAAGTCACGCTCTTCTACATCCGTTGGAAGTTTCACATAGTATTCTACCGGTTGCAATGTTTTAGGGTCACGGTATAAACCAACGTGTCCTACTTTTGCTGCTGGAATTAATTTCAGAATTCCATCAACCATTCCTAAACCTGCACGTAAAATCGGAATTAAACCAAGTTTTTTACCAGCGATCACTTTTGTTGTCGCTTTGCTTACAGGTGTTTCAATTTCAATGTCCTTAAGTGGAAGGTCGCGAGTAATTTCGAAAGCCATTAAGCTTGCTACTTCGTCCACTAATTCACGAAAATCTTTCGTACCTGTATTCTTATCGCGAATATATGTAATCTTATGTTGAATTAACGGGTGATCAAATACATACAGTTTTCCCATGTGAATCTCTCCTTTAGATGATATTCATGCGTTTGCACGCTTTTTTACACTATTTACGATTGTAAAGAAAACGCTACTAATATTCAAGGGCAAATTTGGCAAAATCATGATTTTACAATGAATCTATCTAGTATCTTTACCAATTATGGGAGCTGTATCCTTCATTATATCGCCAAAATTTATTCATCATTTGTATACATACTTTAAAAATAATATATGTCCAAAAAAAAGACCGCCAAAACAATTAAGTCTCGGCAGTCTTCTTCAATCTATTATAGATTTGGATACATTGGGAATTTGCTAGTTAACGCTTCTACACGCTTACGTGCTTCTTCTAATGCAGCTTCATTTTCATGATTTTTTAATGTATAAGCAATAAGTGACGCAATTTCATCCATTTCTTCTAAACCAAAACCACGAGATGTTACAGCTGCTGTACCGATACGTACACCACTTGTTACAAATGGGCTTGCTGTTTCAAATGGAATTGTATTTTTGTTCACTGTAATACCAACTTCATCTAATACGTGCTCTGCTACTTTACCTGTGATTTCTAAGTTACGAACATCGATCAAGATTAAGTGATTGTCTGTTCCGCCAGAAACAAGTGTAAGTCCTTCTTTTTGAAGACCTTCAGCTAAGCGGTTCGCATTGTTAATGATATTTTGTGCATATGTTTTGAAATCATCTTGAAGTGCTTCACCAAATGCAACAGCTTTTGCAGCGATTACGTGCATAAGTGGACCACCTTGAATACCAGGGAAGATTGATTTATCAATTTGTTTTGCAAATTGCTCTTCACATAAAATCATACCACCACGCGGACCACGTAACGTTTTATGTGTTGTCGTTGTAACGAAATGTGCATGTGGTACTGGATTTGGATGTAAACCAGCAGCTACTAAACCTGCGATATGTGCCATATCAACCATTAAATAAGCGCCCACTTCATCTGCAATCTCACGGAATCGCTTGAAATCGATAACACGAGGGTATGCACTTGCACCTGCAACGATTAATTTTGGTTTATGTTCTTTCGCTTTTGCTAATACATCATCGTAATTAATACGGTGAGAGTCAGCATCCACGCCATATTCTACGAAATTATATTGTACTCCACTGAAGTTAACAGGGCTTCCGTGTGTTAAGTGACCACCATGAGATAAGTTCATACCAAGTACTGTATCGCCTTGCTCTAAAATCGTGAAGTATACTGCCATGTTCGCTTGTGCACCAGAGTGTGGTTGAACATTTACGTGCTCTGCGCCGAAAATTTCTTTCACGCGATCACGTGCGATATCTTCTACTACGTCTACGTGTTCACAGCCACCATAGTAACGTTTTCCAGGATATCCTTCAGCATACTTATTCGTTAAAACAGAACCTTGTGCCTCCATTACTGCTTCACTTACGAAGTTTTCCGAAGCAATTAACTCAATCTTTGAACGCTGTCTTCCTAGTTCTGCCTCAATTGCAGCAAATACCTTTTCATCTTGACGTTTTAAATGATCCACCAAAATCCCCCTTTTCTGAACGAATTACATCGATTCCCAACAGTTTTTTCTTATTTATTCAGAAAAAACGAAAATTCAGGTTGTAATTCTTTCGAACCTTCATGTTTTCAACTACATTCTAACATGACTTTCTATATCATAAAAGAAAAAAAAGACCGAAAATCGGTCTTTTCTTTCTTCTATTATAAAGTCAGACAACATACCTTTTATCTTATGATAAACAGGTACTATATGACTTCCTAATTTCTCATATTTAACGGCAAGTGGTAGTCTCTTCCACTGCCGCATAGACAGCACGTGCTCCACCAATTAGTTTTCCACGTGTTTTGGCCATCGTTACATGCGCACTTCCAATTTCCTTCACACTTGTACGAACCGGAACAGCTACATGCTTTAAATGCATACCGATAAATGTATCACCAATATCCATTCCTGCATCAGCTTTAATAAACTCAACTACTACCGGATCTTTCAAATTGTGATACGCGTATGTCCCCAATGCACCACCTGCTGATCTAACAGGCGTAACTGTTACAATTTCAAATTGATATTTTATCGCTACTTCTCTCTCAACTACTAAAGCACGGTTTAAATGCTCACAACATTGAAACGCTAATTCAATACCTGTTTGCTCTTGAAATTGTTTTAACTCAGAGAAAATCGCCTCTGCTACTTCCATCGTTCCTGATGTTCCAATTCTTTCGCCTAGCACTTCGCTCGTGCTACAACCCACTACAAAAACTTGACCGCTTTGTAATGAAGCTTGTTCTTGGAAATCAGAAAGCGACATTTGCAGCTGTTCTCTTACCTTTACGATTTCTGTCATTACGCCTCTTCCTTTCACAGGTTGGTTCACCAAATTATATTTCACACTACTGATAGTTAGAATCTATTACTTTGTTTCGTATGTTTTAATTTTTCCTACGCGGTTTTCGTGACGACCACCTTCATAATCAGTTGTTAACCAGATTTTCGCGATATCACGCGCTAGACCAGCACCAATTACACGCTCGCCCATTGCTAGCATGTTAGTGTCATTATGCTCTCTCGTCGCTTTCGCGCTGAAAGTATCATGAACTAACGCACAACGGATACCATTTACTTTGTTTGCTGCGATTGACATACCAATGCCTGTCCCACAAACTAAAATACCACGATCTACTTCACCATTCGCTACCATTTCAGCTGCTGGAAACGCAAAGTCAGGGTAATCAACAGAACCAGCTTCACATTCACAACCTAAATCAATATATTCAATATTTAACTCTTCTAATAAACTTACAAGTTCTTTGCGGATATTCATACCACCGTGATCAGATGCTATTACTACTTTCATTTTTACCCCTCCAAAGTTTCAATCAATTATCTTCATTTCACACTCGCTACCTCATATAGGAAGAAGTGATCTCCAATATCGTATTATACACGAAACATCAACCTACTGAATGTTTTTTCAGTAAAGTTTGTACAAGTTTTTCCATCTCATCTAACGTTTCTTTATAAATAGAAAGCGAGCCTCCAAATGGATCTGAAATGTCCTTGCCTATACCTTCAGTTAATCCATATAACGTATTTAATTTCTTTTCAACGCTCGGATAATGCCCAAGTACAATTTGCTTATGGTTTTCTGTCATCGTTACGACAATATCAGCCCAATCAAGCAAAGTTTCATTTACTTGCTGCGCCGCATGATCAATTGAAATTCCTTTTTCAGCTAAAGCTTCCTTCGCATGTACCGATGCATCGCTCCCAGGATAGGCGAAAACACCAGCAGATTGCACTTCAAACTTATCTCCTCCGTGATGACGAAGCAACGCCTCAGCCATTGGACTACGACATGTATTGCCAGTACAAACAAATAACACTCGTTTCATTCAAACCCACCCCTATATTCGATTTCTTATCATTCATCATAACTTACATTAGAATAGAACAAAAGAAATGTGAATATACAAAAGGCGCATTTCTCTTATATTTTTTCTAAGAAAAATGCGCCTTATCCACATATATGTGAAACCCTATTTCCAAGTGCCTAGAGTATTTTAACATACATACTGAACACGCAACAAAAATAAGGAATCCATTTCATACGAAACGGATTCCTCTTATATTGCAATTATTTCATTGTAACTTTCATTACTTCTGTTGAACCTTTTGTAGCTGCTACGCCTACAGTTGTCTTAATAGACTCAGCTGCATCTGTGTTTGTAATAACAATTGGAGTAATTGTGCTTTTCGCTTTTTCACGGATTAATTCTAAGTCGAATGAGATTAATTTATCTCCAGCTTTTACAGCTTGGCCTTCAGAAACGTGAGCTTCGAAACCTTCACCTTCCATTTTTACAGTTTCTAATCCAACGTGGATTAAAATTTCTGTACCGTTTTTCGCTTTAATTCCGATAGCATGTTTTGTGTGGAATAATTGTACGATTTCACCATCAACTGGAGATACAACTACACCTTCAGTAGGATCAATTGCAACACCGTCACCCATCATACGACCAGCAAATACTGGATCTGGTACTTCTTCAATATTTTTCACTGCTCCAGTTAATGGAGCTACGATTGTTTCTTCATTTGTTTTTGAACCAAGACCGAATAATTTTTTAAACATAGGATAGTCCTCCTTATAATTTACCTAAAAGTTTATAGGGCAAT
This sequence comes from Bacillus cereus group sp. MYBKT14-1, assembly GCF_051915185.1. Taxonomy (NCBI): domain Bacteria; kingdom Bacillati; phylum Bacillota; class Bacilli; order Caryophanales; family Bacillaceae; genus Bacillus; species Bacillus cereus group sp. MYBKT14-1. The sequence goes on along the minus strand of NZ_JBQAEF010000003.1, from coordinate 190,038 downwards.
CCCTAGTAAAACTCGGGATACATGTAAGACTTCATACTTCGAATATTATACTGTAAAAACGCTTTCGAAATAAATTATGTCATTACTAATAGACTCTTATTGTAGCGCTTCACAAAATTCCAGTCAATTCTGATTGTCTGAATAACAATAAGAAGTTAACTTCTATTTATATTTTCTCTTTTTTTGTCCAACTTGTCTAGAGGTCTTTACTACATTTTATTTTTTGTTGTTAATTTGTAAAATTTAATTCAAACTTTTTTCAAAATCCACTTGACTATAGTAAGTAACTATTTTATTATTACTTACGTAAGGTAAGTTAATAACTTTTAGGAGGTTTTAAAAATGATGGATTTCGGTCTACTTATTATTCGTCTTATTATAGGAATTACATTCATGGGTCATGGCGCTCAAAAATTATTTGGTTGGTTCGGCGGTTACGGTTTAAAAGGAACAGGTGGCTGGATGGAGTCAATCGGTTTACGTCCTGGTGTATTTATGGCATTTATGGCTGGCGCAACTGAATTACTAGGTGGTTTCTTATTCGCATCAGGTATTTTCATTGTAGTTGGTTCATTATTTATCGTTGGAACAATGTTAATGGCTATCTTCACTGTTCACGGAAAAAATGGTTACTGGGTAACACAAAACGGATATGAATATAACTTAATGTTAATCGCTGTCGCTGTTGGTGTAGCTTTAATCGGACCTGGCGCATACGTTTTACTTTAATTTTTATCTCAAATTTGAGATTCTTGAAAAAGAACTTACTTCATTACAATTGAAGTAAGTTCTTTTTATGAAACAAAATATTATTTCCAGCAGGATTTTCTCATCGTTATCTTGTAAACAAACAATAAGTATTCATATTTAGAAAGGGGATTACAAGCATGTTATCCATTAATCCAAATGAACAAACTGAAAAAGATAATTACAAATTACTTACCGGAAGTATCATCCCTCGTCCTGTCGCATTCGTTACTTCTGTAACAAAAGAAGGTGTACTAAACGGAGCACCATATAGTTATTTCAATATTGTCGCTGCTAATCCACCACTTATCTCAGTATCTGTACAACGAAAAGCAGGAGAAAGAAAGGACACTTCCCGAAACGCAATTGAAAAAGGAGAATTTGTCGTACATATTTCTGACGAATCATATGTAGCAGCAATTAACGAAACAGCAGCTAACCTCCCGCCAAATGAAAGTGAAATTGAACTAGCAAAACTAACACCAATCGAAAGTGAAGTCATCTCTGTTCCAGGTGTAAAAGAAGCAAATATTCGAATGGAATGCGTATTAGAACGTGCAATTCCACTTGGCGGAACGGAAGACTCACCAGCTTGTGATCTACTAATTGGACGAGTCGTTCGTTTCCACGTTGCCGAACATCTATATGAAAAAGGGCGCATTCACGCAGAAGGACTCAAACCAATAAGCCGCCTAGCAGGACACAACTATGCAAAATTAGGAGAACAATTTGAATTAGTTAGGCCAGTTTAAAAGCGAAAGCGGCTCGCTCAGAATGGGAGGGCATTGGAGCTCTCGACCTTGAAGCGCTTTTTGCTTCATGCGAGAGAGCGAAATGACCGGAGATTCTAGCCGCTGAAGCTGGATAACATCTAAAAGCGGAAGCGGCTCGTTCAGAATGGGAGGAGGATGGAGCTTCTGACGTAGAGGCGCTTTTTGCCTCACAGGAAGACGCGAAGCCACCGACCATTCTAGCCGCTGAAGCTGGATAACATCTAAAAGCGGAAGCGGCTCACTCAGAATGGGAGGGGGATGGAGCTTCTGACGTAGAGGCGCTTTTTGCCTCGCAGGAAGACGCGAAGCCACCGACCATTCTAGCCGCTGGAGCTGGATAACATCTAAAAGCGGAGGCAGCTAGATTCCTCCCATCACTCAAATATAAAATCCCCTGCTTTTTAGCAGGGGATTTTATCATTGTAATTCTTCCTTCTTTTCCTCTAAAGTAGGCATTTTCTCTTTTTTCGGCTTCCCTAGCTTAATTACGAAGAAGTATAGGGAAAGCAATGTAATAAGAAAAACAATTAAAAACGGGTACGGAGAGTAAAAGGCACGCGCCGCCTCAGTCTTTCCCGCAACAAATTTCAATGACTCAATATCTAAAAACTCAGCAAACATTTGTACACCGAGCATACTAAACCAAAAAACAAAAAAACTAATAATAATACCAAAAACTTGCTTCAATCTCGTCATTCATCTCATCCTTTCTATATCTGTAATTTTTAGCGTAATAAATATAGTACAAACAAAATATTCACAGAAAGGAACTATCTCACCATTCACGAATTAACTTAATCCAACCTAACATCGAAATTTGCAAAATAATACCCCAAATTATAAGTCTTCTTAGCCATCGAGGAAAGAAGGTTAAAAATTTAACATACCATTCCAATAGCTTGTTCATAATTCCCTCCTACATAAAATTATATAGGAAAAAGGATATATAATCCAAACCCAACCAAAATGATACCACCTACTATCTCACCGTATGTACCGAGCATATCTTTCGCATGTCTCCCAATTAATAAACCAATCCACGCTAATAACATGCTAACAAATCCAAACAGTAAAATCGTAATAATTGTCTGTGCCCCATAAATACCAAGACTAAGCCCTACTGAGAAACTATCTATACTGACGCCAAATGCAAATACGAATAAACTAATTCCAATAGGGGCAGTTCTAGTCTCTTCATTTTGTAAAATGGTCGAATATACGATATAAAACCCTAGTCCGATTAATAAAATAGCACCCGCAAAATGTGCGATATCTCCATATTTCTCTGATAAAAAACGACCTAGTACCATTCCTATAAACGGCATAATAATATGAAATATCCCTATCGTCATACCAATATACAGGATTTGTCTTAACTTTAGGGGCATCATCCCCATACCAAGACTCACCGAGAACGCATCCATCCCTAAGGCGAATGCCATAATTATTAAAGGTATTAGCTGTTCAAACGTCATTCATGCCCCTCCTTGGATGTGCTACTTCACAATATGCTTATCCAAGGAGAAATATTCTGTTTGCTAATCTTACCTTATCATTCAATAATAATATGATGTCCTGCCGCTTTTGTTAAACGATTCATAATTGCATTCCCTATTCCTTCATTAGGGAATGACTCACTAAAAATAACATCCACTTCACTTGCATCAAATGTTCTAAGTACATCATATAATTTAGTCGCAACGCTAGCTAAGTCACTTCTAACACCACAAGATAATATAACATCTGCACTATATACATGCTGATACTCTTCTGTCGTTAATACGCCTACTTTAAATCCTTCTTTCTCTTTCTCATCCACAAGATGCTGAATAAACTCACGTGAGCCCTCGACAATACTAAGTGGTGCTTTCGGCGCATAATGTGTGTATTTCATTCCAGGCGATTTCGGTTTTTCCTTCTCATCCTTTAAAGCTGGATCTAAAGAAACAGTACCTATCACCGCTTCTAATTGTTCTTTCGTAATCCCACCTGGACGTAATATTGTTGGAACCGTGCTTGTACAATCAATTACAGTTGATTCAACGCCTACTCCAGTTGCACCACCATCAACAATACCTGCAATCTTCCCATTCAAATCTTCATATACGTGAGAAGCTAATGTTGGACTTGGACGCCCTGAACGATTCGCACTTGGTGCCGCAACAGGTACATTCGCCTCTTCAATAAGAGCAAGTGCAATTGGATGATCAGGCATTCTTACTCCAACCGTATTAAGTCCTGCCGTCACCTTCTCTGAAATTCCTTCTTTTCTCGGCAAAATAATTGTTAATGGTCCTGGCCAAAAATGCGCCATTAACTTCTCTGCAACTGGTGGAATTTCTTTCACAATCCCATCTAACTGAGATTTTGTACCTATGTGGACAATGAGTGGATTATCACTCGGTCTTCCTTTCGCTTCGAAAATTTTCGCGATTGCTTCATCATCCATCGCGTTTGCCCCTAACCCATATACTGTTTCCGTAGGGAAAGCAACCGCCTCATTTTCTCTTAATAATTTTGCTGCTTCTTGTAACTGTGGATAATATTTTTTTCTTTCCACAACATTATCCACAACCCACATATTTGTATGCATTTTTTTCCACGTCCTTTTCTAGCCTTAAATACTTGTCTATTTTTAGTTTACTATGAGATTTATCCAAAAGACAAACAAGGTTTATCCACAAAATGTGGATAAACCTAATTAATCCGTGGATAACTTTGTGAATAGCTGACAATTTAGTATTATTGCATTCTGCTCTTTTATATTTTTACAAAAATGTTCTAGCTGTTGAATTCCCTCTGGAACCTCATCCTTTTCTATAGTAAAAAAGTCAAAGAACTGAAAGATCGGTACAGATTGTGGATGATTTGTTAGTAAGTACAATTGTTGAACACTTTTTTCTTTCATATACTGCAAAAACATTTCAAAAAAATATAAGAAAGTCTGTTTATCCACATGAGGTGTGAATAAACAAGAACGAATAAGTACATCTTCCCCACTTTGTTCATAACCAATTACAGCTCGTATTTCTTCCGCCTCTTCCAAAATCATAAATTGTGCGTACAACTCATTTATTTTATCATCTTTTTTATTAGCTTGTCCGAAAAAAGAATGTAATCTTTCCACATCTGCTTTCGTAGCAAAATACACTTTCTTCATAATAAATCCCTCCTCATTTTTATATATGAGGAGGGATTTATTAATAGTACTATTTAGAGAATAAAGATGTAAAAGCTTCTACAATAAACAATTTAACTTCTGGCTTTTCTTCTTCCTCTTCTACTTTTACATACTCATTTTGCTGTTCTTGTTTTTTCTCCACAGGTTTCTCTACTTTTTCCACATTTTTTGTTTCTTCTTTACTTACAGGCTGCTCTTCGACTTTTGTTTCATTTTTTACTACTTTCTTTTCAGAAGATGTTACTTTTTTTACTACTTCCTGTTTTACAACTTTCGTTTCTTTTACCTTATCCACTTTCTTCTCTTCTGTATTTACTACTTCCTTATCTAGTTGTTTCACCTGCTCCTCTTCAGGAGATTCCGCCTTCACAACGTGCTCTTCTTTTCTTACAGCTGTCCCACTCGAAAAATCTAAGAAACACATTGGTGGAAATAATACACACCACCAGTTCGCCCCTTCACCTTCTCCAATTGTAATCAATACTGCTTCATATTCCCCTGCCGGATAAATAAAATTCCCATATACCTTTGTAGGAAACTTTACATTCTTACTAAATTTCACTTGAAATGATTCTTTACTTCCTTCTCTTTTTAACGTATTTTCCACCGTTTTCTCGATTTCTGGAATATGACTTTGAATTACTTTGCGCGCCTCTTCAAATGAAGTTAAATCCGCTACCCATCCATCAATTTGTGCTTTTACTTCATCACGCACTTTACGCTTTAATGCCTGGTCTTTATCTGAATCACTATTTGCTAAAATTCGTAATCGAACGGCCTCTTTCGGAATAACTGAAGGCCCTTTCGCATCAGCTTTCATATATCCAAACTGCACAAGTAACTGTGCACCAATTAATAGTATAAGAAGATAAGCAATAACTTGTTTTTTCATTTCCTCCACCGTCCCTTCTACAAACAGTGTGGACAGACTTTCATCTTTCTAAACTATTAAATTCAAAATCTATATGAATTTTTCCACAAAAAAATAGAGTAAGGTGTGAACCTTACTCCATCTCTGCAAATACCATACGATCTTTTCCGTTAATATCGAAAACAACCTCAACATGAGCATGTGGAAAAGCTTGTTGTAACAATCTTTTTACATCCTCACCTTGTCCTACTCCAATTTCAAACGCCACAATCGCTTTCTTCTGCAACACATTCGGCAATTCTTCCATAAAACGGCGATAGAAATCTAATCCGTCTTCACCACCAACAAGTGCTCTCTTCGGCTCATGCTCTTTCACAACAGGAGAAAGACCACGCCAATCCTCTTCCGGTATATATGGAGGATTTGAAACAACAACATCTAGCTTTTGACCCGTTTTATGAAATGGTGACAATAAATCACCGTGATAGAACGTTACTTCTGCACCTAAAGCTTTTGCATTTTCTTTTGCAACTTCAATCGACTCTTGTGCAATATCTACTGTATACACATGAAGATTTTTATTTTCTAAAGCAAGCGTAATAGAAATCGCTCCACTACCTGTACCTATATCTGCTACATGTAGTTTCTCATCACCAAAATGGCGCTCGATTCTTTCTAATACTCCCACTATAAGCTCTTCTGTTTCCGGCCTTGGTATTAATACTTCTTCATTCACAAAGAAAGACCGTCCATAAAACATTTCATAACCAATCATATATTGAATAGGAATACCTTCTACATGCTTATGGATAAACTCCGTAAAGCTTTTCTCTTGTTCCTCAGTTATTTCTTCACGCATATTCATAAGTAATCCTGTTCTGTTCACCTTTAATACATGACAAAGGACAATTTCTCCCGCATTTTCATCTCGTCCATTTTCCTGTAAAAAAGAAGAAGCCCATTTCAGGGCTTCATAGACACGCATTACTCCGCTGCCTCCATCTTTTGAGCCTGATCTTCCATCACTAAGGCATTGATGAAATCATCTAACTTACCTTGTAAGATTTGATCTAGCTTTTGAATCGTTAAACCGATTCGATGGTCTGTAACACGGTTTTGCGGGAAGTTATACGTACGAATACGCTCTGAACGATCTCCCGTACCAACAGCTTGTTTACGGTTTTGATCATACTCAGCTTGCGCTTCTTGTCTAAACTTATCATAAACACGTGCGCGTAATACTTTCATCGCTTTTTCTTTATTCTTGATCTGTGATTTCTCATCCTGACAAGATACAACTACACCAGTCGGTAAATGCGTTAAACGCACCGCTGACATCGTTGTATTAACGCTCTGTCCACCAGGTCCACTAGAAGCGAATGTATCAACACGAACATCTTTCTCATGAATATCAATTTCTACTTCTTCTGCCTCTGGTAATACAGCTACAGTTGCTGTAGATGTATGAATACGTCCACCAGATTCCGTTTCAGGAACACGTTGTACACGGTGAGCACCATTCTCGAATTTCAGCTTCGCGAAAGCACCTTTACCATTAATCATAAAGATAATCTCTTTATACCCACCTAACTCTGTATAGCTAGCCTCAATAATCTCCGTTTTCCAGCCCTGTACCTCAGCGTAACGGCTATACATACGGTATAAGTCACCAGCAAATAAAGCTGCCTCGTCTCCACCAGCAGCTCCACGAACCTCAACGATAACGTTCTTATCATCATTAGGGTCTTTTGGAACAAGTAAAATTTTCAGACGCTCTGATAATGTTTTATCTTGTGATTCTAACTCAGAAACTTCTTCTTTTACCATTTCACGCATTTCTGCGTCTAACTTATCTTCTAACATTGCTTTCGCATCTTTTAATTGCTCACGAACATCCTTATACTCACGATACACCTCTACCGTTTCCTGTATATCAGACTGTTCCTTTGAATATTCACGAAGCTTATTTGAATCACTAATAATCGCTGGATCACTTAACAATTCATTTAACTTCTCATAACGATTTTCTACAGCTTGCAAACGATCTAACACATCATTCACCTCTACATCCTAGTATCTAATACAAATAGTATATGGTACTTACTCAAAAAAACGCAAATTATATTTAAAAGCGCAAGCGGCTCGCTCAGAATCGCAGGCCATTGGAGCTCTCGACCTTGAAGCGCTTTTTGCTTCGAGCGAGAGAGCGAAATGGCCTGCGATTCTAGCCGCTGGAGCTAGATAATATATTTAAAAGTGGCAGTGGCTCTTTCAGCTCTGACCAGCTAAGGTTCTCTCGCACAGAAGACGTTTTTTGTCTTCTCGTGCGGGAGGTTCTTAAACGCAAGGACCTAGGAGGCGGAGCTAGATAATATCTAAAAGCAGCGGATCACACCACTCACACTCTCTATTTTGAAAAAAACCCGCCTTGCGCAGCGAGTTTTACTTATCTTTGTTTGCAGGTACTGCATGACAATGACGACAACGTGGTTCATACGATTCTGAAGCTCCAACTAAAATAATTGGATCATCAAATGCCGCTGGTTCTCCATCAATTAATCGTTGTGTACGACTTGCTGGAGATCCACATACAGAACATACTGCTTGTAGTTTTGTCACATGTTCAGCAATCGCCATCAGCTGAGGAACTTGTCCAAATGGTAGACCACGGAAATCTTGGTCTAAACCAGCTACAATGACACGATAGCCACGATTTGCCAATACTTGCACCACTTCCACAATGTCCCCATCAAAAAATTGCACCTCATCGATTGCAATAACATCCAGCTCTTCTGTAATATGTTCAAATATATCCTTTGAAGCTGAAACAGGAACTGCTTTTACCTTTAATCCGTTATGTGATACAACATCTTCTTCACTATATCGATTATCAATACATGGTTTAAATACAATTGCATGTTGTTTTGCAAATTGCGTACGGCGCACACGGCGGATTAGCTCTTCTGACTTGCCAGAAAACATACTACCGCAAATCACTTCAATCCAGCCATTTTGATTTATTAAGTACATGAAGCTCTCCTTTCATCTACTTTTCAGTTAAAAGTAGGGTAAAGGTATAATATTTTCGCAAAAAAAACAGACAAGCGAATACATACACTTGCCTGTTTTATGTTTTTATTACTTAAGACCGTATTTCTTATTGAAGCGGTCAACGCGTCCGTCTGCAGTAGCAAACTTCTGACGTCCAGTGTAGAATGGGTGAGAATCAGAACTGATCTCAACTTTTAGTAATGGATAAGTGTTACCATCTTCCCACTCAACAGTTTCGTTAGATCCTTTAGTAGATCCGCTTAAGAATTTGAAGCCTGTGTTTGTGTCCATGAATACAACTTTCTTGTAATCTGGGTGAATTCCTGCTTTCATTCTTTTCATCTCCTTCCGCCCTGAATCATTTTCGAAACAGAGTTTTTCATCTTCAGCTGCATACACAACTATATTGATGAAACACATATGATGAAATTATAACAAGGCTAACTTCATTTTGCAACTACCTGTTTTTGTCTTTTGAAATTTAAAGTGGCGGTGGCTCGCTCAGCTCTGACCAGCTAAGGTTCTTTCGCCCTAAAGGTGCTTTTTACCTTTCGGGCGGAAGGTTCTTAGATGCGAAGAGCTAGCCACCAGAACTGGATATTACTTAAGAATCCAGGACACTTCGAACTCTCGATCTTGAAGCGATTTTTGCTTCATGCGAGAGAGCGAAATAACCGGAGATTTTAGCCGCTGGAGGGAGCTCATCCAGCTCTGACTAACTCAGGTTCTTTCACTTATTTCTCTCTTTAATATCACCTAAACAGCATAAAAAACTCGCTTACTATAAAATAAGCGAGTCTTGATTTTTTCCCTTTACTTAGTTGTTACATACCTTTTCGAGTCTGCAACAATGTTTTGTAAAAACTCTTCATTTGTCTTCGTTTGACGAAGCTTACGTAAGAAACTTTCAACAAAGTCTGGTGTATCACGCATTGTCTTACGAATGCCCCATAACTTGTCTAAATGTTCTTTTGGAATTAATAGATCTTCTTTACGTGTACCAGAACGACGAATATCAATCGCTGGGAAGATACGACGTTCAGCTAATGAACGATCTAAGTGAAGTTCCATATTTCCAGTTCCTTTAAATTCCTCGTAAATAACATCGTCCATACGTGATCCTGTATCAACAAGGGCTGTTGCTAAAATTGTTAAGCTACCGCCTTCTTCAATATTACGTGCAGCTCCAAAGAAACGCTTCGGTCTATGGAAGGCAGCTGGATCGATACCACCTGATAATGTTCTACCACTTGGTGGAATAACGAGGTTGTAAGCTCGAGCTAAACGGGTAATACTATCCATTAAAATGATAACATCTTTCTTGTGCTCTACAAGACGCATCGCACGTTCTAACACAAGCTCAGCTACTTTAATATGATTTTCTGGTACTTCATCAAAAGTAGAACTTACAACATCTCCTTTAACAGAACGTTCAATGTCTGTTACTTCCTCTGGACGCTCATCAATTAAAAGTACAATTAGTTCTGCTTCCGGATGATTTGTTGTAACACTGTGCGCGATTTCTTTTAATAGACTTGTTTTACCAGCCTTTGGAGGCGCAACAATTAAACCACGTTGTCCAAATCCAACTGGTGCGATTAAATCCATGATGCGTGTCGGTAACTTTTTCGGTTCCGTTTCCAATTTCATTTGGCGATCTGGGTATAATGGTGTTAATGCAGGGAAATGCACACGCTCTTTTGCTGAATCTGGATCATCTCCGTTTACAGCTTCAACTTGTAATAACCCAAAATAGCGTTCATTTTCTTTCGGAGGTCGTACTTTACCAGAAACCTTATCTCCATTACGTAAATCGAAACGACGAATTTGCGAAGCTGAGATATAAATATCTTCTGAGCTTGGAGAATAGTTGATAGGACGTAGGAATCCAAATCCTTCTGATTGAATAATTTCTAATACGCCTTCCATGAAAAAGAAACCTTCTTTTTCTGCTCGAGCTTTCAAAATAGAAAAAATCAGCTCTTTTTTCGTTAACTTGCTATAATACGAAATCTTAAATTCTTTCGCAAGCTCGTATAACTCTTTTAATTTCATGTTTTCTAATGCTGCAATTGACAAATTCATTCAGACACCACACTTTAACGTTATTCTCTTTTTTCATGGGTAAAGGGAAAAAATACGGAAGGCAAATAATTAATAATGAAAGGCAATAAGTTCAAGTAGGGTAATATTCACTATTGTAACCCTTTTATCTAGTTTTAATCAATACGTTGGAACACAAATACAAGAAGCGAAGACAAGAAAATTTGTCTTCGCTTCTTATTTAATTTAGTTCCAGCTCCGATAGTTAGAAAGATCGACCATTTTAACCTTTCTGAAGGAGCTGCTTACGCTTTTTATTTAATCTAGCTTCAGCAGCTAGAATGGTCGGTGGCTTCACTTCTTCCTGCGAGGCAAAAAGCACCTCTACGTCAGAAGCTCCATCCCCCTCCCTTTCTGAAGGAGCTGCTTACGCTTTTTATTTAATCCAGCTCCGGTGGCTAGAAGGGTCAGTCATTTCACCCCTTCCTGCGAGGCACAAAACGCCTCTTCGTCAGGAGTTCCAATGCCTTCCCCTTCTGAGCAAGCCACCTCCGCTTTTTACTTAAATCCAGTTCCAGCGGCTAGAATCTCCGGTCATTTTACTCTCTCACTCGAAGCAAAGAGCGCTTCAAGGTCGAGAGTTGAAAGTGTCCTGCGATTCTGAGCGAGCCGCTTCCACCTTTTACTTAATAACCAAGTTCGGTTTTTTATTTAAGCTATGACGACCATCTACGAAGCGAACTGTGCCTGATTTTGCGCGCATAACAAGGGATTGCGTTGTTCCTACGCTACCTTTAAATTGAACACCGCGTAATAGTTCTCCATCTGTTACGCCTGTTGCTGCAAAGATTGCATCGTCACCTTTTACTAAGTCCTCCATGCGAAGGATACGATTAATGTCTTCTATGCCCATTTTTTTACAACGTGCTAATTCAGCTTCGTTTTGTGGCAATAGTTTTCCGTGAATTTCTCCACCTAAACATTTTAAAGCAACTGCTGCTAATACACCTTCAGGTGCTCCACCAGATCCAAATAAAATATCTACACCTGTACGATCAAACGCTGTATTAATCGCTCCAGCTACATCTCCATCATTAATCAATTTAATGCGCGCACCAGCTTTACGAATTTCTTCGATAATTTCTTGATGACGTGGACGATTTAAAACTGTCGCTACAACATCTTCAATATCTTTATTTTTCGCTTTCGCAACTGCACGTAAGTTATCAATAATAGGCGCATCAATGTCGACCGCCCCAACTGCTTCTGGGCCAACCGCGATTTTATCCATGTACATGTCAGGGGCATGTAACAAATTACCGTGGTCTGCAATTGCAATAACAGCAAGAGCATTCCAGCCACCAGCTGCTACGATGTTTGTCCCTTCTAAAGGATCAACCGCAACGTCTACACGTGGTCCATATCCTGTACCTAATTTCTCTCCGATATATAGCATTGGTGCTTCATCCATCTCACCTTCACCAATTACAACTGTACCTTTCATCGGAATTGTATCAAATACATCACGCATAGCTGATGTTGCTGCACCGTCTGCCTCATCCTTTTTCCCGCGCCCCATCCAACGCGCTGATGATAAAGCTGCAGCCTCTGTTACACGTACTAACTCCATAGATAAACTTCTTTCCACGATAATCCCTCTCCTTTAAGCCTTTATATTTCTGCCGTATTTTGTGAACCGTGTTTTTCTATAAAGTGTACTTCCGCAAGTAGTGATACTTCCCCCTTGCGGAAGTATCACTTATGCGTTCTTCATTTCTTCAATTTCTTGCTTTGTCATTTGTTCTCGCCAAATGTTTGCACCAAGCCCTTTAAGCTTGTCCACTATATTCTCATAACCTCGATCAATATGCTCAAGTCCTGTTACTTCTGTAATTCCATCTGCCATTAACCCTGCAATAACAAGTGCCGCTCCTGCTCGTAAATCACTCGCCTTCACTTTTGCACCTTGCAGTAACACAGGACCAGTTACAATTGCCGAACGACCCTCTACTTTAATTTGAGCATTCATACGACGTAATTCATCAATGTGTTTGAAACGGGCACCGTAAATTGTATCTGTTACAACTCCCGTCCCGTGCGCCTTTGTTAAAAGCGTCGTAAACGGCTGTTGTAAATCCGTTGGAAAACCTGGATATACAAGCGTTTTGATATCAACTACTTTTAACTTTCTATTACCGTTCACCGTAATTTGATCATCGTTCGTTTCAACTTGAACACCAGCTTCTCTTAGCTTTGCAGTAACTGATTCTAAATGCTGAGGAATAACGTTATCAACCGTTACTTCTCCTCCTGATGCAGCTCCTAGAATCATATACGTACCAGCTTCAATACGATCTGGAATGATAGTATGGTGACAACCATGTAAAGAGTCAACACCATCTATTCGGATTACGTCAGTACCAGCACCTTTAATACGTGCTCCCATGCTTGTTAACAATGTAGCTACATCAATGATCTCAGGCTCTTTCGCTGCATTTTCAATAACAGTTCTACCTTTCGCTCGTACAGCTGCTAGCATAATATTAATCGTAGCTCCTACACTAACAACATCTAAATAAATACGTGCCCCACGTAGCTCATCTGCTCTTAAATAGATGGCACCTTGTTCATTCGTAACATGTGCACCTAGCGCTTCAAACCCTTTAATATGCTGATCAATCGGCCTCGGTCCTAAATGACATCCACCCGGAAGCCCAATAACAGCTTTTTTAAAACGGCCAAGCATTGCACCCATTAAATAATAAGAAGCGCGCAATTTTTTCACTTTTCCATTTGGCAAAGGCATTGCAACCATGTTAGAAGGATCGACTACCATCTCTTCCTCCTGTCCATAAGTTACTTTCCCTCCAATTTCCTCTAGTAAGTCTCCTAACATTTTCACGTCCGAAATATTAGGGACACCACCAATAGTTACTGGAGTATCTGCTAAAATTGTCGCTGGAATTAATGCAACGGCACTGTTCTTTGCACCACTTACTCGAATTGTTCCATTTAAAGCTCTTCCGCCTTCAATTAGCAATTTTTCCATATTGAGCTCCCTTCTTGTGAATGTATTTACTTTCTATCTTTTTATAGAAAGCTCCCCTTAAGAATCTCAATTACTCTTTCCATCCCAAAACTCAATAAATAGGAAACCATTATCTTCATTTCTCCTGTAGCACGAATAGATAAAGATCAACTATTCATCGAATTCACTTTATCAATTTAGATACGTTATCACATTTATTAATAGGACTATGCACATTATTTTCTATTTAAAAACCAAAAATGATAAAATCTTTAGACTTGTTCACGCTTTCATTATACAACGAAAGGAAACCGTCTAAAAGACTAGACGGTTTCCAAAACGGAATTTTATTCTTACGCTTTACCGTTAGAACCGAATTCGCGAATTTTACCAATAACAGTTGCTTTGATAGCGTCGCGGCCAGGTCCGATAAATTTACGAGGATCGTAAACTTCTTGGTCTTTGTTTAATACTTCACGAACAGCTTTTGTAAACTCGATTTGGTTCTCAGTGTTTACGTTGATTTTTGAAGTACCTAAAGAGATAGCTTTTTCGATATCAGCAGTTGGGATACCAGTACCACCATGTAATACTAAAGGTACGCCAGTGAAGTCACGAACTTGTTCCATTTCAGCGAATCCTAAGTTAGGCTCACCTTTGTAAGGACCGTGTACAGAACCTAAAGCTGGAGCTAGGCAATCGATACCTGTTGCTTCAACAAGGTGCTTACACTCTGCTGGGTCAGCGTAAATTACGCCTTCAGCGATTACGTCGTCTTCTTGTCCGCCAACTGTTCCAAGCTCAGCTTCAACAGATACGTTACGAGCGTGTGCGTATTCTACTACTTGTTTAGTAGTTTCAACGTTTTCTTCGAATGGGTGGTGAGAAGCGTCGATCATTACAGATGTGAAACCTGCATCAATTGCTTCTTTACATTTTTCAAAGCTTGAACCATGGTCAAGGTGAATCGCTACAGGAACAGTGATGTTCATTTCTTCGATTAAAGCTTTAACCATAGCTACAACTGTTTTGAAACCAGTCATATGACGAGCTGCACCCTCAGATACACCTAGGATTACAGGAGATTTTTCTTCTTCCGCAGCAGCTAAGATAGCTTGAGTCCACTCTAAGTTGTTCATGTTGAATTGACCAACTGCGTATTTTCCTTCTAGTGCTTTGTTTAGCATTTCTTTCATAGAAACTAAAGGCATGGTGAATCCTCCTAAAAAACGTTTTTTGTATCCGATAAGTTCTTATCGCTGGTAGTATGACCAGAATAAGGTAAAATATGTATATCTACATACCGGACTTTTTTCTACACTCAATAGGATAACAACTTGTACTCAAAAACTCAACTGTATTCACCTGCACAATAGTCCATGTAAACGCTTTTTTCCATATTTTTTATAAAAAATTCATTTTTACGCCTCTACAGCGAGCTCATTTCTCACAGCTTGACGAATTTCATCAATATCAAATGGCTTAGCAAAATGCATTAAAGCTCCTAAATCTTTTGCTTCTTGGATCATATCAAGCTCTCCATAAGCAGTCATTAAAATTACTTTAATACTCTCATCAATTTCTTTTACATGCTTTAAAATCTCTATACCATCCATGCCTGGAATTTTCATATCTAACACTACTAAATCTGGATTATCTTTTTTCACGATATCTAAAGCTTGAAATCCATTCGCTGCTTGGAATGTCTGATAACCTTCTTTTTGGAACACTTCATGTAATAACACACGAATCCCATATTGATCATCAACGATTAAAATTTTACCTTCCATAATTCCCAACCTTTCTGTGTAAGTACAAGATTTAAAGCTTCTTATATCTTAACGATTTATTTTCGCTATTCTTTGGCAAATTCCTTCCTATTCTTTCTTATTTTACCGTTTCCTATTTTGTTATGCTACCCTACGATTTCACCTTTCTAAAAAAATAAATTATAATGAAAGCCGGCAAACACGTACGAAGGGAGTAACATTATGTTAAAAATTTTTTCAACTCAATTAAGTGGTTATTTCTCCAGAGTTTCTCAAAAAGAAGAAATGAATATAGAAGATAGCGCTCGTTTACTTGCTCAAGCACTAGTTGGCGATGGTTTCATTTATTTACATGGTACAAATGAAATGGAGGGCGTTGTTGCCGAGGCACTATTCGGTGCTGAACCAATGAAGCAAGCAAAACGCTTATTTGAAAATGGTAAAGAAGCAGAAGTAACCTCTGCGGATCGTGTACTTCTTATTAGCCGTTTTTCAACAGATGAAGCGGTTGTAGAAATTGCAAAAAAACTACAAGAAGAGGGACACTCTATTGTGGGCATTTCTGCTCTTCAAGAAGGTACAGAATCGCTGGAACGATATACAGACGTACATATTGATACAAAACTGTTAAAAGGTCTTATTCCAGACGATGAAGGTAATCGCTACGGATTCCCAAGTTTAATAGTAGCTTTATTTGCTTATCACGGGATTAAATTTACAATCGATGAAATGTTAAATGAATATTAAAAAAAGCGCCTTATTTCAGGCGCTTTTTTTATTACTTGCTCTCTTTATTCGTAATAGAAGCTCTTACGAAGTCATGGAACAATGGTTGTGGACGGTTTGGACGAGAAACAAGTTCTGGGTGGAACTGTGCTGCCACGAACCAAGGGTGGTCTTTTATTTCAATAATTTCAACTAGACGGCCGTCTGGGCTTGTACCAGAGAATACAAATCCTTCTTTTTCCATATCCGGACGGAACTGATTGTTGAACTCATAACGATGACGATGACGCTCATATACAACCGGCTCATTATAAGCATTGTAAGCATTTGTTTCTTCAGCAAGCTTACATGGGTATAGACCAAGACGAAGTGTACCACCTAGGTCCTCTACATCTTTTTGTTCTGGTAATAAGTCGATGATTGCATATGGTGTGTCAGGGTTGATTTCAGAAGAGTTAGCACCTTCTAAACCTAATACATTACGTGCGAATTCGATTGATGCAAGTTGCATACCTAAGCAAATTCCTAAGAATGGAACTTTGTTTTCACGAGCATATTGAATCGCAACGATTTTACCTTCTACACCACGATCGCCGAAGCCACCTGGTACAAGGATACCGTCTGTATCGCCAACTAATTCTTTTACGTTTTCTGCTGTTACGTGCTCAGCATTTACCCATTTTACTTCTACATCTGTGTCGAATGAGTAACCAGCATGACGAAGTGCTTCTACAACAGAAATATAAGCATCTTGAAGTTCTACATATTTACCAACAAGAGCGATTTTTGTTTTCTTAGAAAGATTACGCACTTTGTTAACTAGAGCAGTCCACTCTGTCATATCTGCAGCTGGATTGTCTAATTTTAAGTGGTCACAAACGATTTGGTCCATGTTTTGTTCTTGAAGAGATAATGGAACCGCATATAAAGTATCTGCATCGCGAGCTTCGATAACTGCTTTTGTATCGATGTCACAGAACAATGCAAGCTTGTCTTTCATATCTTGAGAAACAGGCATTTCTGTACGAACAACGATAATGTTTGGTTGAATACCTAAGCTACGAAGTTCTTTAACACTATGTTGTGTTGGTTTTGTCTTCATTTCACCCGCTGCTTTTAAGTATGGGATTAACGTACAGTGAATGTACATTACATTGTCACGACCGATGTCGCTCTTAATTTGACGGATTGCTTCTAAGAATGGTAGAGACTCGATGTCACCAACAGTCCCACCGATTTCTGTAATAACAACATCCGCATTTGTTTCACGACCAGAACGATATACGCGTTCTTTAATTTCGTTAGTAATGTGAGGAATAACTTGAACTGTTCCTCCTAAATATTCACCGCGACGCTCTTTTTGAAGAACTGAAGAGTAAATTTTACCTGTTGTTACGTTGCTGTATTTGTTTAAGTTAATGTCGATAAAACGCTCATAGTGACCAAGGTCTAAGTCAGTTTCTGCGCCATCATCTGTTACGAATACCTCACCGTGTTGATATGGGCTCATAGTCCCTGGGTCTACGTTAATGTATGGATCAAACTTTTGAATCGTTACGTTTAAACCACGATTTTTTAAAAGTCTTCCAAGAGATGCTGCTGTAATACCTTTTCCTAAAGACGATACTACACCGCCTGTTACAAAAATATACTTAGTCATGAAAAAGCTCCCTTCTATTTTGCTGTTATATAATCACCGTTGCAAAGCGCAACGTATGTAGATAACACTGTATCCATCTTATTGTTAGACTCTTTTTATTTTCTAAACAAAAAACAAAAAAGAAAATTGCTCCCCTCATCACAAAAAGTAATAAGTAGGGAGCAATTTTCTTTTATATTTACACTTTAAAAGTATTATCGTCCTTTTTTAAAGAGCCCAAAAATGATTCTACATGGACGATAATGAAAAGTCAAGAACTACAGTTCTTCCTCTTCTTCTTCTTCAGTTTCGTCATACTCAAGTTCTTCTTCAGCGAAGTCGTCGTCATCTTCGTCTAAATCATCAAGATCGTCGTCATCTCCGTCTTCTTCTTCAAGAACCTTGTCCAAATCTTCTACATCATCATCTTCGTCTTCATTTACGTCTGCATCGTCGAAGTCATCTTCATCTTCTTCAATGTAGTCGTCAAAACCGTCTTCTTCAACTTTACGTTTCTTCTTCGGTTTTGGTTGAGGCAAGATTTCTTCATCAATTTGCTCGTATGGGTACCAGCTGCGTAGCCCCCAACGATTTTCTCCTAAATTAATGAAACGTCCATCGATGTTTAAGTCTGTATAAAATTGTGCGATTTTCGCATTAACTTGCTCTTGAGATAGTCCCAGCACTTGAGCGATTTCTTGAACCAACTCGTTGAATGTCGTTGCTTGTTTTTTATCCCCTAAAACGCTATGTACAACTTCAATCATTGAACATTCTTTTAGCTCTTCTGGTGAATATTGCTTAAAATCCACTTATGCGGCACTTCCTTTCATCAAATATAACCTTATATATAACGGCCTGCTTAAAAAAATCCATACTATTCATTATAAACAAAAGTCGCACAAATATGCTACAAAAAAAACGGGAAACTTTTATAGGGTAGTAAAATTATAATTTGTCTGTTCCTTATTTCGGAAGCATATGGGCCCCTTGCAATACATACCTAATTTGCATTTCTGTATATTCTTCGAGCGTATACAGTTTTTGCAGCGCCCAGCGTCTAAATCCCCACATCTGTCCTTGTATAAAAATATTATGGGCAAGAAGCTGTATTTCTTTTTTATTTAATGTAAATGTTCCATTTTCCGTACACTGTTCTAAAATATTCTCGAACATTCCTACCATTTGAAACTCCTTTTCTAATACATACGGAAGTGATTCTTTCGGTAAAAAGCGTACCTCTTGATACATTATCAATACTTCTTCCTGTAATTCGTCCATCACTTTAAAGTAATTCGTTATTGCTATCTTTAAACTTTCTACACTCCCTTTTTCTGTACAAACTACTTCCTCTAATCTTTCTTTTACATGTTCATAAATACTATCACAAACTAAATACAAAACATCATCTTTTGTACGAATGTACTCATAAAGTGTCCCTATACTAAATCCAGCCGCTTTTGCAATTTCTCTCGTTGTTGTACGCGGAAATCCTTTTTGTTTAAACAGTTGCACCGCACCTTTAATCATTTGCTCACGTCTTAACGCAACTAATTTTTCATCTTTCACCGATGCATGTACATTATGTTTAACCATTCCCTTCACCTCTCTCTATTATTTTTTGGAAGGAAAAAGCGTAGGAAAATACCTACGCTTTCGTTCCTACTTCGTTAACATACGAGAAATTACAAGCCTCTGAATCTCTTGTGTTCCTTCATATATTTGTGTAATTTTTGCATCTCGCATATAACGCTCTACTGGATAATCTTTCGTATAACCGTAACCACCAAATACTTGCACCGCTTCAGTCGTCACCCTCATCGCTGTATCTCCTGCAAATACTTTTGACATCGCTGACTCTTTTCCATACGGAAGCCCTTCTGATTCAAGCCAAGCCGCTTGATATGTTAAAAGGCGTGCCGCTTCTACATCTGTTGCCATATCCGCAAGTTTAAAGCCAATCCCTTGCTGCGCCGCAATTGGTTTTCCAAATTGATGGCGCTCCCTTGCATATTCTACAGAAGCATCTAAAGCCCCTTGTGCAATACCAACAGCTTGCGCCGCAATACCGTTACGACCTCCATCTAATGTTTGCATCGCAACTTTAAACCCTTGCCCCTCTTCTCCAAGTAGATTCCCTACAGGAATACGGCAATCTTCAAACATAATTTCAGTCGTTGGTGAAGAGCGAATCCCTAGCTTGCTCTCCTTCTTCCCAACTGAAAATCCCGGTGTATCACTTTCTACAATAAATGCACTCGTACCGCGCTGCTTTGATTCAGGATCAGTTAGCGCAAAAACAACATAAATATCAGCAATACCGCCATTTGTAATGAAAATTTTTGATCCATTTAAAATATAATGGTCTCCATCTCTCTTTGCGATTGTCTTCATTCCACCAGCATCCGATCCAGATCCTGGCTCAGTTAAGCCGTATGCACCAATTTTCTTTCCTTCAGCCATCGGTCGTAAAAACTTTTGCTTTTGCTCTTCCGTCCCAAATTTAAAAATTGGCCATCCCGCAAGTGAAGTATGCGCGGACAGTGTTACGCCTGTTGAAGCACAAACGCGGGATAATTCTTCAATAGCGATTACGTACGCTAAGTAATCGCTTCCAATTCCACCGTACTCTTCAGGCCACGGAATACCGGTTAAACCAAGCTCTGCCATTTGATCAAATAATTCTCGATCAAATCGCTCTTCCTCATCACGCTCAGCTGCTGTTGGTGCCACTTCATTTTTAGCAAAATCTCGAACCATTTTTCTTATCATTTCATGTTCTTCTGATAGTTTAAAATGCATCTCCGTCTCCCCCTCGCCCTTTTATAAAGCACGGCTAATAACAAGTTTCTGTATTTCACTTGTTCCTTCATATATTTGCGTGATTTTCGCATCACGGAAAAATCGTTCTACTGGATAGTCTTTCGTATAACCGTAACCACCAAACACTTGCACCGCCTCAATCGCGACTTCAACCGCTGTCTTAGAAGCAAATAATTTCGCAATAGATGCTTCTTTACCGCATGGTAATCCCTGTGCCCTAAGAGATGCCGCTCTATATACGAGTAACCTTGCTGCTTCGACACTTGTTGCCATATCTGCAAGCTTGAAGCCAATCCCTTGCTGCGCCGCAATTGGCTTCCCGAATTGCTCTCTTTCTTTTGCATAATCAATTGCACAGCCAAGCGCCGCTTCAGCAATTCCTAACGCCTGCGCACCGATTCCAATTCGCCCAACATCTAAATTCGCCATTGCCACCTTAAATCCTTGTCCTTCTTCCCCAAGTAAATTCTCAGCTGGCACTTTCATATCTTCAAAAGTAAGTTGTACTGTACGAGAACCGAGAAGTCCCATCTTATGTTCATCTTTTCCAATGATTAAACCAGGTGTATCTTTCTCTACTATAAATGCAGAAATACCACTTTTTCCTGCCTCTGGATTTGTAGAAGCGAATACAATGTATGTACTTGCTTCACCACCATTTGTAATAAACACTTTCGATCCATTAATAATATAATGATCACCTTTTTTCACAGCTCTTGATTTCAAACTCCCTGCATCTGATCCTGCATTTGGCTCTGTTAAAGCAAATGCACCTAAATATTCCCCGGTTGCAAGTTTAGAAACATATTTTTTCTTCTGTTCTTCTGTTCCGAAATATAAAATCGGATTCATTCCAACTGACGTATGTACAGCTAAAATTACACCAACTGTTGCACTTACCTTTGAGATTTCCTCAATTGCTAGAATGTAAGATATAAAGTCCATTTCTGCCCCACCGTATTTTGCAGGCGCTGGAATACCCATTAATCCAAGCTCACCCATCTTTTGCAAAATCTCTTTCGGGAACACCCCTTGTTCCATACTAGGAACAAAGGGAGCTATTTCCTTCTGTGCAAAATCCCGAACCATTTTCCTCATCATTTGCTGCTCTTCATTAAAACGAAAGTTCATATATTCCGCCTCCATTTGCTATATATCCTTTAAATAATTTGGTAAGACCACTATGTTGTAACAAAGGGGGCATTTATTCGTAAACGTAGAATCCACGACCTGTTTTACGCCCTAACCATCCTGCATTCACATACTTACGTAATAACGGACATGGGCGATATTTACTATCTCCTAATCCTTCATGCAACACTTCCATAATGTATAAACACGTATCTAAACCGATAAAATCGGCGAGTGTCAAAGGCCCCATCGGATGGTTCATACCAAGCTTCATGACTTCATCAATTGCTTCTTTCGTCGCTACACCTTCATATAACGTATAAATTGCTTCGTTAATCATCGGTAGCAAAATGCGATTTGATACAAAACCTGGGAAATCATTCACTTGAACTGGTACTTTCCCAATTTTTTTCGTAATATCTTCAATTGCTTCATATACCGCATCATCAGTAGCCAAACCACGAATAATCTCAACAAGCTTCATAACTGGAACTGGATTCATAAAGTGCATACCGATTACTTTTTCCGGACGCTTCGTTACCGCTGCAATTTCTGTAATTGGCAAAGATGACGTATTCGTCGCTAAAATTGCGTGTTCTGGAGCAATTTCATCTAGATTCGCAAAGATTTTCTTTTTAATATCCATTTTCTCAACAGCTGCTTCAATAATAAGATCCGCTTCTTTCACACAATCTAAATCAAGCGTTACTGTAAGACGATTTAATGTGGCTTCCTTCTCTTCTTCCTTCATACGTCCTTTTTCTACTTGGCGTGCTAAGTTTTTCGTAACGATAGCCAATCCTCTATCTAATTGCTCTTGCTTTAAATCTTGTACCTTCACGTCATATCCTGCCATTGCACATACTTGTGCAATTCCTGATCCCATTTGCCCTGCACCAATTACAACAATGTTTTGTACACCCATTTTTTCTTCCCCCTTAATTGTTAATAAATTTTATACCCTCGAACTTTAATTAGTGAACTTCAATCATCACTGCGTCCCCTTGACCGCCACCGCTACAAATCGAAGCAATTCCAATTCCGCCGCCGCGCTGCTTAAGTGCATGGATTAGTGTAACGATAATGCGCGCTCCGCTTGCTCCAATTGGATGTCCCATCGCTACCGCGCCGCCATTTACATTCAATTTTTCCGGATCAATTCCTGCGATTTCTGTACTTGCAATTGCTACCGCTGCAAAGGCTTCATTAATCTCGAATAAATCAATGTCTTCAATTGTCTTTCCTGTTTTTTCAAGCAATGCGTTAATTGCATAACCTGGAGTTCTTGGGAAATCTTTAGATTCCACTGCAATTGCTGTATGCGCCAAAATTGTCGCTAATGGCTTTCTTCCTTCTTGCTTCGCTCTGTCTTCGCTCATTAATACAAGTGCGGCACCACCATCGTTTAGTCCTGGCGCATTACCAGCTGTCACCGTCGCTGTCTTATCAAATACAGGTTTTAACTTTGCTAACTTTTCAATCGTTGTATCTTCACGTGGCGCCTCATCCTTTGTAACGACAATAGGATCGCCTTTTCTTTGCGGAATCGTTACTGGCACGATTTCCTCTTCAAAACGCCCTTCTTTATGCGCTGAAACCGCACGCTGATGGCTACGATATGCCCATTCATCTTGCGCTTCGCGAGAAATTCCATCTTCCTTTGCAACTTCTCCGCCATAAACGCCCATGTGTGTACCTGAAAATGCGCATGTTAAACCGTCAGCAACGTTTAAATCAATAACTTCGTTGTTGCCCATTCTGTATCCCCATCTTGCTCCACGTAAAATGTAAGGACTGTTACTCATCGACTCCATACCGCCAGCTACAATCAGTGATTGATCGCCAGTACGAATAATCTGATCCGCTAACGTAACCGCACGAAGCCCTGATGCACAAACTTTATTCACTGTTTCCGTCTGCACTTCCCAAGGGATTCCAGCAGCCCTCGCAGCTTGGCGCGATGGAATTTGTCCCTGCCCACCTTGAATAACCGTTCCAAATATAACTTCTTCAACATCACTAGCCGCAACATTTGCTCTTTCAAGCGCTGCTTTAATTGCAATTCCTCCAAGTTCCGTCGCTTTTACATCCTTTAAAGATCCTCCAAATTTTCCAACTGGTGTTCTTGCAGCACTTAAAATAACTGTTTTACTCATGTTTCTTTCCCCCATTTCATTTTTTAACACTGAGCGCTCGCTCGGTATCCCTACGTTGAGAAGAGGTGCAATCATTGCACCTCTTTCTAAAGTTGTATACATTCTTACAAACTACATCGCTTCTTTTTTCTGTCCGATAACAGATCGTTCTAAAATCTCTGTCACATCAAGAGTTTGAACTTTCTCTTCTACCTCTTTCGCTTTCGTTCCATCACTAATCATCGTTAAGCAATATGGACAACCTGTACCGATAATGGATGGCTGTACAGCTAATGCTTGTTCTGTACGAGCAACGTTAATACGAGAACCTGTTGTTTCTTCCATCCACATTAAGCCACCACCTGCGCCACAGCACATTCCCGTTTCACGATTACGTGCCATTTCTACAAGATTCACTCCAGGAATCGCTTTCAAAATGTCACGTGGCGCTTCGTACACTTCGTTGTATCTTCCTAAATAACAGGAATCATGGTACGTAACTGTTTCTTCAATAGCGTGAACAGGCTTTAAGCGCCCTTCTTTCACCCACTGAGCTAACAATTCTGTATGATGATAGACTTCTGCTTGCAAGCCAAAGTCCGGATACTCATTTTTAAATGTGTTATAAGCATGAGGATCAATCGTAACGATTTTCTTCACTCCTGCCTTTTCAAATTCTTCGATATTCTTTGTCGCCATCTCTTGGAATACAAATTCATTTCCGAGGCGGCGTGGTGTATCTCCAGAATTCTTTTCTTTATTACCGAGAATTGCGAATGAAATGCCTGCTTCGTTCATTAACTTCGCAAACGATATCGCAATCTTCTGACTACGATTGTCGTATGATCCCATTGAACCAACCCAGAATAAATACTCGAATTCCTCCCCAGCTTTTGATTTTTCTTTTACAGTTGGAACTGTTACTTCGTCATCACCTTGGCGCCATGTTTCACGCTCTTTACGGTTCAGCCCCCACGGATTTCCTTGACGCTCGATATTTGTCATCGCGCGTTGTGCTTCCGCGTCCATTTTCCCTTCAGTCAAAACGAGATATCGACGTAAATCAATAATTTTGTCAACATGCTCATTCATAACTGGGCATTGATCTTCACAGTTACGACACGTTGTACATGCCCAAATCTCTTCTTCTGTAATAACATCTCCGATTAAACTCGGATCGTAAGCAAGCGTTGTAGACGCTGATTCTTGTTGTCCTTTTCCAGCTGCCATCATCGCTAACTGATTTCCTTGTGTATTATTGAAGGCAACTACTGGAACCCACGGTGCTTTTGATGTTACCGCAGCTCCTTTATCAGTTAAATGATCGCGAAGTTTTAAAATTAAGTCCATCGGCGATAACATTTTTCCTGTTCCTGTTGCCGGACACATATTTGTACAGCGACCACACTCTACACAAGCGTATAAGTCAATAAGTTGATTTTGTCTAAAGTCTTCAATTTTACCAACACCAAATGTTTCTTGCGTTTCATCTTCAAAATCAATCTTCTCAAGCTTCCCTGGGTTTGAAAGACGACCGAAGAATACATTAGCTGGTCCTGCAATTAAATGCGCATGTTTTGATTGTGGAACATACACTAAAAACGTTAACAAAATTAGTAAATGCACCCACCAAGAAAAATAGAACACTGAAATGGATACGGTTTCATTTATCCCGCTAAAAACGTAAGCGATTGCAGAAGCGATTGGTTCACTCCATGAAAGCTCCTCGCCATGCCATATAAGTCCCATACCGTTACCAAGTAGTACAGAAATCATTAAGCCCCCGATAAAGATAAGAACAAGACCTGATTTGAAGTTACGTTTTAAACGAACAAGCTTTTCTACATAACGTCTATGAAAAGCCCAAAATACTGCAATTAAAATAACAAGTGTGACAATTTCCTGGAAGAATGTAAATGCAGGGTATAGTGGTCCAAGTGGAAGATGTGATCCTGGTGCGAGTCCTTTCCAAACGAAGTCAATTGCTCCAAATTGGACAAGAATAAATCCGTAAAAGAACATAACGTGAATGATGCCGCTTTTCTTATCTTTCAGCAGCTTTTTCTGACCGAAAACATTGACCTTAAGGAGATCCCAACGCTCTTTAAAACGACGGTCAAATTCAATTTTTTTCCCTAATTGTATGTAGGCCATTCTCGTCCGTATAAGATATACAAACAAATATCCTGCATAAGCAATAACAGCAATGGCAGCCAGCCAATTAATGATCAGTAAGCTATTCATATTTATGCTACCCCTCTCTTTGTAAGCCCTCTTTCTTTTTTGAATCTTCAAAAATATATAATTTTCTGAATTATATCCCCTATCCCCATTATATAATGAGTGAGCATTCAGTCAACAGTTTTTTGTTATAGAACAACACATTTTTTCATAAAGCTGTTTATTTCGGTGAAACTATAAAGTGAAACTTTAATCAGCAGGGGTAGTTCATCCCCCGCTGATTATTAGTTGAACCAATCGGGCTTTTACGGGCAGTTGATTTCCAAACTAACTTCTACTTATTCAACAGTTTTGAGTTGAAAGGCTTACTGCCCGTTAAAGCGGGATAAAGTGAAACTTTAATCAGTGCAACATACTATCCTATAATGAAATTTATAATAACAGCCGTGCTACCCGTATCATTTGTAACACACTGAAGGTGAAAAGAATGCGAAGGAGGGAATTCACTGATGTTCTACTTATCTCTTTTGTTAATATCCGTTGCTCTTTGGATTACAATTGACCTTTCATACGGGCGAATTCTTCATTTAAAACGAGTAAGCCCTCGCACTTTCCCTTTACGTCAAAGTGATTTTCACCTTTATACATACGGGAAAGATTTATATGATGCTTTATTTACTGATATAAAACAAGCACAGCATCACATTCATATTTTATTCTTCATTGTAAAAAACGATAAAATCAGTCGTGAATTTTTAAAATTGCTGATTGATAAGGCTCAGGAAGGAATTGAAGTACGACTTTTACTTGATCGATTTGGCAGCCATTCTTTATCAAACGAAGCTATTCGCTCCCTGCAAAAACATGGTGTATCTTTTTCATTTTGTCATAAGGTAAAATTTCCTCTGCCTTTCTTTTCTGCCAATCAACGAAATCATAGGAAAATTACAGTGATTGATGGGAAAACCGGCTATATCGGGGGATTTAATATCGG
The DNA here is from genome assembly GCF_051915185.1 of Bacillus cereus group sp. MYBKT14-1. Classification (NCBI taxonomy): domain Bacteria; kingdom Bacillati; phylum Bacillota; class Bacilli; order Caryophanales; family Bacillaceae; genus Bacillus; species Bacillus cereus group sp. MYBKT14-1. The sequence continues at coordinate 162,946 of NZ_JBQAEF010000003.1, read as the reverse complement.
TGAAGAGTATCTAGGGCATAATGAATATTTAGGATTATGGCGAGACTACCATTTACGTCTTACAGGAGAAGGGGTTCAAGATTTACAAAAGCAATTTTTGCATGACTGGTTTGATGATACGAAACAAAATTTATTAGATGCTTCTCTTTATTTTCCAAAACAAAACCCAGGTACCATCCTGCATCAATTTATTCCGACTGATGGGGCTTATTTACAGCATACTTTTTTACATTTAATTAACGCGGCAAAAAAAGAAATCTGTATCGGTACACCATATTTCATTCCTGGAAAAAAAATTATGAATGCCTTATTAAAAGCAAAAGAAAGAGGGGTTCAAATCACAATTCTTGTTCCAGAAAAAGCTGATCACCCTCTTGTTCGAGAAGCCAAATTTCCGTACTGCCGAAAATTAATACAGGCTGGTTGCAATATTTATGCATTTCAACAAGGTTTTTTTCACGCCAAAATTATTATAGTAGACGATGATATTTGCGATATCGGAACAGCAAACTTTGATATGAGAAGTTTATATATTAACCATGAAATAAACTGCCTGTTATATAATAAACATTTCATTCAAACAGTAAAAAAGAAATTCCATGAAGATCTAGAGAATGCATCTGTACTTTCCTATAGCGATGTAAACCCGCCTTCTCTTATCGATAGAGGAAAGGAATGGATTGGAACAATGTTTGCTTTCTTTTTATAGGAAAGACAATGAATAAAAGAGGTGTATCTCATATGCTTATACGGTTTGGATATGTCTCACATGCAATGGCACTCTGGGACTGTTCTCCTGCCAAAACAATGACGTTTACAAGCTTTAAGAAACTCAGCAAGCAAGAGCGAGAAGACAAACTGTACCATGTTATAAGGCAAAATTTAGAGCACACAATACGTATCCTTCATTACAATATAGCGCATGAAATCCCACTATATCGCCTATCGTCTTCCATCGTCCCACTTGCAACACATCCCGAAGTCGAGTTTGACTATATTGGGGTATTCACACCACTTTGGCGTAAAATAGGGGCTTTAATTAAAGAACACAATTTACGAATAAGTTTTCATCCAAATCAATTTACGCTATTTACAAGCGACAAGCCACATATTACTACTAACGCTATTACGGATATGACTTATCATTATAAAATATTGGATGCTATAGGCATTGCAGATTCTTCTTACATTAATATTCATGTAGGTGGAGCCTATGGAAATAAAGAAAAGGCAATTGAGCGCTTCCATGAAAACATAAAAAAACTTCCTACACATATAAAAAAACAAATGACTCTTGAAAATGATGATAAAACCTATACAACCGCTGAAACTTTATCCATTTGCCAAAAAGAAAATATCCCATTTGTATTTGATTATCATCATCATATGGCCAATCTTTGCGAGGAACCACTAGAAGAGTTGCTTCCTGCAATTTTTGAAACTTGGTCACATACAAATATCTCTCCTAAAGTTCACATTTCCTCCCCGAGATCGGAAAAAGAATTTAGGGCTCATGCTGAATATATCGATTTAGAGTTTATCAAGCCTTTCTTACACATTGCAAAAAAACACAATCATAATTTCGATATTATGATTGAAAGTAAACAAAAAGACTTAGCACTATTCCAATTAATAGACGAACTTTCTGCTATAAGAGGAATTAAAAGAATAAGTGGTGCAATGTTACAGTGGTAAATTGTAACTTTGCACCATTTTTTCAAAAAAGTAATTTTTATAGTAAAAAACATCCTATTTTATATGCTATTATTTAAATTAGCATTTTCTCCCCTAGATTCAACTTTATTGAAACGGAGTCATAATATGATTAATCAAAAAAATTATATACAATCTGGAATAATATACATATTTATATTTGCTCTTTGGATATTCCTTATACCAAATGAGTTGAATATAAAAGAAATCGGGATTCTTTTCTTATTCTGTTTCGCTTCACTTTTTTCTTGCTATTGCTTATGTAAAGCGATTAGAAAAATGACACATGGTGATAAGTTATTTTGGATTTTATTACTATGTACTTGTCTATGCGGGTTAGCTATGGAGATAACTTTATTCCTTCATTCACTTTCCATTCATGAGCAAGTTATATTCTCATATAAAGCATTACCTTTTTTTATCATACAATATGTTTTACTCTTTGTTGGATTTGCTATAAAGTTTATAAAAATTTACTCTATTAAGGGTCTTGCTCAATTTTCATTCGATAGCATCTTTATTATTATTATGAACATTTATTTCAATTTAACTTTTATATTGGACCTTTCAAGCTTCCGTATGTTAACAAAGGAAACTTGGATTTTAATTGGCTATTTCATTGCACAATCATTAGTAATTTACGCCGTTATTAGCCTTTATAGAAGAGAACAATATTCTTCTAGTAGAATTGCATTAATTATCGGTTTCACTATTATACTCGTATACGGTTACATTCATCTGTTTCAACTGAATTTTGGGATGAAAACTTCTCCTGAATTTAATTATTTAATACACACTGCTTCTATTTTATTAATTGGACTTTCTTCCATACTGTATATTTTAGACAAACCAATGCAGCATGAAACGAAAGCAAAATATTACCGATTCGATTATGTACGTTTTATACTACCTTATTTTAGTATAATTATTACTTTTGCCTTTATTATCATTCAACCTTGGGATGATAAATTCATGTTAATCGGTCTCGTATTATCACTTATTTTGTTATTCTTGCGGCAACTTTACATGTGGAAAGATAATCAAGCACTAATTCATACATATGAACAGTTGACTACACAACTAGAGGACGAAGTTGAAGAAGGTGCATTTGCATTATCAAAAAGTGAACAACGCTATAAGTCTTTATTCGAAGATCACCCCGATGCCGTTTTCTCTTTAAATATGAATGGCATTTTTCAACAATCTAATAAGGCGTGCGAAAGCTTATTTACTGCCTATTATTGCGAAGTGGCAAGCTATTCTCTGGTACACTTCATTGATTCAAAAGACCACGAACTACTAAAGAAGGCTTTACAAATTACAAAGGAAGGTAGGCCACAAACGTTAGAAGTTCGTACAAAAGAACAAGAAGGCTATTATTATTATCTCCATATTACACTTATCCCTACTTTTATAAACAAAGAAGTGGTCGGAATGTTTGGGATAGCGCGTGATATTACCACTTTATATGAAAAACAAAAACAAGTAGAACATTTAGCCTTTCACGATGCACTTACTGGATTACCAAATCGTCGAAAGTTCGAAAAAGATTTAAAAGCCATTTTAAATACAGCTCAAACTAACGCAAATGATGTCGCCGTCATGTTCCTTGATTTAGATCGATTTAAAAAAATTAACGATAGACTTGGTCATGACGTCGGAGATTTATTATTAATTGAAGTAGCAAAAAGATTACGCGGTTGCTTGCGTTCAAAAGATATCGTCGCTCGCCAAGGTGGAGATGAGTTTACAATTCTATTACCAGAAATGTACTCCGAAAAAAGTGCAATTTTTATAGCTGAACAGATTTTAACTATTTTAAACAAACCATTCTTCATTCAAGACGAAGAACTCTCTATTACACCAAGTATCGGAATTGCGATGTACCCTGATTATGGAACTGATGTAAATGAGTTAATGAAAAATGCTGATATGGCTATGTATCGTGCGAAAGCAAATGGAAAAAACAGATTTGTTTTCTTCTCAAAAGAAATGAGTATCGCTCAAAATGAAATTCAATTCTTAGAAGGTGAACTTTCAAAAGCATTACAACAAAATGAATTTTTCCTTGAATACCAGCCACAAGTAAGCACAAAAACAAAACAAATTATCGGTTTTGAAGCATTAATACGTTGGAAGCATCCAAAACTCGGTATCGTATCTCCTGCCCAATTTATCCCTCTAGCAGAGGAAACTGGTTTTATTATTGAACTTGGCAATTGGATTTTACGTACTGCTTGTTTAGAGGCAAAAAGATGGCATAATCAAGGTTTCTCTCACTTAAAAGTTGGTGTAAATTTATCTGTTGTTCAATTTAACCATGCAGATTTAATCCCAACTATTTCAAAGGTATTGGAAGAAACAGAACTGAAACCAGAAGCACTAGATATTGAAATTACGGAAAGCATCGCAATTAATCAAAATCAATCTGTAGTTGCAAAACTAGAACAACTTCAAAATCTCGGTATTCAAATTTCAATCGACGACTTTGGAACTGGTTATAGTTCTTTAGCTTATTTAACAAAATATCCAATCAACACATTAAAAATCGCTCGAGAGTTTATTTGTGGAATTACAACTAGCCCTTTAGAAGAAGCAATTGTCTCTTCCATTATTACACTATCAAAACAACTAAATTTAGAAGTGATTGCAGAAGGTGTAGAAACGGAAGAAGAATGGGAATTTTTACATAAACAAAATTGTGATCACATTCAAGGATTCTTTATTAGCAAACCTGTTTCTAGTAAAGACGTTTGGATGTTACTCCATAAAAAAACAACCGCCTAAGTAAGACGGTTGTTTTTTAATATTCAAAAGGTAAATCTTTAGCTAATTGTACCTCTTGATCGTTATGAGAAATTATATGGCTTTTCTCTAATGCCGTATCGCCTAATGAAATACCCCATGCCATCGCTAACGTTAATAAACTACCAATAAGTAATTTCTTCATATTCCATCACCCACATTTTTTATTTTAATATATCATGAAAATTTATCTCTATTATATGCAATTATGCATACCCATTTTTTAGGATATTTATCTACTGATTTTATTTACGAGAGCTTCTTTATATGTATGCATTTCTAATATATCAAAAAAGAAGCTTGCCTTTTTATATGCATCTTCAACCTCTGCCCCATCGTACTCCAACTTCCCTAGGCATTCACCTCTTTGATAATATAGCTGTCCAATTAATGCCATACTATTAATTCGGCATGATATTTCAATCGCTTTATTTACTTGATAAAGTGACTCTTCATATTGATTATCTAAATATAATGCTTTCGCATGATTATATCTTACCTTCACTTCAAATTCTTCATTATCATGCAATACCTCTAATTGTTTTAATATATCTTCAAATAACTCAATACTCTTCTTAAAATAGCTATTTTCAGCATAAATATTTGCAATCGCATTTTCTATATAAAGATTTTGGTATACGTCTATTCCAGCTAACTGTTGATTTAACAATTTTTTTAATTCTAAAATACAATATTCGTAATCGATTTTCTTTAATATGTAAGCTGCTACATGATATTGCCATTGAAGAAATTGCTGGAATTCAGGATGATATTCTTCCTTTTTCAGCTCATTCCATACTTTATTATAAATTTCTTTATATCTTTTTTGCTTACAAAGCATAATGATTTGATCTTTAAACTGTTTTTTTCTTTCAATATCGGAATAAATGAGTACCTCATAAAAATGAATAATAGGAACTTGTAATTTTGCTGCGATACCTTGCAATATATCCATACTTGGGTATACCGCACCCGATTCAATTCTACTCACTTCCGATTGATGACATATATTATCGGATAACTGTTTCTGTGTTAATCCTCTCATCACCCTAATTTTCTTAATTTCACTTCCTAATTTTTCTGCGTGCATACTTACTCACCATCCCATTAGAACAATCTAATTTTTTGAGTTGTCATACCACTACAATAATGTGAATTCGACAATTTTTGATATGAAATAATGCATAATATATATAAAATTCGGCAAATTTTTCATACAATTCATCTCACATACAATAATAGATTAGGAGTGTTATAGATGAATTATAGAAAACTTGCTAGTGCTTTCGTTACATTCGGTCTTCTTTGCCCTTTATCAACAGAAGCTATTCATGCTCAAGAATTAGACAAAAGTGCAGTCAAAGTTGAAATTGCTCAGCCTGGTTTAACAATCGGGAAATTAACACAACCTCAAAATGATACGAAAGAAAATATTGCTAAAAAGTATTTAAAAGGTGAGGTAAATGGGGCGAAAGCTCAACAAGAACAAGTCACTACTGAAAAAAATGTAGATTTCCAACCTACAAATAAAGAAACCAAAGAAAATCAAACCGAAGTTCGCCTTGCACAAACATATAAAAACTATAAAGTATATGGCCAAGATCTCATTGTAAAAGTAGATAAAAATGGAGTAATCACAACTGTTAGTGGTAAAGTTGTTCAAAATTTAAATCAACAACCTAATCTTACTATAACAAATTTTTTGTCGAAAAATGAAGTAAAATCTAAATTACGCGATATAGTTCAAATTCCAAGCGATGCAGTTGAGACAGAATTCTCTAGCGAAACCGTTGTTTATAAGAAAAAAGATGGCTATTATACATTCGCAACTGTTATTACATTTACTTATGAAAACAATGAACAAATTATAAACGGCAATGCTATCGTTGATTTAAAAACTGGAGAAGTACTTTTCCAAGAAAAGTTCATTAAAAACAAAGAGAATAAGACTATAAATCAAGTAACATCACCTAGATTATCCCCTGCAAGTGAGCAAGGAACTGGGAAAAATGCACTTCAAGAAAACATCTCTTTCAATATTGCCAAAGGAACTGATGGAAAATTTTATTTAGCGGATTTATCACGCGGAAATGGTATTTATATTTATAATGCAAACTACGCCGATTCCCTTGGAGGATATAGTCAAGCTGGTTATCCAGGGACACTAATTTCAAGTAGTACTCCTAATTTTGCAGATAAAGAAGCCGCGGGCGCTATGAAGAACATGAGTGATATTTACGATTACTTTAAGAAAGAACATAATCTAAAAAGTTACGACAATAAAGATTCAAAAGTTGTTGCTAGTGTACACGGTTTTGATTCTACTGAAGTTAGTGATGGTGTAAAAGAAGACTATGTAAATGCATTTTGGCATCCCGCTTGGAACCAAATGGTATTTGGTGATGGTTTAGACGGAAAACTAACATCCGCTCTTGATGTAACAGCTCATGAATTTGGACATGCTGTATTCAGTGGCACGACGAAAAATAAAGTCGTGAGATATCCAAGCGCTGAAACATCTGCACTAAACGAGGGATTAGCGGATTTCTGGGGTACACAAATCGAATATTACGTAAAGAAAGATAAAGGAAACTGGATTATGGGCGATACATTAGGTGGTCTAACAATTCGTGATATCCCAAGGGAAATTGGTGACGGCGGTCATAAACTATATACAAATTTACAAGATTTCTATAACGATGGTAATAATCAGGAATCACACGTGAATTCTGGTATTATCAGTCACGTATTATATCAATTAGCTGAAGGTAAAACATATAACGGTGTTGCTGTTCAAAAACAAGGAAATGAAAAAGTAAGTAAAGTTGTTATGCGTGCATTGCAAAATTATGCAACTTCCGCTGAAGACTTTGAATCACTTCAATCTCATATCGTACAAGCTGCAAAAGATTTATATGGCACTGCCGTATCAAATGAATTTGCAAAGGCATTTGAAGCACACGGTTACAAACCGTTACAAAAAGTAAATCAAGTAATAGAAGTACAATAATTATAAAAAGAAGGTTATCTCTCATAGGTAACCTTCTTTTTATATCCAACCCTTTTCTTCCGCAATTGTAATTGCCTCAATTCTATTTTTCGCATCAAGCTTCGCTAATACTTCAGAAATATAATTACGTACTGTACCCGGCGAAAGATAAAGTGCCTTCGCAATTTCGTTTGCCGTCTTTCCTTCTTTCGCAAGCAACAGTACTTCCTTTTCGCGATCTGACAACGGATTTTGCTCCTGCCATAAGCCAAACATTAAATCTTGGGAGACCTCTCGTTTCCCCTTCATTACATTACGAATTGCTGCTGCTAAATCTTCACTTGGGCTATCCTTTAATAAATATCCGTGCACACCAGCTTTCATTGCTCGTTCAAAATAACCAGGTCTTGCAAATGTTGTTAAAATCATTACTTTGCATGATGATTTTTCTTGCTTTAAAGTCTCAGCGACATCCAATCCACTTTGAATCGGCATTTCAATATCCATAATACTTACATCTGGCTTTAACGATTCAATTAATTTTAACGCCTCTTCCCCGTTCGCAGCTTGCCCAATTACTTCGATATCATCTTCTAGATCAAGCAGGGCTCCTAATGCACCACGAAGCATCCGCTGGTCTTCTGCAATAATAATTCGAATCATGCCCTCACCTCATCTTTTCCTGTTCTAATAACAACTGGAACTTTTACCGTTAATAACGTCCCTGGATTAATTGTACCTAATTCAACAAATCCATCAATAAGAGCAATTCGTTCTTTCATGCCGCGAATACCATTTCCATCATGATTTTGATCTGTTAAACCAATTCCGTTATCTTCTACTTTCAAAATCAGTTCACCTTGCGATTCTAATACAGAAACTGCGCACCGCGTTGCCTTACTATGTTTTACAACATTTGTAACGGCCTCACGTAAACACATCCCGACAATATTTTGTTCAATTGGTGATAACGAGCTCGATCTTGCTTCTTGCCTCACTTCTAATTCAATATTAGCTGCTTGTAAGATCGCTTTTATTTGCTCTAGCTCTTCTTCTACCGTAATCATACGCATATCAGAAATTAATTCTCTCAGCTGTTTTAAAGCTGTACGAGAAGTTTGTGTAATTTCCTTCGCTTCCCCACTTGCACGCTCTGGATTTTTCACAATTAACTTCTCAACGAGCTGGCTTTTTAAAGTAATAAGAGATAACGTATGCCCTAATGTGTCATGAAGATCTCTTGCAATCCGCTGCCGTTCTTCACGTTTTACTAAGTCTTTAATTTGCTCGTTCGCCTGATCCAATTGATTTCTTAACATCTTTTTCTGATTAAAATTGCGCATACCAAATGGCGTAAGAAGCATTAAAATAAACATTGGAACGATATTTACTAAACTTGTAGTTGTTAGTTGATTCATATTTACAAATAAAAATGCTCCAAGCATGATAACTAACGAACATAACAGCACTCGAAATACTTTCTTATTTGGCGCAAATCCCATCGCACTTGCTGTGAAAAAGCCAAAAAATATCATAAAAGGATTATAAAATAAAGCAAATAAAAAGATGAGTACCATTTGAATACACGCCCAAAAAACAAACGTCCTCTGAACAAAATAAAGCTGACGGTATGTGACGATAAAAATTATCAACATACCGCTTCCTATTACAAGCTTCCATCCTGATGCCTGCGCTAAGTGATAAATTGGAAATAATAGATAAACAAACCACATATACGGGAAGAATCCCATATGTTTCGGAAAAATCTCAATCCTCTTCTTCTCTATCATTTATACCGCTTCCTGTCTTTTTCTTATATATATTGATACTACAACAAACATAAGGAAATAACCTCCTAATACCGCGATATTTTCCCATCCAATTGATTTTCCAGCTACAATATTCCACGCACCACTTCCGAAATGGTATGTCGGTGTCCATTCACCAATCGTTCTTAATATTTTGGGGAATACTTCAATCGGCATCCATAACCCGCCAACTATAGCTAAACTCATATTTAAAATATTTGCTAAGCCAGCAGCTGCGTCCGCCTTCTTAATGGAACCTATTACTGTTCCTAACGCTAAAAATGGTGTTACCCCTAACAATAACCATAATCCCGCACCAATCCATTGCCCTACCGTTAACTCAACATGATTAATTAGTATCCCTGCAATAAAGATAACTAATATTGAAAAAGCATTTACTACTGTTTGAGCGATAATTTTTGCTGTTAAATATGCTCCCTCTGGAAGCGGTGTAATTTTTAGAAGATGTGTCCATCCTTGCCCTCTTTCCTGAGAAAGTCTCACACCGAAACTAAAGAGTGCAGTCCCTACAATACTGAAGGTTGCCATCGAAATTAAATAGTGTGCTTTCCACGCATCTCCGTTTTGTGGCACTTGAACAACATTTGTAAAAATGTAGTAAAACATAACAGGCATTAATAATGAGAAAAAGATAAATAATTTATTGCGGAATGTACGTAAAATTTCTATTTTGCATTGCATCCATAATGCTCTCATACGATTTCCTCCTTCTGATTTGCGACAAACTGTTCGAATGCTTCATCAAGACTTCCACGTTCAACTGAAACATCTGTTACAGGTAAACTCTTTTGATAAATGGCTTTTAAAGTTGCATCCGTATCCTCCGTTGTTAAAATGAAGCGTCCTTCGCTTGACTTTACTTCTGTTACATTTGGTAATTCCTTTAGTAATTTTGTAGGAATGCTTTCCTTCGAGTAAAATGTGATTGTTTTTCGCGAAATCGTCGCTTTCATTTCGTCTGGTGTACCATCTGCGATAATCTTTCCGTTCGCAAATAATAAGATACGATTTGCTAAAGCATCTGCTTCTTCTAAATAATGCGTCGTTAAAATAATTGTTTTCCCTTCACTTGCTAACTTTCGAATCGTTTCCCAAAACATTCTTCGAGACGTAATATCCATTCCGACTGTCGGCTCATCTAAAAATAACAAATCTGGATTTCCCGCAAGTGCAAGCGCAAAATTCAACCTTCTTTTTTGCCCACCTGATAACTTCTCACATCTTTGCTTTCGCTCTGATTCTAAATTTGATAACTGCATTAACGTTTCTTTCGCTATAGGATTCGTATAATAACTACGGAATAACTCGATTGCCTCTTCCACCGTAATACTATCAATGACACTTACTTCTTGCAGCATCGCACCGAGGCTATTACGAACATCTCTATGCTTTGGACTCTTTCCAAATATAAAGACCTTACCTTCTGTCGGGTCCTTTAATCCAAGCACCATCGACATCGTCGTTGTTTTCCCCGCACCATTCGGACCAAGTAACGCTACTATTTCCCCTTTATTTACATGAAATGAAACATTATTTACTGCGTTTTTATGTTTAAATGTTTTAGAAACACCATTTACTTCAATAATCTTTTCCATCTCTCCACCCCCGCTGTTTCTTATATTTACATTGTATTGCTTGGAAAACTTAGGAAACAGTATGATGCGTCATGACATCGATATGACAATTGTCATGTATTCTTTATGAGAGGAATCAAGCTGCATACCGCAAGCGAGTAGCAGGACGAAAATAAACATGATACAATCGGATAAGATATATATTCGAGGAAGGACAGTGGTTTTCATGATTATTCGTAATGAACAAGATTTAGAAGGCTTACGAAAAATCGGCCGCATCGTTGCGCTTGCACGTGAAGAAATGAAAAAAGAAGCGAAGCCAGGTATGACAACGAAAGAGCTTGATTTGATCGGTAAAAAAGTATTAGATGAGCATGGTGCTATTTCTGCACCTGAAAAAGAATATGATTTCCCAGGTGTAACTTGCATTAGTGTAAATGAGGAAGTTGCTCATGGTATTCCAGGAGATCGCGTATTAAAAGAAGGCGACTTAGTAAACGTCGATGTATCTGCTGCACTTGATGGCTATTATGCAGATACAGGTATCTCATTTGTTCTTGGAGAAGACGAAGCAAAAGAAAAGCTTTGCCAAGCAGCAGTTGATGCATTTTGGGCAGCAATGAAAAAGGTTAGAGCTGGCTCAAAACAAAATCAAATTGGTCGTGCTGTTTCAAACTTCGCACATAAAAGTGGATACAATGTTATTCAAAACTTAACTGGTCACGGCATTGGTCTTAGCTTACATGAAGCACCAAATCACATTTTAAGTTACTATGATCCAATGGATAATGCGCTTCTAAAAGACGGTCTTGTTATCGCTGTAGAACCGTTCATCTCTATGAAAGCTGATCATATTATTGAACGTGGTGACGACGGCTGGACATTCGTTACACCTGATAAAAGTCTTGTTGCACAATGTGAACATACGGTTGTCGTAACGCGCGGCGAACCAATAATTTTAACAGAAATCTAATACCAAAAACGGCTGTTTTGTAGATTTATTCCACATAAAACAGCCGTTTTTATTTTTGGGAAAATATGTGAACTACTGTTGAACTCTTTATCATTTAAGTATATAATCTTTAGCGGAGGTTACTTAAGCTTATCTTTACTAAAAAGATATTGTAACTAAAAACACCTTCTTTCTTATTGTTTAAACAGTCTCAAAAATGACCGTAGTAACGTGTTAGTCGAATATTCTGTAATTCTTATATTCCTCTAACAATGTAAGAAACTATCATCTTTCAACTTCGGTCCACTAATCGCACAACTCTCTTTAGACAAAATAAATGACTATTTTCAAAGTACATATTGTCTTCATTCTGACCAAAACCAACCCTATCTAGCTTTTTATCTCCACATAACTTTAAGGCAAAAATAAGCCTTCACAAAGGGATACACTACATTGGTTAGTATGTATCGTAAAACTTACCTTTATAACCATTCTTTTTTACTAGATATACATGAAAACTATCTCACATATAAAGGTCTGATATCATTCTTTATATCAGTATTTTTTTCGACATTTTTTGTCGAATTGTGTATATTTCCATAGAACTGTGTAAATATACATTTTGTTTTACGTTAAACAATTTTACTTTGAACATAATCCTGTTTGTCTGAGAACGCGTATAGAAACGGAGGGATAGCAAAAATAAATAGCTTATAACAAATACTTTTAATATTCCATTTGTTCATGTGGAATAAGTCCCCAATGGACAAATGAATGTTCAGAGGAGGAAAAATGAAAAAACTTTTCAATGTATGTTTAATTGTATTCGTATTATTTTCGCAACTTGCTAGTTTTCCATACAATCAAGTAAAAGCGGAAACCTTAACAGGAGATTCCTTATTTGACACTGTTGAAATGAAAGATGCAACGAATCATATTATTGACGAAGCAAAAAATCCTAACAATTTAATAAAGATAGGATCAATCATTCAAGTAGAATACGCTTGGTCAATAAAGGATCAACAAGCTGCACACGCAAATGATACAGCAGTAGTTCAAATACCACTTGCATTAAAAGTATCTAAAGATTTGCAAGGAGATTTAGTAACAGATCAAAAAAATATTGGTCAATATTTTATAACAGCTAAAGATAATAAATTAAAATTAATATTTAATAATCAAGTAGAAAATTTGAAAGACGCTAAAGGAAAAATTAAAGTTGATACCGTGTTTAACTCAACTTTAAAAACTGGAGAAAAATCAGTTCAAATCGCTTTTCCTTTAGGAACAATGGTTCAGCCTATATCAGTTCCTGTTCAAGTAGAAAACTCTAAAGAAGATGGCACCAAACAGGATACTAATAAACAAGCGCAAGATCCAGTAGCTAAACCTGTTACTGACAATCCGGAGCAAGATCCAGCAACTAAACCTGTTACTGATAATCCGGAACAAAACCCAACAACTAAACCTGTTACTGATAATCCGGAACAAAACCCAACAACTAAAACTGTTACCGATAATCCGGAACAAAACCCAGCAGCTAAAACTGCCACTGATAATCCGGAACAAAACCCAGCAGCTAAAATTGCTACTGACAATCCAGAACAAAAGCTAGCAAGCGACCCTGCTGAGAATACAAATTCAGGTCCAAAGCAAATAACAACAAACATTTTAACCAGTGTAAAGTTGACGGATAAAGACGGAAAACCATTTACAGAGGATAACCGTCCAAGTACAGATTCCCCTGCCAATATTGAGTTTACATGGGAACTTTTAAAATCAATGAATGTGAAAAATGGAGATTACTATATTTTTGATCTTCCTAAACATTTTAAGATTTACAATACAATTAACAGTCCTTTATATGATAGTGAAAACCATCAAATTGGTAATTTTACTGTTACAAAAGATGGAAAAGTCACGATGACATTCAACGATTATGTTGAAGAGCATCCAGATGTTGCTGGTAACCTACAATTAAAGACAGAATTTAATAAAGCTGAAATTAAAGGTACAACAACACAAGAAATTCCTTTCCCGATTAAAGATAAGGATGTTTCTATTACAGTTGACTTTAAGCCTAATGTACAAACAGCTACGAATAAAAAGGGTTTACCTGATAGACCAATTAATACAAATGAAATTAATTGGAAAGTAGAGATGAACAAAACGAAAGACCCCCTTAAAAACGCTGTTTTTAAAGATAACATTCCACAAGGTACAAGCTTAAATAAAGATTCTATTAAAGTTTATTATTTAGAAGTTGATGTTAATGGGAATGTAACGCGTGGTGCAGAAGCTGAGCCAACAGATTACAATATTATTTCATCAGATGGCTCAAAATTGGAGATTGCTTTCAAAGATTCTATCAATAAAGCATATCAAATCGAATATGCCACAAAAATTACTGATGAAAATATTAAAAGTTTCCGAAATAACGTTACGATAACGAGTGATAATCAAAAGCAACAAAACGCAAGTTCTACTGTAACGGTTTCTCGTGGTACACACTTAAATAAAACAAGTAAATATGATCCAAAGACGCAAACAATTGAGTGGACAATTACTTACAATGGTGATCAAAGAGAGATCAAAAAAGCTGATGCGATTTTAAAAGATATTTTTGACGATACACACGAACTAGATGCAAATTCTATTGTTGTAAAAAACGCTTCATATAATGAAAAAGGAACGCTTGTAACAGGAGACGCTGTTAATAATTACACTGTAAATAACAAGAAGAATGGATTCGATTTACAGTTTAATGATGATATTAATAGTGCTTATGTGATTACCTATAAAACCAAGCCAACTAATAAAGTTATAGAAGATGGAAAAGTAAAAAATAAAGTTACAGCTGATAATGATTCAAGTAAAGAAAATGAAGCTAGCTTCAAGCAGCAAAATATTATTAAATCTAATAATAAAGCTGAAACAAATTATAAAGACAAAACAACAACTTGGACAATTATAGTAAATAATAACAACTATCCATTAAGCAACGCGATTATTACGGACACCTTTGATCATGGTGGATTACAATTAAAAGATAAGAAACTAGAAATTAAAGACGGAAATTATACCCTTCAAGCTGGGACTGACTATGTTTTAGATGTAACAGATAAAGGCTTCAAAATTACTCTTATAGGTACGTATCAGTCTAATATGACAAAGACATTAGTCGTAAAATATACGACAGACTTTGATTATACAAAGCTAGAAAGTGGTAAAACTTCATTTAAAAATACAGGTAACCTTTCTTGGATAGATACGGATTCTAATCCACAATCAAATAAAGTTGAAGCTAATTTCGATCCTGATACTTTCACAAAGGCAAATGGTTATAAATACGGTTCTTATAACGCCCAAACGAAGGAAATTACTTGGATAATAGGCTTTAACTATAATAATGTTGAGATTAAAGATCCTTATGTTATAGACGTAATACAAGATAAACAAAAATTAGTGCCTGGATCCATTGAAGTGCGCGATATGATTCTAAATGGAAATCCTGATAATGCACAACCTGGTAATGCTGTACCAACTGAGAAATATGAACTTGAAGAACCTACAGAGAAAAATAAAAACACCCTAAAGGTTCATTTCAAACAATCAATTAATTCACCTTACTATATTATCTTTAAAACAAGCCTTGATGGTGAACTTATCCAAGGCACCTACAAAAACGAGGCAGATTTAAAAGATGGCTCTAAAATCGTAAACACCCTTACAGGTGACACTCAAGTAAATAAAGGTGGCAGCTTCGTTACTAAAAAAGCTGTGCAAGACGACAACTATATTAATTGGAGTATCGCAATTAACGAAAGCCAATCAACCATTGCAGATGCCGTTGTAACAGATGATCCAACCGAAAATCAGGTAATTGTGGAAGATTCATTCCACTTATATCCTACAACTGTTGATCCATATGGAAATTTAACAAAAGATACAGTAAACGAATTAAAAGAAGGAACAGACTATAAACTCAAAATAACAACAGACAATAATACCGGAAAGCAACATTTCGAAATTGCCTTCTTGAAAAAAATTGATCGAGCTTATATTTTAGAATATCGCTCACTTATTAATGCAGACGATAAAGAAAAAGTAAGTAATAAAGCGAAAATCACAGGCAATAAGTTGACAGTTAAAAACACAGAAACTACTGAAACGATTGAAGTGAGAATGTCTTCTGGTTCAGGCGGAGGATCTGCTACTAAAGGCCGTGGAAACCTTGAAATTATAAAGGTAGATAACGACAATAAGAACGCACTATTAGCTGGGGCAGAATTTACTTTATACGATCGTACAGGTAAAACTGTTATCCGTAAAATTACAACAGACAAAGACGGTATCGCTAAATTTAATAATTTAAAACGCGATAAATATTTATTAAAAGAAACAAAGGCTCCTGAAGGCTATGTAATTAGCTGGGATTTAAAACAAGGGAAAATTGTTGAACTTGGTACACAAGAGACTACAACATATAAACTTGCAAATAAGAAGTTTGTCGGTAAAGTAGTTTTAACAAAGTCTGATGACCTGAATAAAAATGTCACACTGCAAGGTGCCGTTTTCACACTACTTGATAAAGACAAAAAAATAATTTCAGAACACGAAAAATTAACAACAAATAATCAAGGACAAATTACTGTAGATAATTTAAAACCAGGAACTTACTACTTACAAGAAACAACTGCTCCTGAGCATTATAAATTAGACAGTACACCTATACAATTCACAATCAAAGAAGATCAAACAACAGTAATAAACCGAACTGCAACAAACAGTTTGATTCCAGGATCGGCCATTTTAACAAAATTCGATAAAGATGGAAAAACTTTAGCAGGTGCGGAGTTCAGTGTACGCGATCGATATAACAAAGTAATTCGTGGATATGAAAAATTAACGACAAATGATCAAGGACAAATCGAAGCAAAAGATTTACGCCCTGGAGACTATCAATTTGTCGAAGAAAAAGCACCTAAAGATTACGACATAGATAAAAAACCAATTGAGTTTACAATTATAAAAAGTCAAAAGAAAGCACTTACTGTTACAGCGACAAATCACCTCATTAAAGGTGGTGTCACTTTAACGAAAGTCGATGATGTCGATGGCACTGCCCTTGAAGGTGCTGTATTTAAAATTGTCGATGCGAATGACGAGAAACAAGTAATTCGTGAAAATATAAAAACAGGTTCAGATGGAAAAGTTACCGTTAAAGATTTAGAGCCTGGTGCTTATAAATTTATCGAAACAGAAGCTCCTAAGGATTATATGTTAAGTACAAACCCTATCGAGTTTACAATTGATAAAAGCCAACAAGCTCTTGCTACTGTTACGGCAAATAACAGCTTAAAAACGGGCGAGGTTGAATTATTAAAAGTTGATGAGTTTGGTGAGAAAAAACCACTAGAAGGTGCTGTATTCAAACTTGTCGATACAAATAATAATGACGTTTCCCCTCACACTAACTTAACTACTGATAAACACGGTAAAGTTAAAGTTAGTAACCTACGTCCTGGTACGTATAAATTTATTGAAATAGCTGCTCCTGAACATTACGTTTTACGAGCAGAACCTATTGAATTTACAATCGATAGAAGTCAGAAAGAAACTCTACTTGTGAAAGCTGAAAATGCTTTAAAACCAGGAGATGTTGAATTAACAAAAGTTGATGATATCGATGGTACAGCTCTTGAAGGTGCTGTATTTAAAATTGTTGATGCAAATGATGAAAAGAAAGTTATTCGCGAAAATGTAAAAACTGGTGCGGATGGTAAAGCTATCGCTACTGGCTTACGCCCTGGCGATTATAAATTTATCGAAGTAACAGCACCGAAGTATTACGACAAAAATACAAAACCAATTAAATTTACGATTACAGAAAGTCAAACAACTCAGGCTACTGTTACCGCTAAAAACAGCTTAACAAAAGGCGGTATTGAGTTAACAAAAGTGAATGCTGCAGATGAAAAAGAAACACTTGAAGGTGCAGTATTTAAAATCGTTAATAGAGATACTAATGAAGATGTTCGTACGGACCTTGTTACGAATAGTAAAGGAATGCTAGTTGTAGATGACTTACGTCCTGGTAACTATAAGCTTATCGAAACAAAGGCTCCAACTTATTACGATGTAAATGTAGAACCAATTGAATTTACAATCGAAAAAGGACAACAAAAACTCCTTCCACTTACATTTAAAAATAGTTTAACGAAAGGAAAAGTTAAACTTATTAAAGAAGATGATGTGGAAAGTAGTAAAGCTCTTGCCGGCGCTGTATTCACATTGCAAGATGCAACTGGCAAAGAAATTATGAAAGATTTAACAACAGATGATTACGGAGTATTAGTTATTCCTGATTTAGCACCAGGGGATTATCAATTTATCGAAACAAAAGCCCCTGAACATTATAAATTAGACAAAACACCTATTAAGTTCACAATTAAAAAAGGTAGTAAGGAAGATCTTCCTATCCCTGTTACTGTAAAAAACAGTTTACTTACAGGTGGCGTCACTTTAACAAAAGTTGATGATGTTGATGGCACTATTCTTGAAGGTGCAGAATTTATAATCGTTGACGCTCATGATACTAAAAAGGTAATTCGCAAAGATTTAACGACTGATAAAAACGGTAAAATTTCTGCTTCTGATCTACGTCCTGGAGACTATCAATTTATTGAAGTAAAAGCTCCAAAAGACTATACCTTAAGCAAAGACCCTATTCCGTTCACTATCGAAAAAAGTCAAAAAGAGAATATTACTGTTACTGCTACTAACAGTTTAAAGAAAGGTGCAGTAACATTAACAAAAATTGACGACATCGATCGTACGATGCTCGAAGGTGCAATCTTTAAGATTGTTGATATGAATGGTAAGGAAGTTCATACGAATCTTGTTACAGATAAAAACGGTAAAATTTCTGTTTCTGATTTACGCCCTGGAGACTATCAGTTCATTGAAACAAAAGCTCCTGAGCACTATGTATTAGATGAAACAACGATTCCATTTACAATTGAAAGAAGTCAAACGAAAGAAATCAATGTTACAGGCAAAAATGCTTTGAAAAACGGTAGCGTTGAACTAACAAAGATTGACGATATTGATATAAATACAAAACTTGCTAACGCCGTATTTAATTTATTAGATGCAGACGGAGAGCTAGTTAAAGAAGGCTTAAAAACAAATGATGAAGGTAAAATTGTTGTTGAAAACCTACGTCCTGGTACGTATCAATTCGTTGAAACAATTGCTCCTGAACATTACGATTTAGATAAAAAACCTATCGTATTTACAATTAAAAAGAGCCAAACTGAAACTCTTCATGTCACTGCTACAAATGCTTTAACAAAGGGTGCAGTTAAACTTTCTAAAGTTGATGATGTTGATGGCACTGTTCTTAAAGATGCAGTATTTAAAATTGTTAATATGAATGGTGATGTAGTTCATAAAGACCTTGTTACAAATGAACAAGGAATAATCGAAATTAACGACCTACGTCCTGGTGATTACCAATTTATCGAAACGAAAGCTCCGAAGCATTACGTTTTAGATGAAACACCAATCAAATTCACTATTGAAAAAGGACAGAAGAAAGCTATTTCTTTAACTGCTACAAATAGCTTAAAACAAGGTAGTATCGAATTACTTAAAGTTGATGATTTAAACACTCAAACAAAACTTGCCGATGCGGTATTTAATTTACTAGATCAAGATGGCAAAGTACTTAAAACAGATTTAAAAACAAACAGTGAAGGTAAAATCGTTATCGAAAACTTACGTCCTGGTACGTACCAATTCGTTGAAATAACGGCTCCTGAACACTATGATTTAGACAAAAAACCAATTATATTTACAATTGAAAAAAGCCAAAAAGATATTGCTACCGTTACTATGAAAAATAGTTTAACAAAAGGCGGCGTGGAACTTTCTAAAGTGGATGACGTCGATGGCACTACTCTTGAAGGCGCAGTATTTAAAATTGTGGATATGAATGGTACTGTAATTCGCAAAAATCTTGTTACGAATCAACAAGGTAAAATTAGCGTTTCTGACCTACGTCCTGGTGATTATCAATTCATCGAGACAACGGCTCCGAAACACTACGATTTAAACAAAGAGCCAATTCCATTCACAATTACAAAGAGCCAAGTTGATCCTATCTCCGTTACAGCTACAAATAGCTTAACGAAAGGCGCTGTGGAACTTTCTAAAGTGGATGATGTAGATGGTACTGCTCTTAAAGATGCGGTATTTAAAATTACTGATCTGAATGGTAACGACATTCGTACTGAGCTTACAACAGATGTACACGGAAAAATTTCTGTTTCTGATTTACGTCCTGGGGACTATCAGTTTGTTGAAACGAAAGCTCCTGAACACTATAAATTAGATAGTACACCTATTAAGTTTACAATTAAGAAAAGCCAAAAAGAAAAACTCCAAGTTACTGCTACAAATAGCTTAACTGAAGGTGCTGTAGAATTAGTAAAAGTGGATGATATAAATCCAGATACAAAACTTTCTGATGCAGTGTTTAACATCATCGATGCGAAAGGTAAAATTGTTCGCACTGATTTAACTACTGATAAAGATGGTAAGATTACTGCTACGAACTTACGCCCAGGAGACTATCAATTCATTGAAACGAAAGCTCCGAAAGATTACGATTTAAATAAAACACCTATTAGCTTCACTATCGAAAGAAGTCAACTAACTCACGCTTCTGTTACTGCTAAGAATGGCCTAACAAAAGGTGGCGTGGAATTAACGAAAGTTGACTCTATAGATAAGAAAGAAATGCTAGAAGGTGCGGTATTTAAAATTACTGATCTGAACGGTAACGACATTCGTACGAATTTAGTTACCAATAAAGACGGAAAAATCATCGCTAAAGACTTACAACCAGGAGACTATCAATTTATTGAAACAAAAGCTCCTAAACATTACGACTTAAATGAAGAACCAATTAAGTTCACAATCGAAAGAAGTCAAACAAAGCATGTCTTCGTTACAGCTATTAATAGCTTAACGGAAGGTAGTGTTGAGTTAATTAAAGTTGATGATGCCAAGCAAAACACAACACTTGAAGGTGCAGTATTTAAAATTGTTAATAAGGATGGACACGATGTTCGTACCGATTTAACTACTGATAAAAACGGCCGTTTAGTTGTGGATGAATTACCGCCAGGAGACTATGAGTTTATCGAAACGAAAGCTCCTGAACACTATGACTTAAACAAAACACCTATTAAGTTCACAGTTAAAAAAGGACAAGAAAAAATCGCCTCTGTTACTGCTACTAACAGCTTAACTAAAGGCGCAGTTGAATTAACTAAAGTTGATGACATCGATGGTACTACTCTTGAAGGAGCAATCTTTAAAATTGTAGATCTGGACGGCAAGGATGTTCGTTCTGATTTAACTACTGATAAAGATGGGAAGATTTCTGTTTCTGATTTACGTCCGGGAGATTATCAGTTCATTGAAACGAAAGCTCCAACTGGCTATGATTTAAACATTAAACCAATTCCTTTCACAATTACGAAAGGACAATCTCAGATTACCTCTGTTACAGCTTTAAATAGTTTAACAACAGGTTCAATTGAGTTAACTAAAGTTGATATTGATCACCATGGAACACTTGAAGGTGCCATTTTCAATATTTTAGACCAAGATGGAAAAATCATCCGAGAAGGTTTAAAAACAGACCAACACGGAAAAATAATCGTAAATGATTTGAAACCTGGTAATTATCAATTAGTAGAAACACAGGCTCCTAAAGGCTATCAATTAGATGCATCACCAATAAACTTTACAATTGATAAAGCCCAAGCTACACCACTACAAATTACAGTTTCAAATAAAAAGATTGAATCTTCGTCAGGTGGAGATGACAAGCCAGTTACTCCTCCAAATAAAGAAGAGAACAAAGGCAATGAAACATCTGAGAAACACGAAAACGGAACTTCCGAAGAAACATCGAATAAAACAGATAACAAACAGCAAGATGATCGAAATACGGATAAACACCTTCCAAATACAGGTCATAAAGAAGACCCTACACAAACAGTAGGTATCCTTCTTCTACTAGCTGGATTATTAAGTATTTTGGCTACAAAACGCAAAAAAAATTATTAATAATTTTTTCACATCCAATCAATCTCTCAATTGATTGGATGTTTTTTTATACAAAAAGGACGATACATAAAGTATCGTCCTTTTAACGGGGTGAGGCTGCCCAAAAGTACGGAAAACCTTTGAACAGCCTCTTATTTTCATATGGATGCCTTACATATATCACTGATAATAATTATGAAATGCGGAAACATAATTACCATCAACTGATTCAAACATGAGAAATGAAACCCTACAGTGGTTCCATTTCTCTACATAATCTAAAGTTTGGGTACACTAGATTCATGCAATGTAGGAGCTTTCAGAGTAGAAAGCGAACCTTCGTTTAAAATGATAGCATACATATCTTCCTCAAAAATATGCAAATATGCATATATTGTTTTTATTTCTCAATGTCAGAATATTGAAAAATAAAAGACTCGAAGGTAAAATAAAGTCATTATCCGTCTTCTTTTGTCAGTCACAGAGAATAGAAGAATAGGAGAGGAAAAAATGAGAAAATCATTGAAACAAAAAATAGTAAGCTCTTTGCTTGCTGTATCACTCGCTGTTAGCTTAGCTCCAATTGGGCAAGCAAAAGCGGATTCCACGTCAGAGGTTACACAAACTCCATCTATTACAAAACAGATTGATCCAAACCGCGCGATTGAACATGTTCGTTTCTTATCTGAAACAATTGGTCCTCGCCCCGGTGGAACAAAATCCGAAGAATGGGCTTCTCGTTACATTGGTATGCATCTTAAATCAATGGGCTATGATGTAGAATATCAACCATTTCAGGTGCCCGATCAATACATTGGATTCATTGAATCACCACTATCAACAAAACGTAATTGGCAAGCTGGTGCTGCTCCTAATGCACTCATTTCTACAGAAGCTGTTACAGCTCCCCTTATCTTTGTTCAAGGTGGGACAAAATTAGAAGATATTCCAAATGAAGTAAACGGTAAAATTGTTTTATTTGAAAGAGGAACGACAGTTACAGACTATAATAAACAAGTTGAAAATGCTGTTAGCAAAGGTGCAAAAGGTGTTCTTTTATACAGTTTAATTGGCGGACGCGGAAATTATGGACAAACCTTCAATCCCCGCCTAACGAAAAAGCAGTCTATCCCTGTCTTTGGTCTTGCTTATGCGCAAGGAAATGCATTTAAAGAAGAAATCGCTAAAAAAGGGACAACAATTCTTTCCCTAAAAGCGAGACATGAATCTAAATTAACATCTCTAAATGTTATCGCCAAAAAGAAACCAAAAAAGAGTACAGGTAATGAGAAAGCAGTCGTTGTAAGCTCGCACTATGATAGTGTTGTCGGAGCACCTGGCGCAAATGATAATGCTTCTGGAACTGGATTAGTATTAGAACTAGCTCGTGCTTTTCAAAATGTAGAAACTGATAAAGAAATTCGCTTTATTACCTTTGGTTCTGAAGAAACTGGATTACTTGGTTCGGATTATTACGTGAATAGTCTATCCCAGAAAGAACGCGACCGTATTTTAGGTGTCTTTAACGCCGACATGGTTGCAACAAATTATGATAAAGCAAAGAATTTATACGCTATGACACCTGATGGCTCTACAAACTTTGTAACAGACGCTGCCTTGCAAGCAGGTAAACAACTAAATAATGACCTCGTCCTACAAGGTAAATTCGGTTCTAGTGATCATGTTCCATTTGCTGAAGCTGGTATTCCTGCTGCTCTATTCATTTGGATGGGTGTCGATAGTTGGAATCCATTAATCTATCATATTGAGAAGGTATACCATACACCTCAAGATAACGTATTAGAAAACATTTCACCTGAACGAATGAGAATGGCATTAGACGTTATCGGAACAGGAGTTTATAACTCGCTTCAAAAACCTGTTCCTCAAACTGAACAGAAAGCTGCTTAATCATTTAAAAGACCACTGATTTTATCGGTGGTCTTTTATTGAGAAAAAATATATATGCATAAAAGCATATTTTATCCTACCCATTATCGTATACAATATTAACTGTAACAACACCGATTACAACTAATAAGGAGGCTTTTTCTATTATGAAAAAAATGATTTTAGCAGGTGCATTAACTTTAGCAGGAATTACTGGAGCTACTGCGTTTATTCCTGAAACAAAAGTCGCTGCTGCCGCTCAAGAACAAAGCTTTACAAAATTTTATTCTTTGCAAACTGGAGGTAGTTCTGAACAAGAACCTATTTTCCTTCAAAAAGGACAAGAACTAACAATTCATCCTAACAGCAAAACTCCTAGTTACAGTGTTTATGACTCAAATCATAACCTAATTGGACGTTATTCTGATGGTTACGGCCGAATTTTCACTGCAAAAACAGATGGAAATATGTATGTTCAATTTCATGCACCTTACGTTTACTATAGTCCTGTTAGTTTTTCTGTTACTTATACTATTCAATAAAAAAGAGGTCCTTTATAGGGCCCCTTTTATTTCTCTTGCCAATTCACTTTTACGAATCCATCTTTCACTTTTAATCCGCTTATATTCAATACATACTCTTCATTTGCTTTTAAAGTAACTGTAAAACTACCTTTTTTCGATTCACAGATTTCCTTTAACTCTTTTATACCTTCTCCTCGTCTTTCATACACGCTAAAGCATAAGTTCCCTCGTTTTGCATCTGTCTCATAAGAAAATGTCACTTCTGTGTCCTTCTCATACTGAAGTTCAATATCTTTACCGGCAATATCCCATGATGAGAATTTCGCCTCGTAACTTGTCTCCCCTTGCTTCTCATTTTCTAAATATATATCTCCTGCTTTCCACGCGTCATTTAACGTTTGTGCAAAAGCAAAACCACTAAGTAATACAAACATTGTACTTGCCAATATCGCAACTAATGTTACTTTCTGTTTTTTAACGAAGTTCATCTTATATTCTCCTTCAACTTTCTTTTTACTTCTTCTTACCATATATAACAAAAAACCGATAAAAAATGGAAATATAACCGCTAAGACACTCCATCCTTTACTCATTTGATGTGCTTTAGCATCTGTATATACCCATGATGCAACACATATTAAAAGTGCTATAAAAGCTAAAAACATCGTCACTCCAGCTACTTCAAATAGTACAAACGGATTAGCGAACTCTTTCATGTAATTTATACTCCTTCTTTAAAAATGACTGTATTACAACATATATCGGAATGTATACATGCATCATAATCACAATGGCTATTAACATAGGAATTTTATAATCCAAATGAGTGACAAATTGTTCTATAACAATTGTTAACAAAACAATCCAAATGGTGTGAATACAAATCATCCATTTCCTCTCTAACTTCTGAGCCTTTCGCACGCCCTGCTTCGTGTTATTTATTAGCTCTTCGCTTGGAGTTATCTCTTCTGCTAAACTGCTCTTTATTTTCTGTTCAAATTTATCTTCCTTCATGAACGAACCCCTCCAAATGTTCTCGCATTTTCTTTTTCCCATAATTAAGCCGATACTTTACCGTACCAATCGGTGTATTTAATATTTCGCTCATTTCTTTATAAGAGTATTGTTCATAATAGTAGAGTACGAGCACGGTTTTATATTTTTCATTCAATAGCTGTATAAATTCCCGTATCATTTCCGCTTCCACTTTTTGAATAAATTCTTCTGATATATTCACATCATCTGCGAAATCTATTTCTCCACTATCCTCTTTATGAAACAAATCCAATATTCGATCTTTCCACCTTTTTTTCTTACGATAAAAATCATAAAACGTACGAACACAAATTGTAGTAATCCATTTTTTATAATTCTCCACGTAAGAAAGTTGGTGCCGCGATGAAAAAACTTTTATCCATGTCTCTTGAAAAATATCTTCCGCGTCTTCTTTCGTCTTTGCTAACTTATAGCATAAGGAATATATTTGCTTCTTATATATATCAATTAATTCTTCTACCTTTTCTTCCATCATAAGCCTCCTGTCATTTATATAAGACGACGCAAATTCCCTTTTTGTTTGATAAAATTTTATTTTTTTATTATCTCCACATAAAAAGGCAATCACAACATCGTGTGATTGCCTTTTATTTAAAAACGAAAGTCCGCTTCCGCTTTTCTTTATTGTCCAGCTTCAGCGGCTAGAATACTCGGTGGCTTCGCGCCTTCCTCCGAGGCAAAGTACGCCTCTCTGTCAGGAGCTCCATCCCCCTCCTATTCTAAACGAGCCGCTTCCGCTTTTCTTTATTACATTTTTTCTGGTGCAGATACTCCTACGATTGCTAATGCATTTTGAAGTGTAGTGCGTACTGCTTTCATTAACTCGTAACGAGCTTTACTTAATTCTAAATTATCTTGGTTTAATACTTTTTCTGCATTGTAGAAGCTGTGTAATGTTGCTGCTAATTCAAATGCATAGTTTGTAATACGGTGTGGTAGACGTTTTTGTGCTGCATCCGCAACTACCGCTGGGAATTCACCAAGTTTTTTCAGTAACTCTACTTCTTTTTCAGAAGTAACAAGTTTGTAGTTCACATCTCCGCCTGTAGCTAATCCTAATTCTTCACCTTGGCGAAGGATGCTGCATACGCGAGCGTGAGCGTATTGTGCATAGTATACTGGGTTTTCATTAGATTTTGATACAGCTAAGTCCATATCGAAGTCTAAATGAGAGTCACCGCTACGCATTGCGAAGAAGTAACGCATTGCGTCCACGCCTACTTCTTCCATAAGCTCACGAAGTGTAACTGCTTTACCCGTACGCTTACTCATTTTCATTTTTTCACCATTTTGATACAGTTGTACCATTTGGATGATTTCTACTTCAAGCGTGTCTTTATCGTAACCAAGTGCTTGAATAGCAGCTTTCATACGTGGAATATAACCGTGATGGTCAGCACCCCAAATGTTAATTAACTTATCGAAACCACGCTCTAATTTATCACGATGATACGCGATATCTGGCGTTAAGTATGTGTAAGAACCGTCATTTTTAATTAATACACGGTTTTTATCGTCACCGTAAGTCATTGAACGGAACCAAGTTGCACCGTCTTCTTCAAAGATCTCGTCGCGCTCTTTTAATACAGCAAGTGCTTGATCAATTTTCCCGTTTTTGTATAATGATGTTTCTGAGAACCATACATCAAATTTAACGCGGAAGCTTTCTAAGTCTTTTTGAAGTTTTGCTAATTCATATTTTAAACCGTACTCACGGTAGAATTCATAGCTTTCTTTTTCATCAGCTTTCGCATAACGATCACCGAATTCTTCTGCTAAACGTTTACCAATTCCAATGATATCCGCACCATGGTATCCGTCTTCTGGCATTTCTTTTTCTAAGCCTAAAGCTTGCATGTAACGAGCTTCAACAGAAAGAGCTAAGTTATGAATTTGGTTACCAGCGTCATTAATGTAGTACTCACGAGATACATCATAGCCTGCTTTTGCTAATAGGTTACATAAAGTGTCACCTACTGCCGCACCACGTGCATGTCCTAAGTGAAGGTCACCTGTTGGATTCGCAGATACGAACTCAACTTGTACTTTTTCACCTTTACCAGTATTCGTTTCACCGTAAGCTTCACCAGCGTTTACGATTGTTGGAATTAAATCTGTTAAGTAGCTATTATCCATATAGAAGTTAATAAAACCAGGACCAGCGATTTCGATTTTTTCAATAGAAGCTTTTGCTTTATCGAAGTTTGCAACTAGTTCTTCTGCAATCATACGAGGTGCTTTTTTCGCAACGCGTGCAAGTTGCATTGCCATATTTGTAGAGAAGTCACCATTTGTTTTATCTTTTGGAGATTCTAATACAACGTTTGGAATCTGTTCTTCTGTCGCTAATTCTGCCTTTAATACAGCAGCCTGAATTTCTTCTTTAATCAATCCTTTTACCTGTTCTAAGGAATTCATTATTTTGCCTCCTTCAAATTAATTGTAATAGTATATCTGCCAGCTTCTTGTTCACTTAGAAGCAATGCGTACGTTAAGAAGAGTTGTCCTTTTTTCTTTTCATCCGACCATTTAAAAAGAACGTTATCAGTCTTTGTTTGCAATGCAAACGTACCAAGTTCACTCGTATACGTACCAGTTGTCCATTCACCTTTCACATGCGTCTGACGCATAGAAACAGCACCTGAACGCATAATGAGAACTTGTTCATCTTGAATTTTAATAATTGTTTTCACTTCGCCTTGTTCGTTCGGCTCCTGGAATGTTACATATGTACCTTGACCTTTTACATAGTATTGACCATTTGCTTCAAAAGCAACGGTTTCCTTCCTCGCCCCTTCACGGATTTCTGTTACGAAATGAACGTGTACCGGCAAGCCTGCAAGTTGTTTCTCCACGTCTTGCACACCTTTCAAATGTTATAGATATTAAATACTACTTATAATAAATCACTTTTCCTATCATATCAAAAAAAGACTCTGTCTGTCTGCTGAAAAATCAGGAAAACTCCATTTCAAAAAATAATTCACTTCTACTTTATTTCATATGATAAAATATTTTTTAAATCTAAATATTCTTTCAATTAAAGAGGTGAATGTAGTGATACCAACAAAGTTAAAAAAGGGTGCTGAAATACGAGTGATTTCACCATCGTGTAGTTTAAGTATTGTCTCAAATGAAAATAGAAAACTTGCTATAAAAAGATTAACTGACATGGGCTTTCAAGTTACATTCTCAAAATATGCTGATGAGATAGATCGATTTGCTTCCTCCTCTATTTCTTCCCGCATTCAAGACCTCCATGAAGCATTTCGAGACTCTAATGTAAAAGCTATTTTAACTACACTTGGCGGATACAACTCAAATGGTTTATTGAAACATCTCGATTATGATTTAATTCGTGAAAACCCGAAATTTTTCTGTGGTTATTCTGATATTACTGCCTTAAATAATGCAATTTACGCAAAAACAGGGCTTGTTACATATTCAGGACCCCATTTCTCTTCGTTTGGAATGGAGAAAGGGCTCGGGTATACAACCGATTACTTTTTAAAGTGCTTAACTTCTAATGAGCCTATTGAAGTCCTTCCATCTGAAACATGGAGCGATGATTCTTGGTATATAGATCAGGAAAATCGAGAATTTATTAAAAATGAAGGATATGTTTCAATTCAAGAAGGAGAAGCTACGGGAGATATTATCGGTGGCAATATGAGCACATTTAACTTACTGCAAGGTACACCATATATGCCAAATTTAAAGGAGAAAATTTTATTTATTGAAGAAGATAGTTTAACTGGAACATCTACTCTTAAAACTTTTGATCGTTATTTACATTCCCTTATGCAGCAGCAAGGTTTTGAACACATAAAGGGAATCGTTATAGGAAAGATGCAAAAAGGTGCAGAATGTACGATAGAAGACATTCAAGAAATGATTGCTTCAAAACCTGAACTTGCACATATCCCTATCATTGCAAACGCAAGTTTCGGGCATACAACCCCGATTTTCACTTTTCCAATTGGTGGACATGCAAAAATTATTTCTCACAAAGAGAAGACATCTATCACTATTTTAACGTACTAAAAAAGGAGCGAATGAGTCGCTCCTTTTATGGTTTTTCTATTTTTTCCAACGCTTTTTGCGGAATGGATTCTTTCGGGATTTCAGCCCATCCTTTTCCTTGCATACCTTTTGCATAAATTTTTATAAACGCCCCCGTATGCAATTCACGGTTCATCATTCTTTTAATAACCTGTAACTTTCCATCTTCTGTATACCCTTTAAAAGTATACAAGTATTCTCCGTCTTTTTTCTCACCTTTATCTATAACCGCATAATAATCTTGTATTTCTTTATTTGAAAAGAAGTTGTCTACAAAAGCATGTACACCTTCTGTTTTTGTGTTCAAATAATACGCTGTTCCACCTAGAATAATGGCGAATACAGCTAAAACTTTAATTACCAATTTCATACATGAACCTCCTGTTTGCACTTCTTTCTCGCTAGTATTATATCTATACTTGTATTATACGGAAAAGAGCATACTATACTCTATCTAAAAGTCTTACACTTTCCTTACATTATTGTAAGGGATTTTTTCTTACAACCAGTTCCCAAGAAAAAATTTTTCCGTTTCATACACTTTTATATTATTATTGAATGATACGAATTTTTATTACAAAAATCAAAGGAGACAGTTTTCAAATGGCTATCTTGCAAGGTTTAGCACTATTACTTGTTGTACTTTGTCTATTTACACTTTTCAGTTACCGTGCGCCTTACGGAATGAAGGCGATGGGCGCTTTAGCTAATGCAGCAATTGCAAGTTTTCTTATTGAAGCATTTCACCGTTATATAGGTGGAGAAATGTTTCATAATGACTTTTTACAATCAGTAGGAGAAGCTTCCGGTAGTATGAGCGGTGTCGCAGCAGCGATTTTAGTCGCATTAGCAATCGGTGTTTCCCCCGTATATGCTGTTTTAATTGGTATCGCTACTAGTGGATTTGGTATTTTACCAGGATTTTTCGCTGGATACGTTTGTGCCTTCGTCGTGAAATTTCTCGAAAAGAAATTACCAGCTGGTGTGGAATTTTTAGCAATCCTATTTATCGCTGCACCAATCTCACGCGGAATGGCAATGCTTATGGATCCGCTCGTTAACGCCACACTTGGTAAAATCGGTTCTATGATTTCAGTTGCAACTACAGAAAGTCCTATCATTATGGGTATTATGCTTGGTGGATTAATAACAGTTATTTCTACCTCTCCACTGAGTTCTATGGCACTAACTGCAATGCTTGGATTAACAGGTTTACCAATGGCAATTGGTAGTCTGGCTGTAGCAGCTTCAGCCCCAATGAACTTTATTTTCTTTAAACGCTTAAAAATTTGTTCAAAGAAAGATACAATTGCTGTAGCAATCGAGCCTTTAACACAAGCCGATGTTGTTTCAGCAAATCCGATTCCAATTTATGCGACAAACTTCGTTGGCGGTGCACTTGCTGGTATTATTACCTCTCTGTTCCAGCTCGTTAATAATGCACCAGGAACAGCATCACCAATCCCAGGACTTCTTGTCTTATTCGGATTTAATGACGTTGTAAAAGTAACAATTGCTGCTATATTATGTGGGATCGTTACCACTATTGTCGGATACATCGGATCTATTGTGTTCCGTAAATATCCGATCCGCTCTGCTGATGAAATTCGCGGAGTTACTTCGGAAGAGAAGGTTGCATAAGAAAAAGAGCTATTCCCATCGTTTAGGAATAGCTCTTTTTTGTATCGCGTAACGGTAAATGAAATTATATCGGCGGTTTTTTAATATATGAGCGCAACTCGAATTATATCGGCGATTTTTTTAATATATCGGCGCAACTCGAATTATATCAGCGATTTTTTTAATATATCGACTTACCGACACATAACGAAAAAATAAGAGCCCTCTAATCATATAGAGGGCTTTTACTTTATCTAGCTGCAGCGGCTAGAATGATCGGTGGCTTCGCTTCTTCCTTCGAGGCAAAAAGCGCCTTTTGCAGGAAAGAACCTTATCCACCGAGCCTAAACAGTCGGCTTCACTTTTATTTCACCCAACCGAGCAGCATTTCCCGCACGAATTTGCTTGCTGCGACTGGTGTTTGATCACTATGGTCGTAGACTGGAGCTACTTCTACCAAGTCTGCTCCAACTACATTTATATTTGAATTTGCAATTGCTACGATGGAATCTAATAATTCTTTAGATGTGATACCGCCAGCTTCTAACGTTCCTGTTCCTGGAGCGTGAGCTGGGTCTAATACATCAATGTCGATTGTGACATAGACTGGGCGGCCAGCAAGTTTCGGTAATACTTCTTTTAACGGTTCTAATACGTCAAATTTGTATAAGTTCATACCTACTTCTTTCGCCCATTCAAATTCTTCCTTCATTCCAGAACGAATTCCGAAAGAATATACGTTTTCCGGACCAATTAAATCACACACTTTACGAATTGGTGTAGAGTGGGATAAAGGCTCCCCTTCATACGATTCACGTAAATCAGTATGAGCATCCATGTGGATGATTGCTAAATCCGGATATTTTTTTGCCATTGCCTTAAAAATTGGCCAAGACACTAGGTGCTCACCGCCGAGACCTAGTGGAAACTTATCGGCATCTAAAAGTTTTGATACATACTCTTCAATCATGTCTAAGCTGCGTTGTGCGTTTCCGAATGGTAATGGGATATCACCCGCATCAAAATATTTTACCTCTTCTAGTTCACGATCTAAATACGGACTATATTCTTCAAGACCGATTGATACTTCACGAATACGTGCAGGGCCAAAACGAGATCCCGGACGGTAACTTACTGTCCAATCCATAGGCATCCCATAAATAACTACCTTTGACTCTTCAAAACTTGGATGACTTTTAATAAATACTTTACCTGAATAAGCTTCATCAAAACGCATATTCTTTTCCTCCTTATGTGGAACTTAAGGTATCCCAACCTTTCACTATTTCTCAAATTTGGAGCAAATTGCTCCTCTTTCTCGATTTACCGGGTCTTCTTTTTAACAACAAGAAGACGATTTTCTTTACAGAAGTGTAAGTAGCTAGCATGTTCAAGTCTTCTGGACAAACACCTTAAATGAGCTACTTACACTTTATTTGTTTGATACAATTCTCTTACTTAATTAAATCGCCAACAAATTTCGGTAATGCGAATGCTGCATTGTGTAATTCTTTTGTGTAGTATTTCGTTTCGATTTCGTGGAAACGCTCTTCACTTACTTCTAATGGATCATGTTTTTTAGATCCAATTGTGAACGTCCAAAGACCACTTGGGTAAGTTGGAATGTTTGCTGTGTATAAACGAGTGATTGGGAAGATCTCTTTTACGTCTTTAAACACAGTTGTAATTAACTCTGGTGTGAACCAAGGGTTGTCCGTTTGTGCAACGAAAATACCATCTTCTTTTAACGCTTTTGAAATTCCAGCGTAGAAGCCTTTTGTAAATAGGTTTACTGCTGGTCCTACTGGCTCAGTAGAATCTACCATAATTACATCGTATTCATTTTCGCTTTCTGCGATATGTAGGAAACCGTCTCCTACTTTTACTTCTACACGCTCATTATCTAATGCGCCTGCAATTGATGGTAAGTATTGTTTAGAGTACTCAATTACTTTTCCATCGATTTCAACAAGAGTTGCTTTCTTTACACTTGGGTGTTTTAACACTTCACGAATAACACCACCATCACCGCCACCAACAACTAATACGTTTTCAGGGTTTGGATGTGTAAATAAAGGTACGTGCGCTACCATTTCGTGATAAACGAACTCGTCCTTTTCTGTTGTCATAACCATGCCATCTAAAATAAGCATGTTTCCGAACTCTTCCGTTTCAACCATATCAAGTTTTTGGAATTCTGTTTGCTCCGTATGTAATGTGCGGTTAATACGCGCCGTAATCCCAAAATGTTTTGTTTGTTTTTCAGTGAACCATAGTTCCATCGTACAATCACGCCTTTCAATGCAAATTTATAATAGGGACATCATTAATGTCCCCTAACAAAAATAAAACAAAACATCCAAAATGTATAGTTAAAAGTACAAAAATACCGAAAATATATTTTAGTCAGAGGGTTCTAACATATGTGCGGAAAGGGTTTGCACCGTAAAAGGAAAGAAAACCCTTTCTTAAGAAAGGGCTTTTGTCTCTATTTCTACTGGTTTACGAATTGGAATTAGGATCATAATACAACCAACTAACACCACAATTCCACCTACTAAAAACGGACTTTGTGGTGAAACAGTATGACCGATAATTCCTGATAAAATCGGAGCAATCGCACCACCTAACCAACGAACAAAGTTATAAACACCTGACGTAACAGATCTTTCATAAGGTGAAATATCCATTACATAACTTGTGTATAATGCATTGTTTAAGCCAGACGCCAATCCTGATAAAACGATAAGAGTAATTTGTAACCACATAATTTTCACAAAGAATAGTGCAATTAAGAAAATCGCAAATACGAGTAAACTACCCTTCAATAATGTTTTTGGTTCATATTTCCCTTCTAGCTTATGTGCTAAAATTGCAGAACCGTAAGCTAACGCGAGTCCCCATCCGCAAAATACAAAGCCTAATTGAATAGCTGATAAATGCATAATAAGTGGTGAATATGCTAACACGACAAAAAATCCGTAGTAGTATAGCATCCCTGAAATGGCACCTTGCATAAATGGTTTATACTTCACCAAGTTAAGTAATTCCCCTACGCCAGCAGCCTTACGCTTCACTTTTCGTTCTGGTTCTTTTACAAAAAAGAATACTAAAATAAATGCTAAGAAAATTAAAATACTCGTCGCGAAAAACGGATAACGCCAAGAATGACCACCTAATATCCCGCCTAATAACGGTCCGCCAGCCATACCTAAGCCGATAGCTGCTTCGTATAATCCTACTGCTTCATGAACTTCTTTACTTAATGCAATCAATAAAGTCATCGCCGTCGCGAAGAACATCGCATTCCCTAATCCCCATCCAGCGCGGAAAAGAGATAATTGAGCAATCGTTTGTGACATACCACATATAAACGCAAATACAGTCACAATCGCAAGACCGATTGTCATCATCCGTTTATCACCAAATCTCGATGCAAATATACCAGCTGGTAACATCATAATTGCCATCGTTAAAATATAAGCGGTAAATAACATTTCAACTTGCCAATGCGATGCACCAATTTTCTCTGCAATAATCGGCAAAATTGGGTCGACTACTCCTATACCCGAAAAGGCAAGGAAGGTAGCCACCACTGTAATCAATCTCCCTAGTTTTTGTTTGCTCTCCATTTTGATTACTCTCCTTTTGTGCTCTCTAAAAATGTTACTGCACGATGTAAACTATCTTCTAGTTCTGCCTTTACACGTTGCATTTGCTCCATTTTTTCGTCTAACGTTTGCACTTGTTTTTCAAGCATATCTTTAATTTCTTGAATCACTTCACGATCACGAGGATTTTCGCTATTTCTTCTTTGCTCCATTCTTTCTTTTAGTGATAAGAAATGCTGCATTTCTTGAAGTGTGATTCCTAGCACTTCTTTCGCTTCTACAATTCTTTTAATTCTGGCAATATCCTCATCCGTATACAGACGGATATTTCCCTCACTACGTTCTGGGGGATGAATTAAACCAATTTCCTCATAATAACGAAGTGTACGTTTTGTTAAACCGACTTGCTTTGTTACTTCATCAATTTTATACATGTTTATTCCTCCCTTCACTTGATTATTACATTTTACGTTAACGTTAACTTTCCTGCAACTGTTAGACTTTTGTAAATGTTTGTCATATTCAATTGTATTTTCCCTAAAGCAGTTTCATAATAAAAGAAAAGAGATAATAAGGAGAATTTCACATGAGTAAACCACTTATTTTCGCTCACCGCGGAGTAAAAGGAACACATCCCGAAAATACGATGATTGCCTTCCAAGAAGCAGAACGCATTGGTGCTCACGGAATTGAACTCGATGTCCACTTATCAAAAGATGGTGAACTTGTCGTAATTCACGATGAAACCGTCGATCGTACAACAAATGGCGTTGGACTTGTTTCTGAAAAAACGGTAGAGGAACTACAATTATTGGACGCTGGTAGCTATAAAGACCCTTCTTTCCATGAAGCAAAAATCCCAACGTTGCGTGAGGTTTTCATTTGGCTTTCCACAACGAACTTACAACTAAATATTGAATTAAAGACAGATGTTATTCATTACCCAAATATTGAGGAAAAAGCTGTTGCACTTGTGCGTGAATATCATCTTTCTAATCAAATTGTATTTTCATCATTTAACCATGACTCTGTTTCATTATTAGCAGAAATTGCTCCTGAAATCCCAAGAGCAATTTTATATGATACACCACTTACTGATCCAATTTCCGAAGCAAAACATAGAGAAGCAAGTGGATTACATCCAAACTTCCAGTTATTAACGAAAGAATTTGTGCAGTTAGCACAAGAGCAAGGATATGTTTTCCGTCCATATACAATTAACGAATACAAAGATTTACAAACTATGATTGATTATGGTGTAGATGTCATCATTACCGATTGGCCAGCACGTGCCTTTGAGCTCCTTTCTTAATGGAAGGAGCTTTTTATTTTCGAAATTTCATTGTTTAAAATAAACGAAAACCCTCAATACTAATACAATAACGCTTGTATTAATGAGGGGCTGAAAAAAGATGGATCAAACTATGAATCCAAAACTTAAAAAATATAAACGTCTTTTCTTCACCGCAATGTTTTCGTGCGTCCTTTTCTTCGTTTTTTCTTTTTTTGTTATTATTATAGTTGCAAAAATTATGGGACCTCCTCCTGTTGCGGTCCCGCAAACAAGCGTCTTTTACGCAAACGATGATACTGTTATTGGACAAAGTAACGAAATTCAAAAACGTTACAATGTCTCTCTTAATGAAATTTCACCTTATGTAAAAGAAGCGACCCTTTCTATTGAAGATCAAAGATTTTATAAACATCACGGCTTCGATGTGAAACGGATTGCAGGTGCAATTGTTGCTGATTTAAAAGCGATGGCAAAGGTACAAGGAGCTAGTACAATTACACAACAATACGCACGTAATCTGTATTTAGATCATGATAAAACGTGGAAACGAAAATTATTAGAGGCAATGTACACTATCCGCCTTGAAGTAAACTATAATAAAAATCATATTTTAGAAGGATATTTAAATACAATTTATTACGGACATGGCGCTTATGGCATCGAAGCTGCGTCCCGTCTATATTTCGATAAAACGGCAAAAGAGTTAACATTAGCAGAAGCTAGTATGCTGGCAGGTATCCCGAAAGGGCCAAGTGTCTATTCTCCCTTTTTGAAAGAGGATCGCGCTAAAGGACGACAAGCTCTCATATTAGATGAAATGGTGAAGCAAGGATATATTACGAAGCAACAAGCAACCTTAGCGAAGAAAGAGACACTAACTTTTGCCTCATTAGATACGAAAAAAGTAGCAGAGGTCGCACCATATTTCCAAGATGCTGTACAAGCTTCGCTTCTTCGTGATGTTGGATTAGACGAACAAGCTTTACAACGAGGTGGCTTACGAATTTATACAACGCTAGACCCTAAACTACAAGCTGTAGCAGAACAAGCTGTAAAAGATCATATACCTGACACAACAAACATACAAACTGCTCTCGTCTCTATGAATCCAACGACAGGTGAAGTGGCTGCTCTTGTTGGTGGAACTGATTATAATATGAGTCAATTTAACAGGGCTACACAAGCCATTCGTCAGCCTGGTTCTACATTTAAGCCATTTCTATATTATGCGGCATTAGAACGAGGATTCACGCCTGCTACGCGCTTAAAAAGCGAATATACTGTATTCACCCTAGGTGACGGCGTTTCAAAGTATAAACCGAAGAACTATAAAGATTATTATGCAGATGATTTCGTAACGATGGCACAAGCTCTCGCAGTCTCTGATAACATTTATGCTGTGAAAACGAATTTGTTTTTAGGAGATGACACGCTAGCAAAAACAGCGAAACAATTTGGAATTAAAAGTGCATTAAAAGATGTGCCTTCTCTAGCTCTCGGTACATCACCAGTAAAACCAATTGAAATGGTTAACGCTTATAGCATGTTCGCAAACGGTGGAAAAGAAGTAAAACCTACTTTCATTCGCCGCATTATGGATCATGAAGGAAATATATTATACGATGCTCATTTAGAGAGTAAACAAGTTCTCGACAAGAGCAAAGCGTTTGTAATGGAAGAAATGATGACTGGTATGTTTAATAAGAAACTAAGCAGCTATGCTGCTGTAACTGGCCAATCGATGTTATCAAAATTATCAAGAACATATGCCGGCAAATCTGGTTCTACTGAAACGGATAGTTGGATGATCGGATTTACTCCGCAAATCGTAACAGGTGTATGGGTCGGATATGATCAACCTAAATCTATTTCAAACGTAGCAGAACAAGGATATGCGAAGAAAATATGGACTGATACGATGGAGAAAGGCTTAGATGGACAGCCTAAAAAAGAATTTAAACAACCAAGTGACGTCGTAGCGGTTAATATCAATCCAGAGAACGGTAAAATTGCTACAAAAAATTGTCCTATTTCTGTGAAAATGTATTTCGCTAAAGGTACCGAACCGACTGAATATTGTATGGATCACGTCGATGATAAAGAAGAATTTGAAAAAACGACTGAAGAAAAGAAAAAAACAAGTTGGTGGAAAAAATATCTTCCTTGGTAAAAAAAATAGCTGACGGGCACCCGTCAGCTATTTTTTATTCACTTAATAATGCACGGCGCAATTCTTCACTAGATTCGTTCCAAATCGCTTCATTATGTTCTTTCAAGAACGTACCAAGTACCTTTTTAGATGATTCATCCATATGGTCAACCATAATGTGACGCTTCAATGATTTATCCATTTTATTTACGTGTTCTGGAAGTGATTTATATCCGCGGCGAATCTCACGATCAACTGTCATTTCACAAGCTGTTACACCTGCGTAATACGCACCTGTCGCAGTTCTTTCAATTGTTACCCAAACAAGCCAAAATGGTTTTCCGTTTGGAACTTCATCTTTATTTGTTAAAAACTTAATACCTTTTTCTACTGTACTACGCGCATGCATCGCACCGATATCAACGAATGCAGTCTTCTCTAGTACATCAACAAATACAGGTGAAATGTTTTCTAAGCTTAATGCCCCAACACCAAATCCACCATGTCCATCTGTTGAATCATTTTTCACGATATTAAAACCGATTTTTTTCTTTTTCTCTGTCATATGTAAAATCCTCCTCACTTAAAAATTATAAAAGGCCAAAAATAGGCGCAATGATGCTATCTAAAAATACAAATACATGCGGAATAACTACCTGAAAAATAGGTTGAATTGTATAATTACTAAGCGGTGTAATAACAAGAATTAATAACGCAATTGCCCCGTATTTTTCATACTGTGTCATTTTCGCGCGAATATTTGCTGGCGCTAAATCTTCCATAACTCGATATCCATCAAGTGGCGGGATTGGTAATAAGTTAAATACAAGTAAAACGATATTCAGCATAATAAAAATCTGGAAAAATTGAGCTAACGTATCTGCCACTGCAGATGGAATTGAGTATAATACACCAAATTTTAATAAGCTATACCAAATAATTAAACCAATTGCACTTAAAATTAAGTTACTAATCGGCCCTGCAATTGAAACTAATATACCTGCCAGACGCGGTCTTTTAAAGTTATATGGATTAACAGGAACTGGTCTTGCCCAACCGAATCCAAGAATTAATACTGCAATCAAACCGATAGGGTCTAAATGGGCCATCGGTGATAACGTTAAACGCCCTTGTCTCTTTGCTGTATCGTCTCCAAATTTATATGCAACATATGCATGTGCAAATTCGTGAACGGATAGTGCAATAATAATTGCCATTGCTACTAACGGAATTTCGTGCAATGGATATCTAAATAACTGATCCATACTTCATCTCCTCTTCCATATGTCAAAAAAAGAAATTATTTGTTTTTTCGATTGTTCTTCCCCATAATCCGCTATAATAAGAGTGTAACTTACATAAAAGGAGCGATTGTACATGCCATACGTAACAGTGAAAATGCTAGAAGGACGCACAGAAGAACAAAAGAAAGCTCTTGCTGAGAAAGTAACAGCAGCAGTAAGCGAAACAACTGGTGCTCCTGAAGAAAACATCGTTGTTTTCATCGAAGAAATGTCTAAAAACCATTATGCAGTTGGCGGAAAACGCTTAAGCGACAAATAATTTCAAGTTTTTCATAAGAAGCAGCCACTAGCTGCTTCTTATTTCTTTCCTTCTAACAACTCAATAATTCTCTCTTTATATTTTCCTTTTCTTCCATCTTCATAGATTAAATCATGTGGATAGAATAGCTTTTGGTCCGTTCTTTTCTTACCTGTAATCGCCTCAACAATATCCGATTCACGTGAAAGCTCTCTAAGCTCTCCGTTTGGCATAAGAAGTAGGATTGGCAAACGCTCTTCTTCTTCTCCTGCACGATAAAAGTCATACGGTAAGTCTGATGTTGAATCAACTACTAAATAATACTCCGGATCAAGTCCAATCTTTTTAAATAAACTACTTAATTCCATCCAATTATCTAAACCGTGTTTATCTGTAAACTCTACATATTTAAATAGATTTCGATTCATAAAACGACGGCATAAATCGCTTAAAATTGGATCTTCTTCTTCCTGCCATACTTGGAAGTAGTAATACATAACGTTCTCGTCTAACTTTAAATAATCCTCTACTGTTACTTCTTCTTCAAATAAAGAATAGAAATGAACAGGATGATTTTTAAATGTATAATACTTCTCGTGCAGTGATTTCGCACGGTGTAAAATCTTCGTTAAAATAACTTCTGCACTTCGCGTTACCGGGTGGAAATATACTTGCCAATACATTTGATAACGACTCATAATGTAATGCTCAACAGCATGCATACCACTATTTTTAATGACTACTTGATTCCCATACGGACGCATTACACGCAGTATACGTT
Source organism: Bacillus cereus group sp. MYBKT14-1 (assembly GCF_051915185.1). Classification (NCBI taxonomy): domain Bacteria; kingdom Bacillati; phylum Bacillota; class Bacilli; order Caryophanales; family Bacillaceae; genus Bacillus; species Bacillus cereus group sp. MYBKT14-1. The sequence continues at coordinate 122,430 of NZ_JBQAEF010000003.1, read as the reverse complement.
CCATATCGAAGTTTCCGTACTTTACGCCTGTGAAATAAGCATCTCTTAATAAATAATCCATACGATCCGCATCAATTTGGCTCGAAATCATACTAATCGCTAATTTATTAGTAGACGTTTTTGCAATTACATCTGCTACCTTTTGTGGAAACTCCTTATCAACACGACTTAATACATCATTAATCTCCGTATTGCCAACAATAATCTTTTGCGTAAATTTCTCATGATCTAATGAAAATACTTTTTCAAACGAGTGAGAAAATGGGCCGTGGCCGACATCATGAAGTAATGCCGCACATAAACATAACAATCTATCTTCAGCATTCCAATTTGGTCTGCCATCAAATACATCATCAATCATACGACGAATAATTTCGTATACACCTAACGAATGAGTAAAGCGACTATGCTCTGCACCGTGAAATGTAAAAAATGTCGTTCCAAGCTGCTTAATACGGCGCAAGCGTTGAAATTCTTTCGTTCCGATTAAATCCCAAATAACACGATCACGCACGTGCACATATTTATGTACTGGGTCTTTAAACACTTTTGTTTCGCTGAGTTTGTCGTTTAAATATACCACTTTCCGACATCCCCCTTTCTTTACTACATTCTTACTTTATATTATAAACGAAATGAGAAACAGAAAGAAATGAAAGACTGTATTAATTACCTTTATAAAAAGAAAAAATCACCTTTACCGAAGTAAAAGTGATTTCCTTTATACATTATTTACCTAAAACGAATTCAGCAACTTCGTCTAAGATCATATCTTTCCCTAATGGGAAGTAACCTTTGTTTAAGTCTTCATTTTTAATTGTGAATACGTGGTTGTTTTTAACAGCGTTCATGTTTTTCCAAATTGATTCTTCTTGAAATTCTTTTAAGCGCTGAGAACCGTCACCAGTTGTAAATACGAATAAGTAATCTGGGTTGTAATCGATTAAAGCTTCTTTTTGTACTTGTACTAGTGGTTTATCAGTTGGTGTACCTTTAACTGCTGGTAGTTTTAAATCATTAAAGATTACGCTACCGTAACCGTAGTCACCGTAGACGCGGAAAGCATTTGGATACGCAGCCATTTTCATGAATGTTGCTTCACCAGTTTTAGCGACGATTTTGTCATGTAATTTGCTTGCTTTTTCATCATACTTTTTGAACCATTCTTTTGTTTCTTTTTCTTTACCGAAGATTTGACCTACTTCTTCAAATTTTGGACGCCATTGATCTAATGGAGTGTTTAACATAACTGTTGGTGCAATTTTAGATAATTGATCATAAATCTTTTCTTGACGATTATTTACAAGAATTAAATCTGGTTTTGCAGCAGCTACTGCTTCGATGTTAATTTTATCGCCCCAAGCAGAACCAATTGGTTTAACGTCTTTTAGTTTCTTTTCAATATGTGCATCAATTTTTTCTTGAGATGTATTAGCAGTAATAACCGGTTTCATACCGAAAATTAATAATTCTTCTGTTGAACCACTAAGGTCAGCAATTTTCTTTGGGTTTGCAGGAATTTTAATTTCCCCTTTTGCATGTTTTACAGTGCGCTCTTCAGTCTTTGCATCTGCTTTCTTTTCTTCTTCTTTGTTAGAACAAGCTGCAAATAGTACAGAAGTCACAACTAGTACCATTGCTAATAGTGCCATTTTAAAATTCTTCATGTTCCCACTCCTTCTAGCTGTATTTATCTTATAAGTTACAACGAACTATAAGAAACAAAGATAACAATTAATTAATATATATTTATTAATTGTTGTTAATAACCCATTCTAACGGGCGTTCAACTTCCCATTCTTATATAAGAAGCTCAACGTCCATTAGAAGTCCCCCTCTTCACGAGGGGGTTCTACTTATGCTTTTTTACGCAATTGATTACTAATCATCGCTAAATCATATGTTAAACAAATTGGCTTACAGTTTACTGGACATGGAACGATTTGAGCTTCAATCTCAAATACGTTACGAAGTGTTTCACTTGTCATAACTTCATCTGGCGTTCCTTGTTTCATTAACTTACCTGCTTTTAATGCAATCATATGATCTGAGAAACGAGAAGCGTGATTTAAGTCATGGATAACCATAACAATCGTTCTACCTTCTTCTTCATTTAACTTTTTCAATAAGTTTAATACTTCTAATTGATGAGCCATATCTAAGTACGTCGTTGGTTCATCCAATACAAGTAATTCTGTTCCTTGTGCAAGAGCCATTGCAATCCAAACACGTTGACGTTGACCGCCTGATAGCGCTTCTGCTGGACGATTCGCAAATTCTTTCATTCCTGTCACTTCCAGTGCCCAGTTAATGTAGCGATAATCCTCTTCTTTCAACGTGCCAAACCCTTTTTGATGAGGGAATCTTCCATATGACACAAGCTCAAATACAGTAAGACCCGTTGGCACTTCTGCAGTTTGTGGTAAAATCGCCATTTTCTTTGCAATTTCTTTCGTTGGCTGTTTCTCAATTGCTTTTCCGTCAAGATAAACAGTACCTTGCTTTGCCTTCAAAATACGAGACGCCGTTTTTAATAATGTGGACTTCCCACAACCATTTGGTCCAATAATTGTTGTAATTTTCCCTTCCGGAATTTCAACTGTTAATCCATCAATAATTAAACCTTCATTATAGCCAACCGATACCGCATCCACCGCTAAAGTTGCCATACGAAAAGCCTCCCTTTATTTTGTCCTCATAAGTAAATAAATAAAATACGGTGCACCAATTACAGAAATAACAAGACCGACTGGTATTTCTGAAGTTGTTAGTACACTTCTTGAAATTACGTCTGCGAATAAAAGTAAAAACGTTCCTATTAGCGCAGCTGTGGGCAACATAATTTGATGTTTACCACCAACAAGGCGCCTTGCTAAATGCGGGGCCATTAAACCGATAAAGCCAATTCCGCCGGCAACAGCAACAGATGCCCCTGCTAAACAAACTGCAATAAATAATAATTTACGTCTTTCTTTTTCTACGTTTACACCAAGGCCAACTGCTGTAGAATCGCCTAGGTTCATTACATTTAATATGTGTGCTTTACTTATAGCAAGCGGTAAGAAAATAACCATCCATGGAAGTACACTTAATACGAATTTCCAATCTGTACCCCATAGACTTCCCGCCAGCCAAATCGTAGCAAAACGAAAATCGTTAGATGTCATCTTCATAGAGAAAATTAAACTAACAGCTCCAAATCCAGCTGCAACGGCAATACCGACTAGTATTAATCGAGTCGATGAAACGCCGTCTTTCCATGCTAGTAAATAAATAATTACCGCTGCTAATATCGCTCCAACTAGTGCGAAGAATGGAAGAATGAATACAGATAAAAATGTACCAGTCCCTACTTTTCCGAAGAAGAAGTAGACGAATATAACAACTGTTAATCCCGCTCCAGCATTAATACCTATAATACCTGGATCAGCAAGCGGATTTCGTGATAAACCTTGCAAAATCGCGCCTGACATAGCTAAAGCAGATCCGACTAGTATAGCAATTACCATACGCGGCATACGGAATTCAAATAAAATAACAGACTGATCTTCAGCCCCTAGTCCAACCAATGACTTTAATACGTCCATTGGCGGGATTTTAAAAGTTCCTGTATTTAAACTAATAAGAAATATAGAAACGATTAGTCCTACTAAAATCGTTAATATAGAAATGTTCTTTTTTGTTAAGACACTCGTCCTCACATCTTTCCTCTCCCTTCATTACGTGCTAAGTAGAGGAAGAATGGAACCCCAATTAGCGCTGTAATTGCTCCAATTGGCGTTTCAAATGGCGGGTTAATAACGCGAGATAACATATCTGCACATTCAATTAACAGCCCACCTAAGACCGCAGAACATGGAATAACCCATCTATAGTCCGAGCCTACGAGGAAACGAGTCATATGCGGAATTACAAGACCAACAAATCCAACTGATCCTGCCATGGAAACTGCGGAACCCGTTAAAACAAGAACAAGTACTGTTCCGATAAATTTAATCAATGTCGTATTTTGACCAAGTCCAATCGCAATTTCTTCACCGAAGCTCAAAATTGTAATATATCTCGACATCATAATTGCGATAAAAAGACAAACAAGGCCAATTGGCACTAACATATTAATACTTTGCCATTTCACTCCAGCGACTCCGCCTGCATTCCACATACTCACCTCTTGGGCAAGATTGAAATACAACGCGATTCCAGATGAAATTGCCCCTAATAAAGCACTAATAGCTGCACCTGCTAAAGCTAATTTCACAGGTGTTAATCCACCTGGTGAAGAAGATCCAATTCCATATACAATGCTTGCACCAAACGCAGCTCCAATAAAAGATGCGATAACAAACATTAAATAAGGTGAATTAGGGAAAAATGCATACATAATTGCAATTCCAAATACAGCTCCATCTGTAATCCCCATTAACGATGGTGAAGCAAGTGGATTTCGCGTCATACCTTGCATAATTGCTCCTGATACCGCTAAAAAGGCACCTGCAACTACGCCCCCTATTGCTCTAGGCATGCGAAGCTCTTGAATTACGTTATGATGTGTAATAGATCCATCAAACTGAAATACAGCTTGCCATACAGTCTTTAAACTAATATCTGCAGCCCCAAAAGAAATAGAAACTGCCATGCTTAAAGCTAACAAAATTGTACCCGCTACTAAAATAATAGAAGCGATGAGCGGTCTGCTCTTAATCTCTTTAACATTCTCTTCTTGCTGTTCTATACTGCTTGCGCTCGCTTCCATCCCTCAACCATCCTAACCAACAACATATATTTATTGAAATGAAATTTATTCTCAAATAGTAATAAAAAAATTAGGTGAATTGTTATTTCCTTGATAATGATTCTCAGAATCAGACACTTCTATTCTACCTATCGCTTTAAAAGACTGTCAACCATTATTTTGAAATATAAATTTATACAAATTGGTATTTTAATACAACAGTTATGTTCATCCTTTAGAAAACGTTCGTCCACACAAGAGTACTTTCGCAGAATAAATCATTCCTCTTATGGGCATAAAAAAAGAAGAGTAATCTTTTCACTCTTCTTTTTCTTACTTATTTAACTTTGCTTCAATTTTCACGATTAACTCATCTTCTGTTGGAGCCGCAACTGGACGGTTATTTACAAATGCGAATGATTTTTTACGACCAGGACCACAGTAAGACTGACATCCAACTTCAATCGTTGCACATGAATCTACTTTTTTTAACTTCGGAACTAACGTTTTAATGTTCGTTGCCTGACAGTCATCGCACACGCGAAACTCGTTTCCCATTACATAACACTTCCTCTATTTTAAACTTTTCTCAAGTACATTTAAAAATAAACACTAAATGGTATTTTACCGCTCTTTGAAGCTCGTTGCAAGTTTCCCTACAAAGCCTATTCTCTACATAATGATACATATTTATATGCTCTCCTACAGAAGCGCTCACCATTCATGGGAAAATTTTTACCTTTCATCGAAATCTACCATATTTTTAAAAGCTTTGTATAAAAGTTTATTTTTTTGCCCATTATAAAAATAGGAAGTTCATAAAAAGAAAGGGAGTTGAATCTATGAAAGTAAGACAAGATGCTTGGACAGATGAGGATGATTTATTACTTGCTGAAACGGTACTTCGTCATGTTAGAGAAGGAAGTACGCAATTAAATGCATTTGAGGAAGTAGGGGATCAGTTAAATCGTACATCTGCTGCTTGTGGTTTCCGCTGGAATGCTGTCGTTCGCTATAGCTATGAACAAGCTCTTCAACTAGCAAAAAAACATCGTAAAGATAAAATGCGTGCTGCAAGCGGTGAACAAGCGAAAAAACGTTTACTTTATACACCACCAGCTTCAGATTCGATAACTGATTATGAAGAATTAGTACAAGAAGAATCAATCGTACAATATAAAGAAGCTATTCCATATCAAGAATCTACTGCTCCTGCTGCAAGAAGCTCTATGACAATGCAAGATGTTATTTATTTTTTACAAACAGTCGGATCTTCAAATATAAAAGTGACAGCTCTTGAAAACGAGAATACGAGATTGAAACAAGAAATTAAAGCACAAATCCTTCGGAATGAGGAACTAGAAAAGAAACTAGAAAAATTAGAAAAGCAATCTCATACTGTACAAGAAGATTACGAAACACTTATGAACATTATGAACCGTGCTCGTAAATTGGCAGTCATGGATGACGAAGAACGTTCTCAAACATCTTTCCGAATGGACCGAAACGGTAATTTAGAAAAAATTGCAGAATAAGAAGGATGCATGCAATGCATCCTTTTTATTATTTCACCTCTAAGCTCCCCCTTTATATGTGAGAAAACTCCATTTTTCATTTTTTGCTATAATAGAGATTGTCATTTTAAAGATAAGGGGTTAGTTATATGAGCAATTCCCGTTCCATTTTATCTCAGCCAGAGTGGCGCATTGTAGATCAGTCTAGTTTGGGACCAACATTCCATGCACTTCAGTCATTCGCAATGGATGACACATTATGCACAAGCATTGGAAATGGCAAGTCAGCCGCAACAATGCGTTCTTGGGTTCATCACAATACAATTGTCCTTGGCATTCAAGATTCACGCCTTCCGCATTTAGAAGAAGGTATTTCTTTTTTAAAACAAAACAACTTCAATGTTATTGTTCGTAATTCTGGCGGGCTTGCGGTCGTGCTTGATGAAGGTGTTTTAAATGTATCACTTTTATTTCAAGAAACAGAAAAAGGTATCGATATTGATCTTGGATACGATACAATGTGGCATTTGATTAAGGAGATGTTAAAGGATTACGACGTTACTATCGAGGCAAAAGAAATTGTTGGCTCTTACTGTCCTGGTAGTTATGACTTAAGTATTCGCGATCAAAAATTCGCTGGTATTTCACAACGTCGTATTCGCGGCGGTGTCGCTGTCCAAATTTACCTCTGCGCTACCGGAAGTGGCTCTGAGCGTGCCGCACTCGTTCGTGATTTCTACAACCTAGCAATTCAAGGGGAAGAAACACGCTTTACATACCCTGAAATTGTACCAAGTACGATGGCCTCACTCTCAGAATTACTTGGTGAAACCATTACAGTACAAGATTTAATGATGCGTCTTTTAAAAACATTGCAGCAGTTCGCTCCAAAGTTAACAACATCTCAATTAACAATAGACGAGATTCCTTTATATGAGACGAATTTACAACGTATTATTGATCGTAATAATAAAGCACTTGGCTTAGAAAAATAAAGACCGTCGCTATAATAGCGACGGTCTTTATTTCAATTCATTATAGAATTAAAGTGCTTGAGCTGCTGTAATTAAAGCTAACTTGTACACTTCTTCTTCGTTACATCCACGAGACAGATCATTTACAGGCATGTTTAAGCCTTGTAAGATTGGTCCTACTGCTTCGAAGTTACCTAAACGTTGAGCGATTTTGTAGCCGATATTACCAGCTTCTAAGCTTGGGAATACGAATACGTTAGCATCACCTTTAATTGTAGAACCTGGAGCTTTTTTCTCAGCTACAGATGGTACGAATGCAGCATCGAATTGGAATTCTCCATCTAAAGTTAACTCAGGAGCCATTTCTTTTGCAATGCGAGTTGCTTCTACAACTTTTTCTGTTTCTGGAGATTTCGCAGAACCTTTTGTAGAGAAGCTTAACATAGCAACACGTGGATCAATGCCGAATAACTCAGCAGTTTTCGCACTTTCGATACCGATTTCAGCTAAATCTTGGCTGTTTGGTGCAATGTTAATTGCGCAATCAGCGAATACATATTTCTCTTCTTCACGTACCATGATGAATACGCCAGAAGTTTTTGTAACGCCTGGTTTTGTTTTAATAATTTGAAGTGCTGGACGAACTGTATCAGCTGTAGAGTGAGCTGCACCACTTACTAAACCGTGTGCTTTGCCCATGTATACAAGCATTGTACCGAAGTAGTTTTCGTCTTTAAGGATTTTGCGAGCGTCTTCTTCAGTTGCTTTACCTTTACGGCGTTCAACGAAAGATGCTACCATTGCATCCATTTCTTCGTATGTAGCTGGGTCGTAAATATCAACGCCTGCTAATGTTAAATTCATGCTAGCAGCTTTTGCGCTAATTTCTTCCTTATTACCAACTAAGATTGGTTTTACTAACTCTTCTTTTGCTAAACGCTCTGCAGCGCCTAAAATTCTTTCATCAGTTCCTTCAGGAAGTACGATAGAAATGCCTTTTCCTTGAACTTTTTCTTTTACTGTTGTAAATAAGTTGCTCACGAATAAACCCTCCTACATATGTTAAAAAAACTCTATCTTTAAGAATACTGCTTTTCTTCTATATTTTAAACTTATAGCTCCCAAAAAATAGATAAAATAAAAATGATTATATTTTCATAAAATTCAGCCGTTAAATTCACCTTGCTTAAACACTTAAATGTGACAATTTTATGCGCCAAGGTTTTATATAGATGATTTTAAAACTATATATGCTATAGTTAACGTGTAAAACTATCATTAACTGAGGTGAATAGAATGAGTGAAGCAACAACAACGTTAGATGGCTGGTATTGTTTACATGATTTACGTTCTATTGATTGGGCTGCATGGAAAACATTATCTAGCGACGAACGCGGACAAGCAGTGTCTGAATTTTTAAATGTCGTTGAAAAATGGAACGAAGTAGCTACTGCGAAAAAAGGTAGTCACGCAATGTATACAGTTGTTGGCCAAAAAGCTGATATTATGCTTATGATTTTACGTCCAACAATGGAAGAGTTAAATGAAATTGAGACAGAATTGAATAAAACAACTTTAGCTGAATATATGGTTCCTGCATATTCTTACGTATCTGTTGTTGAATTAAGCAACTACCTTCCAGCTGATGAGGATCCATACCAAAACCCTCAAATTTTAGCTCGTTTATATCCTGAATTACCGAAAGCAAATCATATTTGCTTCTATCCAATGGATAAGCGTCGCCAAGGTGATGACAACTGGTACATGCTTCCTATGGAAGAACGTAAAAAAATGATGTACAGCCATAGTAAAATTGGGCGTCAATACGCAGGTAAAGTACGCCAAGTGATTTCAGGATCTGTTGGATTCGACGATTTCGAATGGGGCGTAACATTATTCGCTGACGATGTTCTTCAATTTAAGAAACTTATATACGAAATGCGCTTCGATGAAGTAAGTGCTCGTTATGGTGAATTTGGAACATTCTTCGTTGGAAACATTTTACCAGACGAAAAAGTAGAGAAATTTTTACACATATAAATGGTGAAAAGGAACGAAATTCGTTCCTTTTTTTATTCTTCTCTATATTTATCCTCAAAAATCTCCTTTTTTCTGCACTTTTGAAGAAAAACCAACATTTTTTCAAATTTCTTGTAAAATTGTAACCTTTTTATATGTAAAGATATGCTAAAATGATACGAGCTATATGCTAAATAACGATGCGAAGGTGATAATCTATATGAAAAAAATCTTGTCTATTTTACTATTGCTTGTATTGTCAATTTCTCCCTTAAGAGTAACAACATCCCATGCGGAAGAAAAAATACATATTGAGGCGGCGGCTGCACTTTTATTTGATGCAGATACAGGAAAAATACTTCACGAGCAAAATCCAGATGAATTGCTAGCTATTGCTAGTATGTCAAAATTAATTGTTGTTTACGCTGTTTTAGAAGCAATTAAAGAAGGAAAAATCACATGGGATACGAAAGTAAATATTTCTGATTACGCTTATGAAGTCTCTCGTAATAATGAATTCTCTAATGTACCGTTCGAAAAAGGACGTCAATATACTGTAAAAGAATTATATCATTCTATTGTTATATTCTCTGCAAATGGATCTAGTATTGCTTTAGCAGAACTTCTTGCAGGAAGTGAGAAAAACTTCTTAAATCTTGCAAATGAACATGCTAAAAAGCTAGGATTAAAGAAATATAAATTTGTAAACGCTACTGGCTTAAATAACGCTGACTTAAAAGGAAAACATCCTGAGGGTACTGATCCAAATGCAGAAAACTCTATGTCAGCTCGTGATATGGGTATGCTTTCAAAAGCAATGATTACAAAGTATCCAGAAATGCTAGAGGATACAAAACAAAGATTTAGAAACTTCCCAGACAATCACCCAAAACCAATTCGTATGGAAAACTGGAATTGGATGTTACCAGGAGCTGCTTTCGCTTATGAAGGTACTGATGGTTTAAAAACCGGAAGTTCTGATACAGCTGGATACGGATTTACCATTACTGCTAAACGTGGTGATGTACGTCTTATCTCGGTTATTATTAAAACAAAATCAATGGATGAACGTTTCACGGAATCTCGTGAATTAATCGAATATGGATTTAATAACTTTGAAAAACAAAAACTAAAAGTTAATAAAAACAATACAATCTCTGTAGTAAAAGGGAAAGAAGACCAAGTAACTGTTGCACCCGAAAAAGAAATAACAGTAATTGCGAAAAAAGGTAGCAAAGATCCTTATAAAATTGGAACTGAATTAGATAAATCTCTTTCTGAAGATGGACATTTAGTTGCTCCTATTAAGAAAGATACCAAAGTAGGCTCAATTACTTTAGAATCAACTGATAAATATGGTTTCTTAGACGGTAGTAAAAGTATGAAAGTTACTGCAAAAACGACAGAAGAAGTTGAAAAAGCAAATTGGTTTGTTTTAACAATGCGCTCTATTGGAGATTTCTTCTCAAACTTATGGTCTAAAGTTTTTTAATAAAAAAGCTGGCTCACGCTAGCTTTTTTTATTTTCCACTCTCAATGTAAAACTTCCTTTGGTTGTCATATCTGAGTCCTTTTTCTCATACGTATGAACTAGTAATTGTTACACACTTCATCTAGAGATAAACCTCTTTCCACAAGGTATTCCAAAAAGAGAGGTGACACATAATGGGCGTTATCGCGTATAACGAAGCAGATGTAAAGCTATTAGCTAGACTGATGCGTGCTGAAGCCGAAGGAGAAGGGCAACAAGGTATGTTAATGGTCGGAAATGTTGGGGTAAATCGTGTCCGGGGAAATTGTTTAGATTTTAAAAAAATACGTAATTTACGTCAAATGGTTTATCAAAATCCTGGTGGTTTTGAGGCAACGCAAAAAGGATATTTTTATCAACGTGCAAGAGAACAGGATATCGCTTTAGCAAGGCGAACGATTCAAGGACAACGTTTTTGGCCTGCAAATTTTGCCTTATGGTTTTTTAGACCTGAAGGCCCTTGTCCACCAACTTGGTATAATCAACAAAACTCTGGTCGCTTCAAAAAGCACTGCTTCTTCCAGCCATCTGGCGAGGATTGTCCTAGCGTATATTAAGGATTGATAATGAGGAGGGATTTTTGAATGGCACAGCAACAAAACCCGTATTATGGAACAGGATTTTATCAACCATCTGGAACTTATGTACAACCGCAACAAATGACTGCTGGGCAGCAACAACAACAGCAAGCGATGCAACAACAAGCAGCTCAAGCTGCGCAAGCCCAATATGCAATTTCTCAAGGCATGTTACCTCTAGAACAATCCTATATTGAAAACATCCTTCGCTTAAACAAGGGCAAGCAAGCTACAGTTGTAATGACTTATGAGCGCGGTAGCTCGCTCGGTACACAATCGTATACAGGTATTATCGAAGCTGCTGGTCGTGATCATATTGTAATTAGTGAACCACAATCAGGGAAACGTTATTTACTATTAATGATTTACTTAGATTATGTAGAATTCCCAGAAGAAATTACGTATTTACCTAGTCAACAAGCAACTTATGCTCCAAGACCATAAAAAAAGCTGGCATATGCCAGCTTTTGTTCTTTATAACCCTTTTACAACTGCAGTTCCAACTAAGATCCACGCCACGATAAACGCTACACCACCAAGAGGTGTAATTGGACCAAAAAACTTAATCCCTGTTGTGCTTAACGCATACAGACTACCTGAGAACATAATAATCCCAGCTACCATAAGCCAACCAGCAGTAGTTAAAAGTGATGATTGAATCTTATCCATCAATAATGCAACTACGAATAGCCCAACTGCATGGAACATTTGATATGTAACACCTGTTTTCCAAACTTCTAACATTTTTGCAGAAATTTTATTTTCTAAACCGTGTGCTCCAAACGCTCCTAACGCAACAGATAGCCCCGCTGCAATACAACCTAGTAAAAAGAAAATTTTCATCTTAATTCCCCTTTTTTACCTTTATCATAAGCAATTTTTACATATAAGCCAAACGATTTATCTCCTAAAAATCAAATAAAGAATTACCGTTTGCATCACTTTCTTTTATATATACTGGTTCTCCAGAAACCGGTGCGATTGGTTGCATCGTTACTGGCTGTGATCCAATTATTTGTGATTGAATTTGCGGCTCTCTATACGTAGAAGATTCAACTTGCTCATCTAATAATAAATCGCATAAAGCACGTACAACTAATAAATGCTCTTTTGATTTTTGTCCTTCACTACTTTTTGCCTTTGCAATTTCATTCGCCATTTTATTTAAAATCTTATCGCTTGATATTTGCATCCCTTATCACCTCATACTTTGTAGTTCTTTCTCAAATTGTCCCAGCTTCTCTACTGAACCAAATACTATTATCATATCATGTTCTTTCAATTTTTCCTGCCCTGCTGGATTATGTATAATATCCCCATTTCTTGAAATCGCTAATATTGTTACATCAAACTGATTCCTTACATTACTCTCTAGTAACGATTTACCAACTAATATTGAATCTTTTCCAACTAGAATTTCTTCAATGACAAATGACTGTTCTATTCCATACAACACTGTATCAATATAATGAACGGTTAATGGATTTGCAATACCTTTTGCGATATGAATACCCGCCATACTAGATGGATTAATAACCTTATTTGCACCGGCACGCCTTAATTTCTCTTCAGTTTCTGGCTTTTCAGATCTCGCCACAATTTTAATCGTATCGTTTAACCCTCTTGCTGTTAATGTAATAAATACATTTTCGGCATCATTTGCAACAATAGCAACTAAACCAGCTGCTTTTAAAATTCCGGCATTATGTAATACTTGATCTTCCGTTGCATCTCCATGTACAAATAAAAGCTTTTCCTGCTCCAATATACTTTCATCTTTATCAACAACGACAAATGGAATATTCTTTTCTTGCAATTCATGTACAACTTGAAGCCCCACTCTACCGCAACCACATACTATAATATGATTTTTCAACTGCGCTATTTGTTTATCCATCTTCTTCCTCCGTACTGCATGAAATAAATTCCCTTCAATAATCATAGCTGCCACTACCCCAATTGCATACGTAACAATACCTACGCCAACAGGAATAATAAGGAGCGCAAATACTTTCCCCGCTTGCGTTACAGGAACGGAATCTCCGTATCCAACAGTCAATACAGTAATCATTGTCATCCAAAATGCTTGAAACAAACTAATCTCTTCAATCGTCATAAATCCTATCGTTCCTAGAATTACAACAAAAGTCATACATATAACTGCTATCCATAATTGCTTACGTGCATTCATACCTTGTTTCAACTCTTTTCTCTATCTACAATCTTTGCCAGTGGAAATAAAATACGTATATACTAGATACGGAATCTATGAAAGAGGTTGATATAATGAAGACATTTCTTTCCGCCTTACAATGGGCACTATTTATTTTAGCTGGAAGCCTTATTGTACCAATTAGTGTCGCAACTAGTTATGGTCTTGATGGTGCTGAAGCTATCGCATTCGTACAAAGAACGTTATTTGTTCTAGGCTTTGCTGGTCTCTTGCAAGCTATATTTGGGCATAAACTTCCTATTCAAGAAGGTCCTGCTGGCCTTTGGTGGGGAATTTTCTCCCTTTATGCGAGTTTAGGCGTCGTATTATTTGGATCAAGCAATGAGACACTTAAAGTTCTTCAATATGCTTTCTTATTAAGCGGTATTATTTGTATTATTCTTAGCGTTTTTGGACTTATTGATAAACTCGTTCGCTATTTTACACCGACAGTCATTGGAACGTATTTATTTCTTCTTGTCGCGCAGCTTAGTGGCTCCTTCTTAAAGGGAATGTTTGGCCTTGATGGAAAACATACAGAAGTACAACCTAACGTATTTATTCTTTCACTCATTGTTATTTTACTATCCTTTTTCATCATGAAGCTACCTATTATTGGACAATATTCCGTTCTTTTCAGTATCGTATGCGGCTGGATATTATTCGCATGTTTCGGATTATCTAATCCAATAACACCAGTGACAGACATAATCCGTTTTCCATCCTTATTTGTTTTCGGAATGCCTCGTGTTGAATGGAACATGGTAATTACGGTCATTTTCGTTACACTCTTACTTCTAACAAATATGTTAGCAAGTATTCGCGTTGTACAAAAGGTTGTCTCTAAATATGAAGAAAACGCTGCATTAGATCGTTTTAAACAAGCTGGCATTATAACAGGAATCAACCAATTGCTAGGCGGCCTATTTTCAGCTATTGGGCCTGTCGCTATTTCTGGATCAGCAGGTTTTATTGCAACGACTAATATTTATAAACGTCTCCCGTTTATATTAGGGTCAAGCTTTATTATTGTCGTTAGTATATTTCCAAAGATTACTTCATTCTTTGCAGCAATCCCTGTTGCAGTTGGTTATGCCGCTATTTATCCTGTATTCGCAAGCATGATTGGTCTCGCCTTTCGAGAATACGAAACTGTCCAGGATAAAGAACGATTATTTAAAGTAGCCGGTCTTTCAATCTTTACAGGAGTCGGAGTTATGTTTGTTCCAGCAGGAGCATATTCCACACTTCCACCATTTCTAGCATCGTTTTTAAGTAATGGTCTCGTTCTTGGATCTGTAATGGCAATCTTGCTAGAAATACTATTTTCTCGTTCCGCTGCAAAACAAATATCGTAAATTGGAAAACTTCCATTATTGCACTCTACCTTTAGAGTTGTTACGATAAAATCAAACTTTAATCATTGGGGTTTTATTCTTCCCCAATGATTATTAACCAATATTATGAGCAACAACTCATAATAATTTATCTACTTCTTTTCAAAGAGGTTTGATGTCTTACTATTATTCCTCAACATCTTCATGAACATGTATTTTGATTTCAATTAAAGAAAGGAATTTTCTATATGACTTATAAAATGATTGTTTTAGATTTAGATGATACTTTATTACGTGATGACCATACTATTTCACCTCGTACGAAAGAAGCGTTAATGACTGCACAAGAGCAAGGCGTAAAGGTTGTACTTGCTTCTGGACGTCCAACATTCGCAATGCGTACAATCGCAAAAGAACTACATTTAGAAGAGTATGGTAGCTTCATTCTTTCATTTAACGGTGCAAAAATTATTAACTGTAAAACAGATGAAGAATTATTCAGTAGTACGTTATCTCCTGAAATCGTTCACAGTCTATACGATATTAGTAAAGAAGAAAACGTCTGGATCCACACATACATTGGTGACGATATTATTACTGAAAAAAACAACTCTTATACAGAAATTGAAGGTCAAATTACAGGTATGCCAATTGTAGAAGTAAATAATCTGAAAGAAGCTGTACAACAACCAGTTGTAAAAGTATTAATGGTAGAAAATCCGGAACACTTACAAATAGTAGAATCAAAACTACAAAAACAACTAGAAGGCCAATTAAGCGTGATGCGTTCGAAACCATTCTTCTTAGAATTTACAGAAGCCGGTGTTACAAAAGGAACGAGCTTAAACAAACTGATTCAAAAGCTTGGCATTAAGCGTGAAGAAGTTATCGCAATGGGCGATAGCTATAACGACCAAGCAATGATTGAATTTGCTGGTCTTGGCGTTGCAATGGGCAATGCACCTGATGATATTAAAGAAATTGCGAACTACGTAACAGATACAAATATGAACGATGGTGTTGCAAAAGTTGTAGAGAAATTCGTTTTAAAAACGGATGTACTTGTTTAATATTTTCATTCACAAAACCTATTTGAAGTCAAATACTTCAAATAGGTTTTTATTTAAATTCTCATGCTTTTGTGACTATATTTTGAACTTTGCACTATTCTCGTAGTGTAAACTTTCTTTTTGTATATAATGAAACAAAATAGACTATTTTATTTTGAAAAAGAATACAAATTTACTATATACAAGCATACGTTAAAGGAGGCTACTTTATGTTATCTACACCAATCGGACGATTAAGAGCAATTGGACTAGTTGAGGGTATTTCTTTCCTATTACTATTATTTGTAGCAATGCCATTAAAATATTTTGCAGGATTTGCAACAGCTGTTAAAATTACAGGCATGGCTCATGGTGTTCTATTTATTCTATTCATCTTTGCAGTAATTCAAGTAACAATCGTACACCGTAAATCAATTTTATGGGCACTTGGAGCATTCGTTTCATCAGTTATCCCATTTGGTACTTTTGTACTAGATGCAAAATTAAAGAACGAGCAACAATGATAATAAAAAGGTAGTTAACAACTGTTAACTACCTTTTCTATTTATAAATTTGGAATTTCCCAATCAATTTCTCTTTCGCCCATATTAGCTAAAATCGTATTTATTTTAGAATATGGCTTACTACCAAAGAAACCACGTCTTGCCGATAATGGGCTTGGATGTACAGATTCGATAATATGATGATTCGGATTCGTAATTAATTTCTTCTTCGCCTGCGCATGGCGCCCCCACAATATGAAAATAACTGGCTTTTCACGTTCGTTCAACAGTTCAATTACACGATCTGTGAAGTGCTCCCATCCTTTTCCCTTATGAGAATTTGCTTCGCCTTGACGAACTGTTAATACGGTATTTAGTAATAATACTCCTTGTTCCGCCCATTTTACTAAATAACCGTTATTCGGGATTTCATAACCATATTCATCTCGAAGTTCTTTATACATATTTAACAATGACGGTGGTGTTTTAACACCAGGTTGCACAGAAAAGCTTAAACCATGCGCTTGATTCGGTCCATGATATGGATCTTGCCCTAAAATGACAACCTTTGTATTTTCATAACTTGTATACTGAAGAGCGTTAAAAATATCTTCTACCTTCGGATAAACAACATGCGTGCTGTATTCTTCTGTCAAAAAACTGGATAGAGTAAGATAATACTCTTTCTCGAATTCTGGTGCCAATAATGGCTCCCAATCATTCTTTAAAACATTTTCCATACTGTCACTTCCTGTCTAATTAATTCACCATATCCTGTCTTGTAAATACTACGAACGAAATAACAAGAGAAACAACTGCCCAAACAGTTAAATTCATCAAAGAAAATCCCATCGATAAACCTTGTAATGCAGGTAATTTTCCTGATAAATAATCCGTTAATGATAAATTCACACTAAAAATATATTTGGCGCCTTCCCAAGATGTTGCGAACGAGCTTAAAATACCGCCTGCAATTAATGCAGCTAGCATAACGCCCATACCAGCTGGTGTATTACGAATTAAAACAGAGACCATAAATGATATAGTTCCGACAACGATAGCAACAAACCAGGCTAGTCCATACGCCATTAAGATGTATTGCCACTGCGGAATAAGATGTACAAAGTTCGTATTTAACGTTTCCTTATCAATGACGAATCCTATTAAAACAGGTAAATTCCATCCCGAGTACCCAAATACAAGCCCTGATAATATGTAAGCAAACAAACCTACAAGAAACAGTATGAGCGAAATGAAAAATAACATCGTCACGTATTTACTAAGGAGTATTTTCCAGCGCCGAATCGGCCGCGTAAGTAACATCTTCATCGTCCCATCACTTCGTTCTCCTGAAACGATATCAATGGCGACAATCATTACGAGAAGCGGAATAAATAATGTAATTCCTTGTTCAATAAATGCTCTGACAAAAGTCGGTGCACCCGGTGCCATCGGATTAATATTATGATCTAAATAATATTGTTGTTGCTCAACTCTTACCTTTAACCAATCACGCCATTCTTCTGGCAACCTAGAATTGTTCAACCGGTTCTGAGAATCAACAATTTGCTGTTGCAATGAAACCTTCCAATCAGTTGTACCGAGTCTTTTTTGTGTCGTTTCTATTTCACGATACTGCGCATACACAAAAAGCGGGATCAAGATTGCTAAAATAAGCATGACAACAAAAATACGTTTCTTGCGGTAAATCTTTTCTGATTCATTTAAAACTAGATTCGCAAATTCACGCATGCTGCTCACCCCTTGTGAGTTCAATAAATAAATCTTCTAGCGTAAATACAAGCTCCTTAACGCTATGTACATCTATTTCATTTGCGACAAAGTGTTTATTCCAACTACTTATAGATGCAATATCCATGCGGCATAGTAATCGATCGCCTTCTACACTCACTTCCCTTACTTCTTCGGCCGCTTCTAGCATATCTTTCGCCTTAGAAATCGGTGTAACAATCCATTCTACACGATCACTTGCTGTTTTAATTAATTCTTCAACCTTGGCAACTGTTATCATCTTTCCTTTATGAATAATAGCAACGCGATCGCATATCATTTGCACTTCACTTAGCAAGTGGCTTGAAATAAACACGCTCATATTTTCTTCTTTTACAAGCTTATGTATAAATTCCCTAAGTTCTCTAATCCCTGCTGGATCTAAACCATTCGTTGGTTCATCTAATATGAGCAATTTCGGATTTCCAAGGAGCGCCTGCGCAATTCCAAGGCGTTGTTTCATACCAAGTGAGTACGTTTTTACCTTGTCATGAATTCTTTCATCTAAATGAACCATTTCAGCAATTTCAATAATACGTTCATCTGATATATCACCTAACATACGAGCAAATTGCTTTAAATTTTCCCATCCCGTTAAATATGTATACAACTCTGGGTTTTCAACGATACTCCCAATTTGACGCATCGCTTCTCTGAAATTTTCCTTAATCGAATAACCACCGATAGAAATCGTACCTTCTGTCGCCTTAATCAATCCGACTAACATTCGAATGGTAGTCGTCTTTCCAGCACCATTTGGTCCTAAGAACCCGAACACTTCTCCTTGCTTTACATCAAAGGAAATATTCTCTACAAGAGTCTTCTTTCCAATTACCTTCTTCAAGTCTCGTACAGAAAGTATCGTCGTCATTTTACCCCTCCTTGTTCTAGTTTTAATTTACTTACAACATTTTGAACTAAACGTTCTGCCATATACGTATAACCTACTTCGTTCGGATGAAAATGATCAGAGTATAATAAATCTTTCCCGCGGTTTTGGAATAAATCAAATGTCGGTGTAATATACACATTTTTATCGTTTAGCGCTAATTTCTCTAAAGATGCATTCCAGTCCACAACAATGTTTGAAGACCCTTTTAAATCTTCTACATCTTCAAAAGGATTGTATAAACCAAGCCAAAAAATCGGACTATCTGTATTTAATTTACGAATTTCTTCTATAATTTTCTTTGCTTCATTTTGAAACGTCTCTGTGTCAGGACGATACGTCTCTAAATCTATTTTCCCAAGTGATTCCCAGCCTGGGAACAAATCATTTCCACCAATCGTTAACACAATTACATCTGCTTGCTTAATTGAATATTGAGCGCCATTACTTTCAATTTGTTTTAATAAATCGGGCATTTTTGCACCACTAACTGCTAAATTTGTTAATGCAATTTTTTGCTTATAATCTTTTTGTAAATCCTCTTTCATTCGCCCAACATAGCCAATTCCTTCTTTATCACCAACGCCACGCGTTAATGAATCACCTAAACTAACGATTTGTAACGTTCCCATTTTCTTTTTCTCTTTTGCCACTACATCGGTCTTTTTAATTAAATTTGAAGCTTTCGGATTTAATACATCATTTACACCTGAAACAAAGCCATATGCAAATAAACAGAAAGATGCAATTGTAATGAGTAGAATTACTTTTACTACTTTTGATCTCATATCAAAACCCCTTTTAGCCCTCATAGATTGTCCATAATTATACCAAACGAAATTTTGAAAAGCGATTTTCACACCTTCTCAATTATGTCGTTTCTCTATCTACTAACTCTGGTAATAACTCTATATGCTTCACATCTAATTTCTCTTCATTAATCTTTTCATATAATAATTCAAACGCTTTCACTCCAACGTTTTTACTAGAATGCGAAATCGTCGTTATACCCAATATATCTGCCACCTCTTGATCATCACACCCGATAATCGTAATATCCTCTGGAATACGAACTCCTTGTTTTTTTGCTTCTGTAACCATCCCCGCTGCAATATGGTTACAAGATACAAGGAACGCCGTCGGTTTTACTGACATATGAGCCCATTCTCTAATTACATTGCGTCCATCTTCCACTGTAAAACATCCCTCAAATTTCCAGGTCTCTAACGATGTTACGATACTCTGTTGAAGCGAATCTTCGTACGCCTTCTTTCGTCTTTGGCTATTAACGCTATTACTTCTTCCAATACAATATCCAATACGTGTATGACCGGCATCTATTAAGCTTTTCATCCCACGTGAAAATACTTTGTAGTAATCGATATGGACACTTGAAATATACTTCGAATCTATTTCTTCACACATAACAATCGGGCCGAATTTCGTATATTCTTCAAGCTTCTCCTTACTATTTGTCCGAGAACAAATAATAACCCCATCAAGCTTTTTCATTTTTAACATATTCAAAATTTCTAGTTCTCTTTCTTCACTATAATTCGTCTGGCAAAGCATCATATTATAATTATTCTTTGCTGTCTCTTTTGATATCCCCTCGATAATAGCGCTATAATATTGATCATTTACGTGTGGCAATAAAACGCCAATTACATTCGTTTTTCCTTTCACTAAATGAATTGCATTCACGTTTTGCGTGTAATTTAATTCTTCTATAATCGCTAAAATTTCTTTTCGTTTCTGTTCATTTACGTACGGATGATTATTTAGTACACGTGAAACAGTTGAAACAGATACTCCAGCAAGTTCAGCAATCTTTCTTATATTTGTCATCTCATTTTCCCCTTCTCACAAAAATTCTTCCTTGACCTGGTAAGCTTTCCACAATATATCCTTTCCTAGCAAATACATTTAGAAAGGATATACAACTATGCTTCGATTCAAATTAGAACATATATTTTTCATTGGTGGTCTACTTATTCTCGCCATCGGTATTAATATGATGACGACAATTACTTCCTTTGGACTTAGCCCTTATGATTCCTTCTTTATTGCACTATATCAAAATTTCGGGATAAGTATCGGTTTTTGGATTTTCATGATTAATTTTGCTTTTACCCTTATCGTCCTCTTTTGGAATAAAAGACAAATTACAATCGGTACAATCGTAACAATGGTTCTTATCTCTCTTTTTGTTGATTGGATTGGTTCCATTACAACTATTATGGACGCTATCCGTTCTCTTCCAAAATATATAACACTTATTTGCGGAAATCTATTCGTTGGAGCCGGAATTGGTCTTTATGTCTCTACAAACCTTTGTGCAGCACCGCAAGAAGCTTTCGTTTTAACAGTTGCTGAGAAAAAGAAATGGACATTTAGAAGAACAGAAATTTCATTAGCGTTTTTATTTTTAACATTAAGCTTTTTATTAGATGGACCTATCTATTTTGGAACAATCATCTTATCTTTTACAACAGGCTGGATTATCCAAGCATTTATTCAAGTTGGTACGAAGATTTTAAATAGAAAAAAACCCATTAAGCAAGCCGCTTAATAGGTTTTTTCTTAGAGGAGATACTACTTTGCATCCCCTTCAATTCGATAATTTGCCTTCACACAATCTATTTCTTCATACCCTTGCAACGTATGTAGAATATAATCATAATCAGCAAGAGACGCACGATGTGTTACAATTACAATTTCAGCCTTTCCTTTCTCTTCAAGAGGCATTTGAATAATCTTTTCAAAGCTAACACCACGCTCAGAGAATAATGAAGTGATTTTTGCAAATACACCAATTTCATCTTTTACATGAAGTCTTAAAAATTTCTTCACAACAATTTCGTCTGGCTCTTTTAATACCTTTTTATACTGCGGGGATACTGCACTATTTCCGTTTACACCTAATCTAATATTTTGCATGACAGCTACTAAATCTGAAACAACAGCTGTTGCTGTTGGTAGACTTCCTGCACCTGGTCCATAAAACATCGTTTCTCCAACTGCTTCACCATACACATATACAGCGTTATATTCGTTTTGTACGGCCGCAAGAGGATGTGTATTTGGAAGTAGTGTCGGTTCAACCGTAACCTCTAATTTTTCACCATCTCGCTTCGCAAGACCGATTAATTTAATCGTGTATCCTAAACTCTTACTGTATTCAATATCTTCTTCTGTAATAGAAGTAATCCCTTTTACCTTTACATCTCCAAGCTCTACATTTGTAGAGAAACCAAGGGTAGCCAAAATCGTCATTTTTCTTGCTGCATCTAAACCTTCTACATCTGATGTTGGATCTGCTTCTGCAAATCCAAGTTGCTGGGCTTCTTTTAACACGTCGTTATATGCTCTCCCTTCATCTGACATTTTCGTCAAAATAAAATTTGTCGTTCCATTTACAATTCCCATTACTTTCGTAATAAGATCTGAAGAAAGTCCTTCTACGATACTTCGTAAAATCGGAATCCCTCCGGCCACACTTGCTTCATAAAACAAATCTGCTTTATTATCTTTTGCTACCGCTAGTAGTTCCGCCCCGTGTAACGCCATTAAATCTTTATTCGCAGTCACAACGTGCTTCCCACTTTGTAAAGCTTGCAGAATATATGCTTTTGCATCATCAATGCCACCCATTACTTCGATGACAACGTCAATATTTGGATTATCTAAAATTTCATGTGCATCTTGTGTTAATAGAGTAGAGGGTACCTCTACTTCTCTCTCTTTCTCAATGTTTTGCACTAATACTTTCGTTACCTTCACTGGACAACCTACTTGGTGTATGAGTCGTTCTTGATGATCCGTAATAATACGAACCACACCACTGCCAACTGTTCCAAGACCTAATAACCCAACTTGAATTTCTTTCATAGTACTGTCCACCCCTCAAAAATTGTGTTTAGATGAAATTATATGAGTAAAAAATCTGAAAAACAATGTATTTTGAACATTCGGAAAAATAAAGGTTAATCTTTACAAGGAAAACGTTACCACGTGTTACACAATCTTTCTTTACAATATATAAGGGGTTTCTTGATACACGTAATAATTCAACCAATTAGAAAACAATAAATTACCATGACTCCTCCACCTAACAAGCGGCTTTTCATCTGGATTATTATGTTTAAAATAGTTTTTTGGCACATCAATATTTAATCCCTTGTCACGATCTCGTTCGTATTCTTGTTTTAACGTCTCACAACTATATTCGCTATGTCCAAGGGCAAACACTTGCCTTCCTTCTGGCCCAATAACAAGGTGAACACCTGCTTCTTCAGAGTTTGCTAACAATGTTAATTCTTTCACTTCTCTAATATCATTCTCTCGTACTTCTGTATGACGAGAATGCGGAGCAAAAAACAATTCATCAAATCCTTGTAATAATTTCACATGTTGCTCGCAAACTTCATGTTCAAATACACCAAACATTTTTTCCTTAAGGGGATACTTTGGAACACCATAATGATAGTACAAGCCAGCCTGTGCCCCCCAGCAAATATGGAGCGTAGATGTTACATTCGTTTTTGAATACTCCATAATATGTTTAAGCTCTTCCCAATAATCTACCTCTTCAAAAGCAAGGGTCTCCACTGGCGCTCCTGTAATAATGAGCCCATCAAACTTTTCATTTTCAATATCACGAAACGTTTTATAAAAGCTTGTTAAATGTTCTTGCGTTACATTACGCGATAGATGTGATTCCATATGAAGCAAATGAACATCTAATTGTAACGGTGTGTTTCCAATTAAGCGAAGTAATTGCGCCTCTGTGTCTTGCTTCGTTGGCATTAAATTTAATATAGCAATTTTTAAAGCACGTATATCTTGTGTTTCTGCCCGCTCCTTCGTCATTACAAAAATATTTTCTTTTTGCAACACTTTGCGAGCCGGTAAATCTTTATCAATTATGATCGGCATGTGTTTTGCCTCCAACTAGAGCTGCTTCCAAATCTGCAATAATATCAGAAACATCTTCTATACCAACCGATAAACGAATTAAATCAGATGTAACACCAGCTAAACGCTGATCTTCAGCATTTAATTGTCTATGCGTCGTACTAGCAGGATGTATAACGCAAGTTCGTGCATCAGCTACGTGCGTTACAAGAGTTGCTAGTTTTACATTTGCGATAAATTCTTTTGCTGCTTCTAGTCCGCCTTTAATACCGAAAGTTAAAACACCACTAGCACCTTTTTTCAAGTACTGTTGTGCTAATGAGTAATTTTCATTACTATCTAAGCCTGGATAATTCACCCATTCAATACGTTCATGATTAGCAAGCCACTTAGCAACTGCAAGAGCATTTTCGCTATGACGCTCCATTCGTAAATGCAATGTTTCTAAGCCAATATTGCTAATATATGCATTGAATGGGCTCATACAATTTCCATAATCTCTTAATAGCTGAACACGTGCTTTCACAATATACGCTGCTGCACCAAAGTTTTGAACGTAACTTACACCGTGATAACTTGGATCTGGTTCAACAAGCTCAGGATATTTTCCATTTGTCCAATCAAAGTTTCCACCGTCAATTACAATACCGCCTAAAGAGCTCGCATGCCCATCGATATATTTAGTCGTAGAATGAACAATAATATTTGCCCCATATTCAAACGCTTGGCATAAATAAGGAGTTGCTAATGTATTATCAACGATAAAAGGTACCTCTAATTCTTTAGCGGCAGCTGAAAATTCTTTGAAATTTAAAACATTCATCGCTGGATTTCCTAATGATTCTGCATAGATAAGTTTCGTCTTATCGTTAGCAAGTGCCGTAATTTCATCTGCCGTTAAATTTGGATTAAAGAACGTAACATCAATGCCAAGCTTACGTAAACTCACCCCAAATAAATTAAACGTTCCCCCGTAAACAGTTGAAGAGCAAAGTAAATGGTCTCCACTACTACAAATATTTAAAACTGCGAGCATAATAGCTGCTTGCCCAGAAGCCGTTGCAACAGCTCCTACACCGCCTTCTAAATCTGATAACTTCTGCTCAAATGCTGCTAAAGTAGGGTTTCCAATACGTGTATAAATATATCCTTCTGCCTCTAAGTTAAATAGAGCTGCTAAATCATCCGAAGTATCGTATTTATACGTTGTGCTTTGATAAAGTGGTAAAACACGTGGTTCACCATTCTTTGGCGTATAGCCACCTTGCACACAAATTGTTCCTTTTCCCCATGATTCTCCCATCTCTCATTCTCCTTTCTTTTATACAAAATAAAAAACTGCCCCTTTCCTGAAAACAAGAAAGGAGCAGTTTGAAAACACGCTCTAAAGGCTCTTTCTTATCTCTCAGGATTACTACCTGCAGGATTTGGCACAATTCCGTTATACGGCTGTTGCCAAGGTTTCATCGGGCCTGTCCCTCCACCTTTTCTTGATAAGACTATGCAATTACCGTTGATTTTATAGCAATAATTTCCTAATGTCAAACAGTTTTTCTGAATGTTCTAAAATAAATGTTAACAGTTTCATATAAAGCAACAAAAGAAATATATTCTAGTCTATTTCAAAAAAGACCTTTAAAAACCTCAAATCAGTCTATAAAATTAAATAAGTAATTTAACCTATAAATTCAAATTCCCCAAAAGTTAGCCTATATGTTGAATAGGCCATCTTCTCAAAAAGATACTATATATATTCAATCCATTTTTCACTAGTATATTTCACTTTTTTCCCTACTAAGATTTACATAACGGAGGTATAACATGACAAATAAAAAAGATATGCATTACATACTTGCTCTATATGGCATTCTTCTAGGATCTATAGTAGGAGCTACAGTCTGGTTATTTTTAGTCACAATAAATATTGGAATCCACTTTATTTGGGGATACTTGCCTGAAGTTCTCTCTTTTCCCTCTTATTACACCCTTTGCGTAACAATAATTGGCGGGGTCCTTGTTGGTCTATCACAAAAACATTTCGGTACATACCCACGCCTTATGCCTGAAGTAATGGCTGAATATAAAAAAACTGGTCGAATCGAATATCGCTTTGTCCATCGGGCTACTTTAACAGCGATTATTGTTTTAATTTTCGGTGCTAGTCTTGGTCCAGAAGCCGCACTAGTTGGAATTATAGGCGGACTGTGCACATGGGTAGGGGATCGCTTTAAATTTGCCTTAAAGGGTATGAATGAGCTAACCGAGATCGGAATTGGCGCTACTTTAAGTGTCATTTTTAACGCACCATTATTCGGTTATTTAGCACCAAATGAAAATGAGGGGGAAGAAATTGCTGCTTTTTCTAAAGGAAAAAAAGCGATTGTATACTTAGCTACTACTTTCGCAGGTTTTTCTGTTTATTTACTACTGAGTAAACTTGATAATCGTGGATCCTTTATTGTTGATTTCGGGGAAGGTACACTTTCTTTCAATGAATGGATTGCATTTCTTCCACTTGCTAGTATCGGTGCTATAGTTGGTTTCTTTTATTTCAAGTTAGAATTCACATTAGAAAAGTTAATTCACCCTTTTAGAGAATACAAGCTGACACTCGGAATTATCGGTGGTATTTTATTAGGAATTGCGGGAACCTTTCTTCCGTACACATTATTTTCAGGGGAACATCAATTAAAAGAATTAGTTGTTGAATGGAGCCATTTATCTTTTTGGATACTACTTCTTTCAGGGATTTTAAAGTTGTGCATTACTGCCGTTTGTTTGAACACAGGGTGGCGAGGTGGACATATCTTCCCAATTATATTTTCTGGGTCAAGTATCGGATACGCTGTAGCATCTATTCTTCCTATAGATCCAGTAGCATCTGTTGCCATCGTAACAACAGCAATTTCAAGCTATGCGTTACGAAAGCCAATAGCTATAACATTACTATTACTTATGTTTTTCCCGCTTAATTTACTATTGCCCATGCTTGGTGCAGCTGCTATCGGGAATGCCTTTCCACTCCCAAAACATAACGAAAATAAAAATTAATAAAAATAGGCAGTGGGGACGAAAGCTCCACTGTCTATTTTTTTATTACACATGCTGCTTCAATAACGCTTCTAACTCCTCAAAATTATGCACTTCATATGTCGGTATAATCCCACTATCATTTAACTTCCTTTCTGGATTAAACCAACAAGTATCAATTCCCGCTACATATCCACCTTTAATATCCGCGCTTAATGAATCCCCAATAATCAGCCCTTCTTCAGGTGCAAAGTTAGGAATCCGTTCAAAAACATAATCAAAATACTCTTTCATCGGCTTTTGAAAACCTGTATCTTCCGAAACAAAAACATCTTTAAACAATGAATGTAACCCTGCATTACGCAAACGTTTATCTTGCGTCTTAGAAACACCATTTGTCACTATATACAACTCATACTCCCCTTGAATTTGATTTATAAATTCAAACGCACCTTGCATGAGTTGATTTCCTTCTTCTAAGTAGTTACGGTAATTATTTTCGAATAATATTCCATCTACTGCTTCTCCATACTCTTTAAACAACAGAGAGAATCGTGTATTTACAACTTCATTGCGTGATAGTTCCCCTTTTTCAAAAGCATCCCAAAGACCTTTATTTATTTTTTTATAACGAGCCTCTATCTCGTCTGTTAAAGGGATTCCCTTCTCTTCAAAAAGCACCCGTAAAGCCACTTTTTCAGCCTTTTGGAAATCTAATAATGTATCATCTACATCAAATAGCAATGTTTTATATTTTTTCATAAACTCATCACACTCTCTTTTCTACAAAAACAAATTTACATAAATCGTATCATTCCTTCTTGTAAAGATAATAGGAGATATCTCATACTATAAATAGAGGTGAAAATATGAAAATCAGCAAAAATGAGGAAGAAATTTATCAATACATGCAAATCCATCAATTCCATACCCTATTTTCATTTCATGTCTTGCCATATGTAGAGCTACATTCTTTTCAAACGAAAGAGATGATATGTAGCGAAGGAAATACTCTCCCTTATCTCTATTACTTAATTTCTGGGAAGGCAAAAATATATATGAGTCATAAAAACGGGAAGGTTTCATTAATTAATTTTATTCAAGCACCATCTTTTATCGGGGAATTAGGATTAATAGGAGTAGAAAATATTACTAAGTCCGTTGAAGTACTAGAAGATTGTGTTTGTTTGGCACTTCCTCTTAAAGATTGTCAGCAACTTTTATTACAAGATGCAACATTTTTACAGCACTTATGCAAATTTATTGGAGAAAAGACAATTACTCGCACTGAAAATTACGCAAAAAACTATAGTTATCCTTTTGAAAATCGATTAGCTGCTTTTATTTTATTAACAGAACAAAATAATTGTTATATAGAAAAGCATACTGAGGCCTCGGAATATTTAAATGTCAGCTACCGTCATCTTTTATATGTATTAAATCAGTTTTGCCAACAAAATTACTTAAAAAAAGACGGAAGAACCTATTACATACGAGATCGAATTCAATTAAAAAAACTTGCTGATGAACTAAAAATATAAAAAAAGCAGCATTAACGTTTACATGTTAATGCTGCTTTTTCGAGTGACGATTATCATTTTAATTAAAATTTACTTGCTACTTTAGCTGCTTCTTCAAGACCTGTAGCAATGATTTCTTCTGCTTTATCTGGGAATTGGTTATGTCCTTCAATAATTACTGTTTCCATGTTTGTTGCGCCGAAGAAGCCCATCATACTTGCTACATATTTAACAGCCATTTCTACCTCAGCTGCTGGACCTTCTGAATATACGCCGCCTCTTGCATTTAATAATGCAATCTTCTTATCTCCAATTAGGCCAACTGGACCCTCTGGCGTATATTTGAACGTTTTACCAGCACGGTTTAAATAATCAATATATGTGTGCAATACTGCTGGAATCGTTAAGTTCCATAATGGGAAGCCGAAAACAACTTTATCAGCTTCTAGGAATTGATTTAAATACTTATCAGCAACTGCTACTGCTTTTGCTTCTTCTTCTGTTAAATCAAATCCTTTACCTACCTTGAATGTACCATTGATCATGTCTACGCCTACGTATGGTAATTCTTCTTTATATAAATCAAGTTCTACTACTGTATCATTTGGGTGTGCTTCTTTATAGTTTGCTAAAAATGCCTCATATAATTTTACACTAACTGCTTGTTCCGCTGGACGGTTATTTGCTTTAACGAATAAAACTGTTGCCATTATTTATTCCTCCTAGTACTCACTCTTATGTTGTTATATGCTTTCAAAAAAGGTATCCCTTGTAATTGTTGTTTTGTTGCTTACAAACATATTTTATCTTTATATAAAGACAATTTCGTCCTCACATAGACGTATTTTTCCATAAAAAAAGTCCACCTTCTAAAGGCGAACTTGGTCTTACGACTTTCGTCTTATACAATTCCATTTTTAACTGCATATAATGCCGCTTGCGTACGATCAGATAAATTCAACTTACTCAAAATACTACTTACATGCGCCTTAACCGTCTTTTCTGTAATAACTAAAACAGATGCAATTTCCTTATTGCTCATCCCTTTCGCTAATAGCTGCAATACTTCATTTTCTCTCGCTGTTAGCACATCCACTTGAATAGAAGATTCTTCTTCCTTTTCTTCTACAGGTAATGTTTGAGAGAGAAGAGCATTTGCTATATCCGGATGTAATTGAATATTACCTTTATATGCGCTTCGAATAGCCTCAACAAGCTGATCTGGTTCTACATCTTTTAAAATATACCCACTTGCTCCAGCCCTTAATGCAGGTAACACATGCGCCTGATCAGAAAAGCTAGTTAATACAATTACTTTCACATTTGGATACTCTTTTTTTATATATGCCGTCGCCTCAACACCATCCATTTCAGGCATATATAAATCCATTAATATAACATCGGGATTTGTTTCTCCTACTTTCACTAACGCTTCTTTCCCATTATTCGCTTCTCCAACTAACTCTAAATCTTCCTGTGTACTTAAGAAAAATGCTAATCCTTTTAAAACGACTGTATGATCATCAACTAACAATACTTTTATTTTCACAAACTTCCCTCATTTTCACATCATAATGGTACATTTACTTTTACGCTCGTTCGTTTATTACTACTTACAATTTTAATTGTTCCACCAACTAATTCTACTCTTTCACGCATCGTAGTCATACCTAGTGATTTCTTTTCTTTTATATTCTTTTCCACAAAGCCCTTTCCTTGATCAACTATTTCTAATGATACATTTTTCTCATTCACTGTAAAATAAATCGTCGCTTCTTTTACACCTGCATGCTTACTTACATTGTTCAGTGCTTCTTGGCCTATGCGCCACAAAGCTTCTTCTACTACACGAGGTAAATCACGAACACCCGTAACTTGCTCCCTAATTTTCAGTCCCAAATTTTCACCGTACTGCTTTAGAGCTGGCAATAATCCTTTTTCTAATCCTGCCGGACGAAGCTGCCAAATTAATGTCCTCATTTCTTTCAAAGCTCCTTGCGCAAGTTCACGCATCTCATGCAAAGATTGATCTACCTTTTCATTTTTACCTTTTAAAACTGCCTCGGCGCCTTTTGTCATGAAGGTTAATGAAAATAATTTTTGCGAAACAGAATCATGTAAATCTCTTGCTAACCGATTTCTTTCTTCCATTCGTACAAGTTCACGGCGCTGCTCGTTTAACCTCAAATTCTCTATTATTAACGAAACATGGTTCGATAATGCTTGAATTACATCTATTGTATTAGCATCAAACTCTCCATTATTCAAACTAACACATAAAACACCAAATATATGGTTTTGAATATGTATTGGTGTAGCAATAACAGCTCGATTTAGATGTACATTATGTCCTATTTGATGTTTTATTAGAACTGGTTCATCTTGTTCTAACGCCTTCTTGGCCGCCTCTTTTACATCCTCTTGTAACTCTTCCTGAACGTAAGACGCTCGCAGAGATAATTCTTTTTCCTCCCTAATAAAAAGCGCTACTTGATTCCATTGAAATACTTCACCTACGTGATTTACCACCTTTTCAGGTAGTACATTAAACTTATGAATCATTTTTAAATCTTGAATGAAACGCTCTAATTTCACATAATAATGTGCTCTTCTCTTTTCATTTTCATATAATTTTGTTCGCTTTAAAGCCGTACCAATTTGGAAGGCAACCGATTGGAGTAATACTAATTCTTCTTCTGAAAAATGTGTTTTACCCGGACTTGCAACATTTAACACCCCAAATTTTTCTCCCCCAGCTTTTAAAGGAACCGTAGCATGATGAAGAATGCCCTCCGTATCCCCCCAATTATATTCAATTGCATTATTAATTCTTTTACATTCAATAATATTAACGGCTCTCTCCAATTTTCCATCTACAAAACCTCGTAAACACCAACATTCACCTTCGCACATCGGGCGTTTATTTTCATATGTAAGTGCCTCTGGTAATTGATAATCAATTAACTTCGTATACTTACCATTTTCATCTGCAAGAAAAATCCATCCTGTCATTAAACCTGTTACACTTAGCAATTTCTCGAGGACAGCTTGCAATACATGATATGTATCATTTGATGTATTTAAAGTTTCTGCAATTTCCTTTAATATAACTAATTCATTCGTACGATTATCTCGAAACATACTCATTCTCCTGCATACAAGATTTTAAATAGCTCTTAAAATAAATCATCTACTTTTCACTTTGTACTTATTCGTAACATTGATATAATGGTGAAAACATAGTTTTCATTATATCACTCGAGGGGGCTTTCATAATGACATTAAATAAAGCACTTACTATCGCTGGTTCTGACACAAGTGGCGGTGCTGGTATACAAGCAGATTTAAAAACATTCCAAGAACTGGGCGTATACGGAATGACATCTCTTACAACAATCGTAACGATGGATCCACATAACGGTTGGGCACATAACGTATTTCCAATCCCAGCTTCTACATTAAAACCACAATTAGAAACAACAATTGAAGGTGTTGGCGTAGACGCTTTAAAAACAGGTATGCTTGGATCAGTAGAAATTATTGAAATGGTTGCAGAAACAATCGAAAAGCACAATTTCAAAAATGTAGTAGTTGACCCTGTTATGGTATGTAAAGGTGCAGATGAAGCATTACACCCTGAAACGAACGATTGCTTACGTGACGTTCTTGTGCCAAAGGCATTAGTTGTAACGCCAAACTTATTTGAAGCTTACCAATTAAGCGGTGTGAAAATTAATTCTCTTGAGGACATGAAAGAAGCAGCGAAGAAAATCCACGCTTTAGGTGCCAAATACGTACTAATTAAAGGCGGAAGCAAACTTGGTACGGAAACTGCAATCGACGTCCTATATGATGGAGAAACATTCGATCTTTTAGAATCAGAAAAAATTGATACTACAAATACACACGGCGCAGGTTGCACATATTCTGCTGCAATTACAGCAGAACTTGCAAAAGGAAAACCTGTGAAAGAAGCAGTAAAAACTGCTAAAGAATTCATCACAGCTGCTATTCGTTACTCATTCAAAATTAACGAATACGTAGGTCCAACTCACCATGGTGCATATCGTAAATTCGTTGTATCAAAAGAACTTGTCTAATATATAAATAAAAACACTCACAAGGTTCATACATTGCCTCTGTGAGTGTTTTTTATAAGCTTTATGTCTTCCGGTCATCTTATCTTTAAGATGCAGAGCTGACCTTATTTCTACCATTTCGTTTCGAGTAGTATAACGCATCATCCGCCGCTTGAATAAATTGCTCTGATGCCCCTTCATACTCTGAAACCCCTACCGAAACTGTAATTTTTATTTTTGTTCCATCTAACAATTCAAATGAATGTTTTTCAACAGCTATACGAGTTTGTTCCCCAACATGAATTCCATAAGCTATTCCTTTCCTTGGTATCAAAAGCGCAAACTCCTCTCCACCCTTTCGAAAAACCAAATCCGGAAATGCTGACATTTCTCGCAAAATATGCCCTACTTGTTTTAACACTTCGTCTCCCGCTGGGTGCCCATACGTATCATTTACATGCTTAAAATGGTCAATATCTATAAGTAGTAAACAAAGTGAATCGTTTTTCAAGTGTTTATTACTAATATGACGATTCATCTCTAAATCAAACTGTCTTACGTTTCCTAGACCTGTCAATGCATCTATCGTTGCGTATTGCTTCATCGTTTGAAATAGCTCATTGGATTGTAAAACATAATTTGCACTTATGAATGTTATGTAACCTGTAATAATACTAGAAATTAAATATAATCCCACTATGTGGATCTCTTTAATTAACCATATATATAACGCTGGGATTAGAATAGATAAAATATATGCGTGTAACCATACCCACTTTTCCCCTAAAGAAAGCTTCATACGCGAAATAAAGATACTCCCTATTCCTATCGCAATGATTGTATAAAAGGCCACTTGAGAAGCTAATGAATAATCCATAAACAACAGTCTAGTTACTAAAATCATAATAATTGTTATGGTACTCGCTATCGGCCCTCCAATAATAACAGCTAGAATAACAGCTAAGT
Organism: Bacillus cereus group sp. MYBKT14-1; assembly: GCF_051915185.1. NCBI lineage: Bacteria > Bacillati > Bacillota > Bacilli > Caryophanales > Bacillaceae > Bacillus > Bacillus cereus group sp. MYBKT14-1. The sequence continues at coordinate 88,789 of NZ_JBQAEF010000003.1, read as the reverse complement.
AGCGTAAATCCAATAGGATGGTACCAACACGAACACCGAAATACATTAGTAATATACCTAGTATCCCAGTAAAAATGCCTACTACACATTTCTGCCCAAAAGAGAATCCTTCTTTTAACGGCTTATCTCTTAAAAGCTGACCTCCAACAAAAATAAAGGAAAGAATAATTGTTGTATTTACAAATAAGTCCCTTAACATAAAATGATCTCCTTACTTTTCTATCTATCCCTTTCCTTACTTTATTGTATACGAAATCCCTATAATTCCCAAAGTTTTTATTTATTTTTTGCTGTTCCACGTGAAACAGCAAAAAATAAAAAGGGCGAAAACTCGCCCTTTTTCATTAACAACAGCGTGATATTTTTCCACCCTTTGCGTTAAATCTTGCTTCTTGTGCCTCAGCAAAAAATTGCTTTTGACATACAACCTCTTCTTCAGGATGATGCTTTTTCATATGCTCCACATATACTTCATAACTTGGTACCCCAACGAGCAAACTAATAAAGCGTTTTCTTTCCCTCCATACTTGCCACAGCTTTTTAAGCATAGTTCCTCGACTCACTTTCATCTCTCGGAATATATGGTGCCTCCTTTAACGGCATTGGCTTATTTCTTAATACTTGTATCCAAATTCGAAGTGCTGAAATTAACACAGCGATTACAACTATCATAAAAATCCCACAAAGCGCTGCATCAATATAATCATTGAAAATAATTTGCTTCATTTGAGCGACATTTTTAGCTGGCGCTAACACTTTTCCCTCATCTAATGCTCTCTGAAATACCTTTGCATGCGATAGAAATCCAATTTTAGGATTTTCATGAAATAGCTTTTGATACCCCGCCGTCATTGTTACAATCAGCAACCCGACAGTTGGAATAAGTGTTACCCAAACGTACGCCTTTTTTCCCATTTTGAACAAAATTGTCGTTCCAAGTAATAATGCAATACCTGCTAGCATTTGATTTGCAATACCGAAAAGTGGCCATAATGTATTAATTCCACCGAGCGGATCTATTACCCCTTGGTATAAGAAATATCCCCACCCTAATACACATAACGTTGTAGCGATTACATTCGCTAATGTAGAATCCGTTTTCCCAAATGGCTTATATACATGCCCTAAAATATCTTGAATCATAAATCGGCCGACACGCGTTCCAGCATCAATCGTTGTTAAAATAAATAGGGCTTCAAAGAGAATCGCAAAATGATACCAAAATGCCATCATGGCCGTTCCACCTATTACTTGTGAGAAAATATATGCCATACCTATCGCTAATGTTGGCGCACCACCTGTACGTGATAAAATCGTTTGCTCTCCAACATTTACAGCAAGATCTTTTAGTTCATTTGGTGTAATAGCAAATCCCCATGAGGAAATAACTTGAGCTGCCTGCGAGACATCTGTACCGATAAGTGCTGCGGGACTATTAATTGCAAAATACGTTCCCGGTGTTAATACACAAGCTGCAATCATCGCCATCGCTGCTACAAACGACTCCATTAACATTGCTCCATAACCGATTGGCTGTGCGTGTCCCTCTTGCTCAATCATCTTCGGCGTCGTACCTGATGAAACAAGAGCATGGAATCCAGACACTGCACCGCAAGCAATAGTAATAAATAAGAATGGGAATAAGTTTCCAGAGAACACAGGACCAGTTCCATCAATAAATTTCGAAACTGCTGGCATTTGTAAATCTGGTGCTACAATTAAGATACCGATTGCTAACCCTACAATTGTTCCAACTTTTAAAAATGTACTTAAATAATCACGTGGTGCTAAAAGCATCCAAACTGGTAATGCAGATGCAATAAATCCATATACAATAAGCATAATAGCAATTGTTTCACCACTAAATGTGAACATACTTGCAAGTGTTGGATTTTCTGCTACATACTGTCCTCCAACAAGAGATAAAATAAGTAGGATAATACCAATTACTGATCCTTCTCCAACACGACCAGGCCTAATATAGCGCATATAAACTCCCATTAAAATAGCGATAGGAATCGTTGCTGCTATCGTAAACATTCCCCAAGGACTTCCTATTAGTGCCTTTACTACGACCAACGCTAATACTGCTAATAAAATAATCATAATTCCTAAAATACCTATCATTGCAATTAGTCCTGTAACAGGTCCAATCTCATCTTTAATCATTTCTCCTAACGATTTACCATTACGTCTCATTGAAGCAAATAAAATAACAAAATCTTGGACAGCCCCCGCAACAACTACCCCAACAATAATCCAAATGGTCCCTGGTAAATACCCCATTTGTGCCGCTAAAATCGGTCCTACTAAAGGTCCCGCTCCAGCAATCGCTGCAAAGTGATGTCCAAACAATACCCACTTATTTGTTGGAACATAGTCTTTCCCATCATTTAATGTATGAGCTGGTGTTTGCCGATTATCATCTAAATTAAAAACCTTTCTCGCTATAAATCTACTATAAAAGCGATAAGCAACTGCATATACACATACGGCAGCTACTAAGAGCCATACAGCATTAATGGTTTCACCTTGTGATAAAGCTATTACCCCAAAAGCACCTGCTCCTACTGCTGTAATAACGCCCCAAAGTAAGATCGATTTCAATGTCTTCACATACAATTCCCCCAATACTATTTCTTAGTGGAGATTGTACTAAATTTTCTGAATATTTAACTTGAATCCTCCCTATCATGAAGGATTTTCAGTTTATCATGTTAAAATACTCTCATTATCTACTATAATTCAATGTTATTTCGAAGGCGTTTTACATAATTACGACTGACTGGAATCGGTTGCTCATCATACCTATCTAAATACAAATTATACGTGCCATTATAATAAGGTTTCAGTTCTTTTACATATGACATATTAATTAAATAGCTTTTATGTACACGTAAAAAATCATATGCATTTAGCTTATTTTCTAATTCCTGAAGTGTATATGTTGAAATATACTGATTATTCGTTGTGTAAATTGAAACAGTTTTATTTTCTTTATTTTTACTTACATATACGATATCTTCTGGAAGAATATATCGTATGCCCTCTTGACTTTCTATCGGTAGTTTTCGCAAATAACTCTTTGCTTTCTCACCTTGTTCTTTACCTATTTTATATAAAAGAAATTGTAAATCTTCTTCACGAAATGGTCGCAATAAATAATAAAATGCTTGGAAACGAAAAGCTGTAATAGATTCTTCTATGTTTTCACCTACAAAAATAAATTTTGTATAGCAATTTATTTCTCGTAATAAACTTGCATATTCAAAACCAGTACCATCTAGTAATTTGGAACTTAAAAAAACAAAGTCTGGTATATGTTTTTTCATCATAAATAAAGATTCTGTTCCTGTCTTTGCTTCAAAACATTCTACATTTCTCATATTTTCAGTGAAATTTTCAGCTAACTCTCTTCTCTCTTCTGCCTCTTCCATAATCAGTAAAATTTTCATTTCTTCAACCACCTAATTCTTTGTCCATATGTCCTGTTGTATACATTCGCTTTTATAAGAAATAATCCCTTTTTCTTACTATACCATTATTTATCTAAAAAAACAGAAAAAAGGAAACCACTTCGGTTTCCTCTCCCCCTTTATCCCGTACTAACTGCCTATAAAGAGCCGAGTAGTGTAGGATGATAAACGATCCAGGATACGTTTAAATTTTCACTTTATACTAATTCTCGTTGCTTCGTTTCCTGTCCAAGTATTATTACAGCGAACACACCAATTAAAATTGATCCACAGAAAATCGTAAATATTAATGATAGTGAAGCTTCTGAGGCAACTAAATATCCCACTAATAGTGGCCCAAGGATACCACCGATACGACCAAATGCTGCTGCCATTCCTGCACCTGTACCACGAATAACCGTTGGATACTGCTCAGGTGTATAGGCGTATAATGCTCCCCAAGCACCTAAGTTAAAGAAGGATAGTAGCATACCTGCCACAATTAATACTGTTAATGAATCCGCAACCCCAAACAAATAAGCACTGCAAGCTGTCCCAATTAAATACGTAACCAAAACAAATTTACGACCGAGACGTTCAATAAACCAAGCAGCGGTGAAATATCCTGGAAGTTGAGCTAACGTCATAATAAGTACGTATTGGAAACTTTTTATTAAACTAAATCCTTTTAGCACCATTACACTCGGTAACCAAAGGAACATTCCATAATAGGAAAAGACAACACAAAACCATAGAATCCATAGCATAATTGTTGCTTTACGATATTCCCCAGACCAAACTGATTTTATATTTTCAATAACAGATGGCTTTTTTTCAACTTTTTGGAACCTTGGGGAATCCGGTAAATTCCATCTTAAATATAAAGCATATAGTGCTGGAATTGCACTCAATACCATCGCAACTTCCCAACCATATTTAGGAATAACAAAATACGAGATAAGAGCTGCAATTAGCCATCCACCTGCCCAAAAACTTTCTAATAACACAACAATTCTCCCACGCTCATGCGCTTCAACACTCTCTGATACTAGTGTAGAGGCAACTGGAAGCTCTCCGCCAAGCCCCATACCAATTAAAAAGCGTAAAAGGAGAAACATTGCAAGTGTTGTTGTTAATGCAGTTAAACCACTACCGATAGAAAATAACAATAATGTAATAATAAAGACTGATTTCCGCCCTATTTTATCTGATAGTATCCCAAAAATAAGCGCTCCTACTGCCATACCGATTGAGTTAATACTGCCTATCCAGCCCATTTCTTGCGTACTTAATCCCCAATCCTTTTGCAAGGCTACCATTACAAATGAAAGCATTCCAACATCCATTGCATCAAATAGCCATCCAAGCCCAGCTATACCAAGTAGTTTGCGCTTCGAAATTTCTTTTACCTTGCCCACTAGAAGTCCTCCTCACACAGGTGTCTTTACACATCATTTTACATGTGTGAATTGTATAAGTAAAATACTTTTGTGTAAAAAATTCTCCTTCATCATTCCCAAAAAGTAAAACGTCTATCCCGATTGGTGAGAGCTAATAATCAGTGGGGATGCCTCACTGATTAAAGTTTCAATTTATTAAAAATGAACAAATAAAAAAAGCAGCGATATTTCGCTACTTTTTCGAACGCATTACTTCTTTTAAAAATTCCGCTAATACTAACTGACGACGCCAGCGTGTTGGATTACTGCATAATCTATAAAACCACTCTAAATGAATCGCTTGAATCCATTTTGGTGCACGTTTTACCTCTCCAGCCCATACATCTAAACTTCCACCCACTCCAACAGCCATTTTCGTTTCTAAACGATGCTTATTGTTTTGGATAAAGTTCTCTTGTCTCGGGAAACCAAGTGCAACAAGTAATAAATCTGGTTTTGCTTCTTGAATGCGAGAAATAATATTCTCTTCGTCTTCTTGTTTAAAATAACCATCTTGTATACCGGCGATGGATACAGCTGAATATGTCTTTGTTAAATGATCTGCTGCAGCTTGTACAACATGCGGCTTTGCACCTAATAAGAAAACAGATACCGGCTTACTATCTTCTGATAACTTCGCAAGTAAATTACACATTAAATCAAAACCTGCTACACGTTCTTTTAAAGGTGTACCAAGCATCCCGCTTGCCTTTACAACCCCAATACCATCAGGTGTAATTAAATCTGTATTCAATAATGTTTGATAGAACTTTTCATCCTTTTTTGCGCACATAACAATTTCAGGGTTTGCTGTTACTACCTGAAACGTATGAGTTCGCTCCGCTTCTAGTTGTTCTTTTAAATATTGGACCGTTTCATCCATTGTCATTGTAGAAAAAGGAACGCCTAGAATATCAACTGTTTGTACTGCCATAGTTAACTATCCTCTCTATCATTACAAGTTTTTCGCTATTAATTGCTTATATGTTTCCTTTGTATCTTCATATAGTTTTTGAAGTGAGAAGTTCATAGTAGCATGCTCATAAATATGTTTACCCATTGCTGCTAACTCTCCAGTTTTCCACTTATCATACGCTTCTTCTAAAGCTAATGCTAATGCCTTTCCATCACCTGTTGGCACAATCCATCCGTAAGTTTCATCTACGATTAATGGTTCAATTTCTCCAGCCCTAGTCACAATTGATGGTACGCGTTGATTTGCCGCTTCTAATAAAACTAGTGGGAACCCTTCACTATGGGAAGTTAATAAATTTACATGTGACGACGCAAATAATTGTTTTACATCTTGACGATGTCCTAAAAACTCTACTTTATCGTTAATCCCTTTTTCAGTAGCTAATGACTTTAGATTTTCTTCTAATGGGCCATCGCCAACTAATAATACTTTAATTTTCTCTAATTTTGTTTGTTGTAACGCATCGAATAAAACTTCATGTCCTTTGACAGGATGTAATCGTGCTACTTGGATTGCTGTAAATACATCTTCATCAATATTGAACATTTCTTTTTTATTATAGCCTTCTGCTTTTTCCTTATCGTATTCAATTCCATTATAAATAACATGCATCTTTTCATTTGAAATACCTAATGCTGCCAGGCTTTTTTTCAATCTATTTGTTACAACGAAAAATAAGTCTATATTTTTTAAGGCTTTCAAATTTAATTTCGTAAAAATCCAACCTTTTAAGCCCTGTTTAGTAAAGTCTTGAAATGGATCACTATGAATAGTCGTTACCCATTTTGCTTTTATTCTCTTTTTCATTAAAGAAACATAGAAATTAGCCCTAGGGCCATGTGTATGAACTACATCAAATTTTTCTTTATTAATAAATTCACTTATATTCTTTAAAATGGATAAATCATAGCGCGATTTTTGTGAAAACACATGGACTTTTATCCCTAACTCCCTTGCTTCCTTCGCAACAATTCCATCTTCAAATACTGCTAATTCTACTTCACCAGTTGGAAACTGATCGAGAAGTGAAATAATATGTGTTTTCCCTCCCCCATCTTCTGCTCCTGCATTCATATGCAATATTCTCATATTTTTTCCTCCTTTAAATCCTCGCTACGTTTCCATCTATTTTTATTTTACTGTACTAAAAAATAAAAGCTAACAAAAGTTAGCTTTTATTTTTATCATTCAATTTCTAGGTCTACTATTAGATAAGCTAACACCACTACAAAGTAAATTCCAACTCCTGGTGCTGTTAAAATATGTCCTGCAATATAAGCAATACCTAACGCTAACAATAAGCTTGCTGAAATCATTCCATATTTTATATTGAATATGTCCTTAAATCTCGTAGCAAATGCTAGTAAAATTCTTAGCCCGTAATAAATAAATGGAATCATTAGTAATACAAAGCCAATAATCCCGAAATCATAAAACCAATCATGGAAGTCCATTTCAATTAGTTTTGGATCTGGCTGCTTTTGTTCATTGTATTTAAAGTTACCTGCATAACCCATTCCTAATAACTTTTGTGACATTGGCGCTTCTTTAAAGAACTGCTTATGTCTTTCTTCATATACTTGACGTCCACTGAAAATAAGATTTTCTTGATTTTCTTTCTTTTGCTCTTTCTCAAGCTCTTTCTTGACTTCCTCTTCTATCTTCGCCTTTTCTTCTGGCTTTTCAACTTTATGATGATTTTCTTCTTTTGCTTTAAGTTCTTGCTCTTTTTTCAGCTTCTCTTTAATTTCTTTTTCTTTTTGACCTTGCTGTGCCACATTTTGCTCTGATAAATAATTATTGTGAATACCCATATTTTGTGCTAATGGTGTTTGTTTAAACGTCCCAACTACACCAGCTAATAGGACCATAGCAATTACTGCATTAAGCGCAAGGGATTTTTTGTTCGGATTTTTTCTATCAAATAATAATTGTAGTACAATGATTCCGATTGCTGCCCCTAACGTAGCACCAATTGAGCCCATTCCAACTTTTGTACCGACTTGAATTAGCGAATAAATCATTAAAAGTGATGGAATCCAATATAAAATGTGTTTCCAGCTCTTTGTTTTTTGAATAGAATATAGTACCACAATAGGGAAAATAATAGCTAAGATTGAACCTAGTTCATTCCCTGCATAGAACCAACCTCGAGAACCAACCTTCATCCATTCATAACTACCAAAGTCAGTAGATGTTGAAATAGAAATAACCATAATTGCGTTAATGATTAATGTAGAATATACAATACTATTTCGAACCTTATCACTAATATTAACTGTCTTTTTCAATGATTTTAAAGCTAAAATGTATGATCCCAGCATGATATATATATACAATGCTTTCGCAACGAATTTAACCTCTTCACCAAGTACAATAGGATTTTTAACTAGTTTGTTATTAATAAACCCTATCCCTAAAACTCCGGCTAATAATATAAGATAAATTAAAAACTTTCTATTTTCCTTCTCTTTTGCCTGAATTAAAATGTAAATACCACCAACAGCCATAATAAGGAATCTTACTAAAATTCCAACGGTAGCATTTGACTTTAATAAAGTGATGCTAAGAGACGTTAATAAATCTAAAACAGGCTGTAAAATAATAAAAAAGAGCAAAAAATGCTCAAATCTAACCCTAGCTTGATTTGCTAACATTCCAAGACCTCCATACAAAATCTTAACATTATCTTTTAATCATAATTTTTTATCATTCAAACACACCTAGCAATTATAACATAACTCATATTCAAATCGAGAACTATTTTTCCAGCTAAAACTAGCCAGGACAAGTATTAATAAGTAATAAAAATCATCGTCCTTTAGCTATACTCCCCTATTTTTACAAAATCTATCTAACAACCATCCCCTTATTTTTGTCAGTATATACATATTTTTTTATCATTTTATACAAATATAAATATCTCACCTCTAATTGTAATATTTCACCAAATTAACAACATCAAAAAATGTAAAATTAATCTTTTCATATCTTTTTCAGATTACTTTATGGTTATTTTCCAAACATTTTCAAACGCTTTCTTTATGAATTTTATCCGTTTTTCTACATGTAGCGAAAAGTAATTGTTATTTCCAATACTTTAGTGTATATTTTTTCTCTGGAACATCTTTAAGAGGAAGGGATTAAGGCCATGTTATTAATCGATATATTTACGTTTCTTGGCATTATCGCCGCTGCCATTTCTGGTACATTAGTTGGTTTAAAAAAAGATTTAGATTTATTTGGTGTCCTTTGTTTAGCTGTAGCCACTGCGCTCGGCGGCGGTATTATTCGTGATATCATGATTGGTAACCTGCCCCCTGTCGCATTTGTAAAACCCATTTACTTTTTCGTAAGTGTATTATCAGCATTATTTACTTGTATGTTTTTTGAGCGTATCAATAAACTTCAAGTCGTTATTATGCTTTCTGATGCTGTTGGCTTAGGCGTTTTTACAGCTATTGGTGCAAATGCGGCAATGTCACATCATGTTGACGCCTCATTTCTAGTTGTTTCAATGGGAGTCATTACAGGTATTGGAGGCGGTATTTTGCGTGACATTTGTGCTCAAGATATCCCTTACGTATTCCGAAAAGAGATTTACGCAATCGCTTCTATCTTAGGAGCAATTAGCTTCCTAATTACACACGCTATGGGGGCGCACGTATTAGCTTTCTATGTTTGTTTATTAGTAACATTCGTTATTCGTGTCGTCACTGTAATATATAATGTGCATTTCCCTGTTTTCTTTAAAACACATGCTAAAATTAATAAAGGCCATTAAGAGAATTCTAGATAGAATTCTCTTAATTTATATACTATTCAACGAACTAATATAGAGTAATTATATATAAGCATATATAATTACTCTATATTAGTTTTAAAATTGAAAACGTTTTATATACAGGGGGAAGAATGATGCTTGGGGTTTTCAAAAAAAATATTAATAAAACAAATGCCAGTATAATCGAATTAAGTAAGAACCAACAAATAACTTTTAATGTACCTACTAATTCTGAATTAAAAATTCAAATGGATATGCTACATATTTCAAAAGAAGATTTACAAGTTGTAAAAGTACTACAGCCTTTTATTTATGCAGAAATTGATTGGATTACTGAAAAATTCTATGCCAACATTACAAAACAACCTAATTTAATTACTATTATTGAGCGTTATAGCTCTATTCCAAAACTAAAACAAACTTTAAAAACACATATTAAAGAATTATTCAGCGGCAATATGCATGAAGATTTTATTGAACAGCGTGTTAGGATTGCCAAAAGGCATGTACAAATTGGTTTACATCGAAAATGGTATACTGCTGCTTATCAAGAATTATTCCGCTCTATCATGAAGATTTTGCAAACAAAAATAACGACAATCGATGATTTTTCATATTCTATAAATGTTATAAATAAATTATTCACTCTTGAACAAGAACTTGTTCTTGCAGCTTATGAATCTGAATATGAAAGAATGCAAAAAGAGCATGAGAAAGAAAAAGAATTAACTGCTATGACAATTACGCATATCGCAACAGAACTAGCTGCTGTATCTGAAAAAACAAGCTCTTCTATTCAAAAACTAACCGCCAAATCTGAAACTATTGTAGAGATTGCTAAAACAGGTACATCATTAGCTACAACATCTGAAGAAAAAGCGAATAAAGGGAAAGAACAATTAAACCAGCAAAACAAACGAATGGGATCTATTCAAATGAATATGGAAACGATTATTACAGATACTCATGAACTTCTCAATATTTCTAACAAAATTAATGAAATCATAGATATTGTTAAATCGATTGCGGAGCAAACAAATTTACTCGCACTAAATGCTGCTATTGAGTCGGCACGTGCTGGAGAATTTGGGAAAGGGTTTTCTGTTGTTGCTGGCGAAATCCGAAAATTATCAGAGCAAACGAAAGAATCTATATTTAACGTTACAAAGCTCGTCGAAAAAACAAATGAACAAATTACTCGTGTCTCGTCTTCTGTGAAACAAATTAGCTCTCTCGTATCGGAAGGAACAGATAGTATGTCGGCAACAGATCGATACTTCCAAGAAATCGTAAAAGATATGTCTAACTCAAAAGAACAGAATAAGAAAATTGAACACGAACTACAAGCTATTTCACAAGTAATGAAAGGAATTCAAGATGATTCCTCACAAATGGCTCTAACAGCCGATAATTTGCAACTAGAACTAAATCGATAAGATGAAATTTAGTAGTCAAGCATACTTTTCATCTGTACTAACTACTAAATTTCATCTTCCATCAAAAAAAAGAATCCAGAATGGATTCTTTTTATTTTCTGAAAAATATTTTTTGACAATACACATAACTCATATAAACACCAAAGCTCTGCAAAATAAACAATGCTGGCATAATTACATTGTAATATGCCATATCTACTTGGAAGAGCTTTAACAATACGTATCCACTAATTAAAAATAAGAACAACATATATCCCTCATTTTGTTGTTTCTTAATAAGGAAGTGTAATAGAGCTATAGTCATAAACAATGTTACGGCTATATATATCAGTTTTTCATATTTGAAAAGAATAGAATTTATCCCCTCATCTGAAAACTGATTTATCATCGGTTCTAAAAGTTTAAATCTTTCTCCCTCAATCTCTTTTAACTTTTGATCAATATGCTCTGTTACACTTTGATTTTTCGATATTTTTTCTTCATGTTGCGTTTTTCCAATTAAAACAGATTGAACATACGTCTCATTCGCAATCGTATATTGTGACATTCCCATTGTCTTAATTCCATAATTCACACCAAAATGGGCACTATAAAATAGAATAAGTATCCCTATCATCTTTAGTAACACCTTTTGTTTCGTTGCTGATTGAAATACTTCGATTAATAATACATATACCGTGATAAAAATAGGAAGAAATAATCCCATTGGGAAAATCATATTACTAAATGCAAATAAAATCGCTGAAAATACCCACATATAAGGATGATCTAATCCTTTATATAAAAGTATGTAACAAGCAAAATAAAATAAAAATATTGCAAGTGACTCAGGAGTTAATACGGAACTCATGAATATATTTGGAATATACAGAGCATAAAAGATAGAAGCAATACGACCGCATTCTTCTCCAAAAACCATTGCTGCAATACGATAAATAAAAAATGCGGTTCCTGCGCAAAATAACACATTAAATAGTTGTAAAGCGAATAATGTATCACCAAATATACGAATAATTACTGACTCATATATAATAAAAGGTAAATGAGTTACAGTCTCTATATTATTACCAATTGCAATCTGCTTTGCAGACTCATAGATCACTTTCATATCACCAATTATTGGAGCGTCTACAAATAACAGCATACTAAGTCTCACAACTATAGATATACTTATAAGAAAAATAAGAAATTGTTTATCTGTAAAACGATATTGTAGAATTGATGCCACTAACAAAATGAGTATGATAAAAATTGCTAATATGATTGTTACACTTGTTGTACTTCCTCCAAAAAATTGCTTACTTGTCTCAAATGCTGCCCAACAACTATAAACAAAAAATGCGAGCATCGCACCGATTGTAATTTTATTGAAGAAAGATGAAAAATTTGTTTGTATATGATTCATATGTCCATTGCACCTCTATTTCCATTCATAACAAAACGATTCTATCATGAATGAGTACACGGCTGATAGAGAATTTCTATGACAAATACATAGCCATTACTTTTTACTTGCAATGTAAGCGAATCCTCTTTTACACTACATTTTAGATAAAATAAATTTTCTTTCAGTTACATGAATACAAATACAGAAGTTTAAATAATCCTCTTTTGGAATACACTTTACTTCATTAAATATCTAATATGAGTAATCCGCTTACACATATTATTCTGATTGAAAACAGACTATAGGGGCTGAATATATGGAAAAGAAATTCATGCGAGAATCTAAAGCAATTAAGACAACACGTGTTTTTCCTAACGATTTAAATAATCACCAAACACTTTTTGGAGGGAAATTATTAGCAGAAATTGATAGTATTGCTTCGATTGCGGCTGCAAGACATAGTCGTAAACATTGCGTAACAGCATCTATTGATTCAGTTGATTTTTTAACTCCAATTCACCAAGCTGATTCTGTTTGTTATGAAGCATTTGTATGTTATACAGGGAAATCTTCAATGGAAGTTTTCGTAAAAGTAATCGCAGAAAATTTATTAGCAGGCGAGCGTAGAATTGCTGCTACTTGCTTCATTACATTTGTGGCTATAAAAGATGGAAAACCTTCGTCCGTACCACAAGTACTCCCTGAAACTCAGGAAGAACATTGGTTACACACAACCGGTTTAGAACGCGCGGAAAACCGAAAAAAGGGACGTTTAAAAAGTAAAGAGATGGCTGAAGTTTTAACTTTAAGTAAGCCATGGAATATATAATACGATACTCTCACTTCATACATGCACAGGTTTATTTCATCCTTGCATGTATTTTTTATTGTAAAAAATTCTAGCTCTTATCTTTTCTTTACTGTGCGTCTCCTAAAATAACCCACCAGTTTTTCCTTTATTTTGCTATACTATTAATGGTATATTAGATAAGGTTCGTTTAAAAATAACTATAATATAATTAAGTATATAAGGGATGGTGCGATAATGTCTATTGAGGTACCAATTTCAATACCAAAAACGTTAATTATTATTCCTGCGTATAACGAGGAAGAAGCAATTGCAGATACATTAACAAGATTATTAAAACTAAAACAGCATTTTACAGAATTAAGCATTTGCGTTATTAATGATGGATCACATGATAAAACAGCTCAAATCGTAAATGATTTTCCTGTTCACCTTGTGAACTTACCATATAACCTAGGTATTGGCTCAGCTGTACAAACTGGTTATAAATACGCTTATGAGAATGGATATGATATTGCGATTCAGTTCGATGCTGATGGGCAACATAATCCTGATGATTTGTACAAAATTATAAAACCTATTGCTGAAGACCAATGCGATATGGTGCTAGGTTCACGTTTTACAGAGAAAACAGCCTATAAAGGTAGTATTTCTAGAAGAATTGGTATTTTTTATTTTACTGCTCTACTGAAAGTACTAACAAAACAAACCTTTATGGATCCAACTTCTGGGTATCGTGCTATCAATAGAGAAGTAATTAAGATTTTTGCACATAATTATCCAAAAGATTATCCAGAACCAGAAGTCCTTATTCATTTAAAAAAGAAAAAATTACGCATTAATGAAATATCCGTAAATATGCAAGAGCGTCAAGGTGGACAATCTTCTATCACACCTCTTAAATCTGCATATTACATGATTAAAGTAAGCCTTGCTATATTGATGCAAAAAATTGTGAAAGGTTGATAATAAATGCCTATAATTACCTTTTCATTTATCTTCATTCTATTATTATTTTTATTAATTATTAATTCCATTCGTCGTGGAGCTTTAGAAACTAAATATGCTATTTTATGGATTTTTGTTTGTGTTGCAATGGCTATTTTAAGTTCTACTGAAAAAATTATAAATTGGATTGGCCAACTATTACACGTAGAATATCCTCCATCTGTCTTATTCTTATTTGGACTATTATTCTGTTTCATATTAATTTTTGACTTAACAAGAAAAATTTCTAAATTACATCATCAACTTGTAACGTTAACGCAAGATTATGCGTTATTAAAGCAAAAATTAAAAGTAACGCAGCCTGAAACCGATAACGAATAGTTTTCTATTTAAATATGAATATATACAAAAAAACATCTTAATTTTTTTAAAAAATTAAGATGTTTTTTATTGCAAACTATTTTTTTCTAATTAATAATTTACTAATTTTCATAACAGTTGCCACGGTCCCAACTCCAATTATAATAAATAAGAATGGTATTAACGGTAATGCATATCGTTCATATGCAACATAAAAACATGTTAAAGCTGTTTGCAATAAAAGGATTGACCATAAAAATGTAGTCTCTCTCCACCTTTTTAAAAGGAAAATAAATGAAAGTACTGTACATATTAAAAACGTCGTCTTAATAAAATTATATATTTCATTCATATCCTTTGCAGAAACATTGAATACTTCAATATTATGTTCTATAGAATAATACGGTTTTTTCCAAAGAATTTCTGGCTTCAAAACTAAATAACTCTCTATCATAGATTCCTTATCAGTTTTCCACCATTCCTTCATTTTATCAATCGCTATTTTTTCTTCTAATTCCATAAATTCATGTGCTTCAAGATTAGGGTATTTTGCATGTAACTCTATTTCAAGTTCCCCCATATCCTTACCTTCTGGGTAACCTTTCCCTTGATACGTTCCAAGTAATAACGGATTCCCTGCCCCAGCAGTTAGTGGGATAAATTTATCAAATTGAATGTAATTGCGAGCCCACCATGGTCCAAGTACGATAAGTCCTATTCCTATGCTTATAATCGCTTGCTTCATCATAATACGGAATGGGTAGCGTTTCATTAAAAGATACCCAAATAGTAAGATTGGATATAAGGCAATTTGTACACGGAGGTACAGTGCTAAAAAGTAGAAAATTAATACAATCAGAAGATGTTTCGTTTTATGAGTATCAGCTAATTTTAAACTCCAATATACTAATCCTAATGAAAGGAATAGAAACGGCCCTTCTGTTAAAGTTAAATTTTCCATAACAATCTCTGGAGGATACACAGCTAATAAGAAAGCACCTATTAATCCTGCAGCGGGATTTAATAAATAAGTACCAATCTTATAAGTTAGCAAAATACTAAGTACCCCTAATAGGATAATAATTAATTTTGCTACAAAAAGACCTTCACTTCCATTTCCAAAAAAATAAAATACAACAGCTAATAAAGCTGGAAAACCCGGCATAATATGAATCGTTGGTTTATCTGGTTCATGATATGTTAACATCCCTGTTTCCAATAAAATATTTGCCGTTTTTTGATAACCTATATCATCGCTAGCTATAGATAGATCTGCACCATGTGTTTGTAAAGTTGCAAAACGAAGTGCAAAACCGACTATCATAATAATCCCTAAAAGGATTATATTAGATTTGCGAGTAAATCGCCCTAACATCTCATCTTCTCCCTTCAGATACATAATTTTCAAAATATATTTCTATATTTTTACAACACAATACGTTCTATAATAAATACTTTTTATACAAAGTACAACAATAGAAAGTTGATTTACAAAGTTTATATGCGTTAAACTTATACAGATGTTCTTGTAATCTTCTTCCTTCCAAAAGGCTTGTATATATGATGCAAGACATAAAAAACTTGAGGAGATAAAAATTCTATGATGGAACAAAAGCAACTTGTTTCTGTTGTCATACCCCTGTATAACACGGAAAAATATATTGAAGAAACGATGCAGTCAATACTAGATCAAACATATAAAAACATTGAAATTGTAATTGTAGATGATGGAAGTAAAGATCAATCACCTTCTATTGTGAAAAACCTTGCTGAAAAATATCCAGGGCAAGTAAAATACGTTCATCAAAAAAACCAAGGTGTTTCAGTAGCTCGTAATACGGGTATTGAAAATGCTAGTGGAGAATATATCGCTTTTCTTGATAGTGATGACTTATGGCATCCAACTAAAATTGAGAAGCAAGTCGAAAGTATGCATAAAAACGAAATGGACGCGTGCTATTGTGGTTATATGAATTTCTACGAAGAAATAGGCGAGAAGGTTGAACATACAACAAACTTTATTAAAGGTGATATGGCAAAAGCATTCCTAACACATCAAGTTGTGGCTCAAACAAGTACTTGGATTTTCAAACGATCCATCGTAATGAATCATAACATTCGTTTTACACCAGGATG
Organism: Bacillus cereus group sp. MYBKT14-1; assembly: GCF_051915185.1. NCBI lineage: Bacteria > Bacillati > Bacillota > Bacilli > Caryophanales > Bacillaceae > Bacillus > Bacillus cereus group sp. MYBKT14-1. The sequence continues at coordinate 72,060 of NZ_JBQAEF010000003.1, read as the reverse complement.
TAGTTGGGGCGAAGATTTAGAGTTTTTATTTAAACTTATGAGTGTGACAAATGTATGTTATGTCGATGAATACTTAACTTATTATAGAATCTTATCAGAAGGAAATCTTTCTTCTAAGTATAAAGATTATGAATTAAAAACGACAAAAGAGCTAGAAGTATTCAATCGTATGAAAGATTGGGTACATAACAAATCTCAAGATTTCATTACAAAAGACCCTCAGTCACTGATTGAGATTCTTGAGACTTATTTATTCCCTTATACAGTCATCAATAACGCTTGTATATATATTAAAGAAAACTCTCGATTAGATAAATCACAAGTTCAATTAATCAAAAAAGATATAAGGAAATATTGCCGTAAAATCTATTCAAAGAATGGAAAGCGTAGTAAAAAACTATATGCAATGCTTTGGTTTGTACGAATTAAATCTCTGTTTTCTTAAACTGAAAATATAACGATACTCTCTCTTTCTGTGAACAAATCAAATTTACAAATAGGACAAGCTAACCGGGTCCTAAAGAATAGAAAGGTCTTTTCTCATGAAAACAAATAAAATTCTAAAAAACGCATCCTACCTGTTTGTAGGAAACATTACTGTCCGTTTTGTACTGGCTATTGCAACAATTTTCTTTGCAAGGTATGTTTCTCCAAGTGATTACGGTATGTTTACAACTGCGTTAGCAGTTTCAGCTGTTATTTGTTACTTTACAGATGCAGGTTTAACACATACGTTTATGCGTGAAGGAACGAGAAGCGATGCTAATATTAGCGTGCTAATAAGTAGTTACTTACGTATTCGTTTAATATTAGCTATCGTAATTTCTGTACTTTTCGCTATTTTTGCCCAGTTCTTCTATCCCGATGCTTACTTACGCACGATGGTATATTGGGTTGTTCTACCAACAATGTTCGGAGCAACCTTACAAGGTGTTGGAATGGCTTACTTCCAAGTAACAGAACGCATGCAATTTACAGCTATTATTTCTGTACTACAAGGTGTAACTGCTGCTGCTGCCCTATTACTAGGGATGTCTTTCCAATGGTCACTTATGATGGTTGCTGCCATGTACGGGGTATCTAGTCTTGTAACAGGTGTTATCGCCTTTATAATGACAATACGTTATACGAAGGTCCATAAGGGTTGGGATAAAGGCATTTTAGATCAACTACTTATTTTTACAATCAATGGCATCATCATTATGCTCTTACCACAATTGGGCCCTATTATATTAGAAAAGGTTTCAACGTATAATCAAGTTGGATTCTTTGGTGCTGCATCTAAAATACCTGCTGTACTATATCAAATACCTGGGGTAATTGCAGCGGCCTTTTATCCAAGGCTTTTTGCTTTTGGTAATGAGAAAAATATTGAAGAACATAGAAAATTATCAAGTTTTGAATTAAAACTTATGTCTTTTTTAGGAATGGGAATTTCTATCCCCTTTATTGCGGATCCAAGTTTCTGGATTGTTAGTTTATTAGGAGAAGAATACGCTCCCGCCGGTGACGCTCTTGCTATTCTAGCGTTTATGGTTATTTTACAATCAATTAACTATCCACTAGCCGATAATTTAACAACTATTGGCCAGCAATGGAAACGTGCAACAACAATGACTATTGGATTAGTTGTTGCCATCATAGGTTATATTGTATTAGGTAGTAAATATGGAATGATGGGAGCAGCTGCCGCAGCTATCCTTACCGAAATTACACTATTAATCGGATTTACCCTCTTTATTCGTAAAGGCATGCAATTATTAGTTAAAGGAATTATATTTAATTCCTTAGCCTTTATTATTAGTTACGGTATATACCGAATTGCATTAATCAACTTACCGCCACTAATTGCTTTAACTCTTACTGGTATACTATACGGTATAATTGGAATTGGAATTGATCCTCAAATACGTGGATTTGTTTTAGGGTTTATAAAACAAAAGCTCATTCGCAAACATGCTTAAAAGCAAAAAGCTTTTCCTATTTAAAAATGGAAAAGCTTTTTGCTTTTTTTATATACCATCATTTTTCTTCAGTAAAAAAATGCTATATATTCCAGCTCAAATTGACTTACTTTCTGAAAATGCCTTATACTAAATTACATGTAAACTATGAACTTCAACGCTTGTAAAAATATATATGCTTCAACAAAAATATATATTTTCTCATGTTAAAACTAAAGAACACACCTTTAAAAATTGGTGTGTTTTTATATGCTACCTAAAAACTAGTTGCTACATGTAACGACTTTCAAAGGAGGATTATCAATTTTTATGAGCATAAAGCCGAATAATAAATTCTTTTCCAAGAAAACAATGATAATTATGCCAATATTATTATTGTGCGCTTTTGCTTTTCATTATTTCTTTTTAACATCTAATCAAGCCTTTTCTGGTACAGGGGATGCGTTACGTCAATTTGGCTTTTTTACGTTTCTTCTACAACATGCCTTTAAAGATGGCAACCTTTTTTGGTCTTTTGATTATGGATTAGGTGGAGATTTATTTGGAGAGTTTAGTTATTATTACAGCACATCACCGTTTTTCTGGATTACACTGTTACTACCTAAACTAAGTCTTGAGCAAGTATATGACGTGAAATTATACATGAGTATTTTAAAAAACTTTTTAGCTATGGTATTCATGTATGGTTCTTTACGTTACCATAATAAAACAGCATTCTCATCTTTTGTTGCTGCTATTATATATGGTGGCTGTATTACTTTCATCCGCCACTCTTTACTATGGGATTTCATGGCTGATGCCATTGTATTTTTACCATTAGTAATATGGGGACTTGATAAATATATTATTGAAAAGAAGCACGGCCTTTTCCTAATCGCTGCTACTTTAATGTTAGCATCAAACTTTTATTTTGCTTTTATCACAAGTATTTTCATATTTATTTATGCATTATTCCAATACTTTGCGACACAACAAAATAAAACGATTGTCTCTTTTCTAACTTATTATATTAGAATCGGTTTATTGTACGGATTATCACTCGGTTTAGCCGCCGTTTGCTTCCTCCCATCAGTTAATGCCGTATTTAGCGCTGATCGACTATCAAAAAAGTTTGAGATACCATTATTATTTGAAGATAAATTTTATAAAGATTTAATGGAAAATATTTTCTTCATGTATAATGCTGAAAATCATCAATTAGCTTTACCAGCTTTAATTTTATTCTTAATCGTATTTGGAATGTTTATACGTGATAAACTCGTAAAGAATAAAGTATTCTTTACGTTATTCATGTTCATTCTGTTTATGCTTCCATATACATATTCTATGTTTAATGGTTTTTCAGCAATGCAATCTAGATGGTTTTATTTATTTGTATTTGTAATTGCCCAAACAATTGCATACATTCTAGATTGGATGATTATTCATAAGAAAGACTACAAATTACCTTATTTAATAAGTTTATTAGTGTCTATTGGATTATTCATTTATGCATTTTATAGAAAGGCAAATATAAATGTAACTGATAAACCTTTACAAGACGTTGATAACATTTTACTCGGAACTGTCGTTCTTTCTGTTATTACAGTATGTTTATGGCGTTATATTTCTAAACCTTTCATACAATTTTTAGTTGTATTGAATGTACTCGTTAGCACAATTTCTATGAATTATATGTATGCGAATAATATACTTAGCACAGTTTACGGACAGAGCCAGATTTCAACTGAAAAGTTACACGAACCAGGCTATGATAATCAAGAAGAAATTGCTGCAATTCGCTACATACAAGAAAATGATAAAGACTTTTATCGTATTCTTAATCCATATAGCGAATATAACACACCAATGCTACAAGGATATCATGGCGTAAGTACGTATCAAAGCTTGGTTAATTATTATGTCCATGACTTTATGAAAAATAAATATGGCGTATTCCAAATGTACGATACACCTTCAATGTTTTATCAAGCTGATAGTCGACTACTACTCGAAAATATGCTAGGTATAAAATATCGCGTATTAAGTGCTGATACAGATTCAAAGAATGTACCTTATGGATATAAACTATTACAGCAAGTAGGACCATATAATATTTACAAAAATGACTATGCTTTACCGTTAGGATATGTATATGATTCGGCTATAAGTGAAGAAGAATTTTCTAAATTAAACTTCGCTCAGCGTGATCAATTATTATTACATGCTGTTGTCGTTAATAATACAAAAGAATTTTCATTAAACCATTTTAATAAACAAGACCTCAAATCAAAGGCAGTATCTATTAAAACGGAAAAAGCAAAATTCGAAAACATGGAAAAACAAGAAAATAAACTAATTGTTCATGGCTTTGGAAATATGATTGTACCTATCAATTATCCTGATACACCTGGTGATCTACTGATAGAATTAAAATTAAAAAATGCAGGCACATTCAATGCAACTGTTAATGGAAAAACGATAGGAAAAGGGGACGATGCTGGTGCATACTCTTATCCGTTAGAAAGGTTTGTTTACAATTTGGGCAATGAGCGTCCAGAAAACCTAACTATCTCTATTGATATGGCAGGTGAGTATGAATTAGGTGACTTGCAAGCAAATATTGTAAACTATGAAAGTATACAAAAAGAAACAAAAAAACTAACTGAAAATAGGCTTGAAAATATTTATTATAAGAACAATTATTTAAAAGGGGATATCAAATCAAATAAAGACGGGCTCTTATATTTATCTGTCCCATATAGTAAAGGCTGGACTATAAAAATTGATGGAAAAGAAACAGAATTTACGAAAGCGAATTCTGCCTTTATCGGTGTTCCAATTACAAAAGGTTCACATGTAATCGAAATGACTTACGTTACACCTTACTTCAAATTAGGTATGACTATATCAATCATCTCACTAATTATCTGTATAGCTTTACTAATTTTCAAAAATCCAAAAGCACGACGAAAATTTTCTTTTAAAAAGCAATAATAAGCAATCAATGAATCATGAATCTATCCAATTGGATAGATTCATATAAAAACGCATAACATTGTTTTAACCCACTACAAACAAGGAGTGTCAAAAATGACCCTTTCAATAGTTGTACCATGCTACAATGAAGAAAAGGTGCTTCGTGCCTTTTATTCAGAGACTTCTCTTGAAATTCATAAATTAACTACCGATTATGAATTTGTTTTTGTTAATGATGGTAGTAAAGATGATACATTAAATATTTTACGTGATTTAGCTAGTGCAGATTCATCGGTACACTACATATCATTTAGTCGAAACTTCGGAAAAGAAGCTGCAATGTTAGCTGGTTTAAAATATGCTACAGGCGATGCAATTGTTATTATGGATGCTGACTTACAACACCCTCCTACGTTAATAAAAGAATTGTTAGAAGGATATAACGAAGGCTACGACCAAGTCATTGCAAAAAGAACAAGAACTGGTGATTCACCTGTTCGCTCTTTCGTCTCTCGTCTTTACTATAAGGTGATGAATAAGTTTGTAGATATTGAATTAGTAGATGGTATTGGTGACTTTAGACTTTTAAGTCGAAGAGCAGTGGATTCTTTAGTGTCTTTAAGTGAATACAACCGATTTTCAAAGGGTTTATTCTCTTGGATTGGTTATAACGAATTAATCATTGAATATGAAAATGTATTACGTTCTGATGGAGAAAGTAAATGGACCTTCTCGAAATTATTAAATTACGGAATTGATGGTGTAATTTCATTCAATAATAAACCGTTACGTCTATCTATATATCTCGGATTACTAACAACCATTTTAGGACTTTTATACGTAATCACTACGTTCGTTCAAATCATCCTTGGTGGTGTGGAAGTTCCTGGTTACTTTACTCTCATTTCCGCTATACTATTTATTGGCGGTATTCAACTCATATTCCTAGGTGTGATTGGTGAATATATCGGTCGTATTTATTATGAAACAAAACGTAGACCGCATTTTATTGTAGCTGAAAAGAAAGTTAGTGAAGTTAAACAAAAGGCATAACCAAAAAGTTACTTCTGTAGGTAGAAGTAACTTTTTTATATACTAACATTTACAAACACTTCTTTTGAAAAAATATACATTTTGAAATGATGGCATTATATGAAAGAATTTAGTATCATGATTCAAGGTACTATTTCAAGTTGGACGGAGGATACTATGAGCTTATTAACAGTTGAAAAATTAGGACATACATTTGGCGATCGTACATTATTTAAAGATGTATCTATGCGATTATTAGCAGGTGAACACGTTGGATTAGTTGGTGCAAACGGTGTTGGTAAATCAACATTCATGAATATCATTACTGGTCAGCTTATTCATGACCAAGGTCGCGTAGAATGGACACCGGGCACACATTATGGCTACTTAGATCAGCATACTGTTTTAACGCCTGGGCGTACAATCCGTGACGTACTAGCGGATGCATTTTTACCGTTATTCGAAAAGGAAAAAGCTTTAAATGAAGTTACAGAAAAAATGGGAACTGCTACACCAGAAGAACTAGAAGAACTTCTTGAGCAAATGGCAGAAATACAAGATGCACTTGAAGCAGGTGGTTTCTATTTACTAGATATGAAAATTGAAGAGGCTGCACGTGGTCTTGGAATTGATGCAATTGGTTTAGATCGTGATGTTTCAGCATTAAGTGGTGGACAACGTACAAAAGTATTGCTTGCAAAGCTATTACTTGAACAGCCAGAAGTGTTATTGCTTGATGAACCTACTAACTATTTAGACGTTGAACATATTCATTGGTTAACAAATTATTTGAAAGAATATCCACATGCATTCTTATTAATTTCTCATGATACGGAATTTATGAACAAATGTGTTGATGTTATTTTCCATCTAGAATTCACAAAAATGACACGCTATACAGCGACATATGAAAAATTCCTAGAACTAGCAGAAATCAATAAAAATCAACATATAAACGCTTATGAAAAGCAGCGCGAGTTTATCAAAAAGCAAGAAGACTTCATTGCAAAGAACAAGGCTCGTTATTCAACGACAGGTCGTGCAAAGAGTCGTCAAAAACAACTTGATCGCATGGAACTTATTGATCGCCCAGAAACAGCGATTAAACCTGAATTCTCATTTAAAGAAAGTCGCGCAAGTAGTCGCTTCGTCTTTGAAGGTGAAAATGTAGAAATCGGATATACGCATCCTCTACTACCAAAGCTATCAATGACGATTGAACGTGGTGAAAAAATTGCTATTGTTGGATGTAACGGTGTTGGTAAATCAACGTTGCTAAAAACAATCTTAGGTAAAATTAAACCTTTAAGCGGTAAAACAAGTCTTGGTGACTTCTTAGAGCCTGCATACTTTGAACAAGAAGTTAAAGCTGATAATATAACACCAATTGATGATGTATGGAATACATTCCCTGGCCTAGACCAGCATCAAATTCGTGCGATGTTAGCAAAATGCGGATTAAAAAATGAACATATTTCTCGCCCATTAAGTCAATTAAGTGGTGGAGAACAAGCAAAAGTTCGTTTATGTAAGCTAATGGGTGAGGAAAGTAACTGGCTATTATTTGATGAGCCGACAAACCATCTTGATGTTACAGCAAAAGCGGAACTTAAGAAGGCTATGAAAGCATATAAAGGAACAATTCTCCTTGTATGTCACGAACCGGACTTCTATGAAGATTGGATCACAAAAGTTTGGGATGTTGAAGAATGGTCTCAAAATAGTAAGTAGTCTTTAAGAAAAAACTCCTTGTGTAGACAAGGAGTTTTTTACTTATTTTTATTAAGAATTTTTTATATTGTAGTATCCTATAAGGCGTAATCGAAATTCTTTTAATTCCGGATACGCCTCTAAATTTGCTAACATACCTCTAATTACCGGAATTCTTGGATTAAGCAATCGTATTTCCGCCTCTAAAACATCTAATGTAACCAACAGCTCATCATCCTCTAATTGATCAGCTAAAGTGCGCTTAAATACAATAATCTCTTTTAAAAAATGTTCTTTAACTTGTTCCTTAATAAGCTCTGATTTACAAAGGAATTCTCCAAGCTTTTCTTCATGTAAAATAGGTTCTTCCGAAGATTCTACTAAGCCATCTACTAAATTATCTACTCTTTTTAAAATAAAAGCAGCTACATACGATAAATCAATTTCTGGTGCTTGTAAAATAATTAATTCTAAATACCCACGGCATATGCCTTCTACCATAATTACTAAATCCAATAAATATGGCATAACCTTTTCACCATAAATGGACAATAAACTATTCCGATAAAATGCATGAGACTCTAACTTCATCCGCATCATAAATTCTTCTACTTCTTTATTAAACGGAATCGCATTTTCTCTCGCATGCATAATAATAAATTCTTTATGCTTTTGTATATCATTAAACTGACAATGTAATTGTTTTGCAAATTTTTCACGTGGTAATAAAGACTCTTGTTCAATATCCAGCATTTTCTTTTGGATTTTGTCATAATAATATCGAAGTGTCGCTAATAAAAGCTCATCTTTCGATTTAAAATATAAGTAAAAAGCTCCCTTAGATATACCACTAGCTGTCACAATTTCCTGCACTGATGTCGCATTTACACCCTTAGTAGCAAATAACTTCATAGCCGATTCTATAATTAAACGCTCTTTTTCTTTCATATCTTCTCTCCTAAATTTAATCTCGCATCTTATTATAAATGTATTATACCATCTCTTTTTATTGACGATTGACCGAACGGTCAGTTATATTATGTATTAGACTGACCAGTTGGTCAATATAATAAAAAGGGAGCGCAAACATGAACAAAATCATCAATTTCTCGTTAAAAAATAAGTTCGCAGTTTGGCTACTAACCATTATTGTTACTATTGCGGGGATCTACTCTGGACTCAATATGAAGCTGGAAACAATCCCTGATATTACAACACCGATTGTGACAGTAACTACGGTCTATCCTGGTGCTACACCAGAAGAAGTAGCTGATAAAGTTTCAAAGCCGATGGAAGAACAACTACAAAATTTAAGCGGTGTTAACGTTGTGAGTTCATCATCTTTTCAAAACGCATCTTCTATTCAAGTAGAATACGATTTTGATAAAAATATGGAAAAAGCAGAAACAGAAATTAAAGAAGCTCTCACAAATGTAAAACTCCCAGAAGGTGTTAAAGATCCTAAAGTTTCACGAGTAAACTTCAATGCCTTTCCAGTTATTTCGTTAAGCGTGGCAAGTAAGAATGAATCTTTAGCTACCTTAACTGAAAATGTAGAAAAAAATGTTGTACCAGGATTAAAAGGACTTGATGGTGTTGCATCTGTTCAAATTGCTGGCCAACAAGTAGATGAAGTACAGCTTGTCTTCAAGAAAGATAAAATGAAAGAACTAGGACTAAGTGAAGATACCGTAAAAAATGTGATTAAGGGATCGGATGTATCTTTACCACTTGGCTTATACACATTTAAAGACACGGAAAAATCAGTTGTTGTAGATGGCAATATTACAACGATTAAAGCGTTAAAAGAACTTAAAATCCCAGCTATACCTTCCTCACCTAACGGTCAAGGTAGTCAAAATGCTGGCGCTGGTGCACAAACGCCGCAAATGAATCCAGCTGCTATGAACGGGATTCCAACAGTTACATTAGACGAAATTGCTGACATTAAAGAAGTTGGGAAAGCAGAATCTATTTCTCGAACAAATGGAAAAGAAGCAATTGGAATTCAAATTGTGAAGGCCTCTGATGCAAATACAGTTGATGTTGTAAATGCAGTAAAAGATAAAGTAAAAGATCTTGAGAAAAAATATAAAGATTTAGAGATCATTTCAACATTCGACCAAGGTGCACCTATTGAAAAATCAGTTGAAACAATGCTGAGCAAAGCAATTTTCGGCGCTATCTTTGCGATTGTTATTATTATGCTGTTCCTACGAAATATTCGAACAACGTTAATTTCTGTCGTTTCAATACCACTTTCTTTATTAATTGCTGTTTTAGTCATAAAGCAAATGGATATTACGCTTAACATTATGACACTTGGAGCAATGACCGTTGCTATAGGCCGCGTTGTCGATGACTCAATTGTTGTTATTGAAAATATTTACCGACGTATGTCGTTATCAGAAGAGAAATTACGTGGAAAAGATTTAATTCGTGAAGCTACGAAAGAAATGTTTATCCCAATTATGTCTTCCACCATTGTAACAATTGCTGTATTTTTACCGCTTGGACTAGTAAAAGGTATGATTGGTGAAATGTTCTTACCATTCGCCTTAACTATCGTCTTCGCTTTATTAGCATCATTACTAGTAGCAGTTACAATCGTACCGATGCTAGCTCATTCCTTATTTAAGAAAGAGAGCATGAGGGAAAAAGAAGTACATCATGAAGAAAAACCAAGTAAATTAGCAAATGGGTATAAACGCATACTTGCATGGGCTTTAAATCACAAAATTATTACATCAAGTATCGCTGTCCTTCTATTAGTTGGTAGTCTTGCACTTGTACCAGTTATCGGTGTAAGTTTCTTACCTTCTGAAGAAGAAAAAATGATTATTGCAACATATAATCCTGAACCAGGTCAAACGTTAGAAGACGTTGAAAAAATTGCAACAAAAGCTGAGAAGCACTTCCAAGATAATAAAGACGTCAAAACAATTCAGTTCTCATTAGGTGGAGAGAATCCAATGAGTCCTGGTCAATCAAACCAAGCAATGTTCTTCGTGCAATATGATAACGACACGAAAAACTTTGAAAAAGAGAAAGAACAAGTCGTTAAAGATTTACAGAAGATGTCTGGCAAAGGCGAATGGAAAAACCAAGACTTCGGAGCAAGTGGCGGTAGTAACGAAATTAAACTATACGTTTATGGAGATAGCTCAGAAGACATTAAGCCTGTCGTAAAAGATATTCAAAATATCATGAAGAAAAATAAAGACTTAAAAGATATAGATTCTAGTATTGCAAAAACATATGCAGAGTACACTTTAGTCGCAGATCAAGAAAAGCTGAGTAAAATGGGCTTAACGGCTGCTCAAATTGGAATGGGACTTTCTAATCAACATGATCGCCCTGTTCTGACAACAATTAAAAAAGACGGTAAAGATATCAATGTATATGTAGAAGCTGAAAAACAAAATTATGAAACAATCGATGACTTAACAAATCGCAAAATTACAACACCACTTGGTAATGAAGTAGCTGTGAAAGATGTTATGACTGTAAAAGAAGGTGAAACATCGAATACAGTAACACACCGAGATGGACGTGTTTATGCAGAGGTTAGTGCCAAAGTAACATCTGATGACGTTTCAAAAGCATCTGCTGCAGTACAAAAAGAAGTAGATAAAATGGATCTTCCTTCTGGTGTAGATGTTTCTATGGGCGGTGTTACTAAAGATATTGAAGAATCATTCAAACAACTTGGCTTAGCGATGTTAGCTGCGATTGCCATTGTATACTTCGTTCTTGTCGTTACATTTGGTGGTGCCCTAGCACCATTCGCAATTTTATTCTCGCTACCATTTACAATTATTGGGGCTCTTGTTGCCTTATTAATCTCTGGTGAAACATTAAGTGTATCTGCAATGATTGGTGCGCTTATGTTAATCGGTATCGTTGTAACAAACGCAATCGTGCTTATCGACCGCGTTATTCATAAGGAAAATGAAGGACTATCAACACGTGAAGCTTTATTAGAAGCTGGTGCAACACGCCTTCGTCCAATTTTAATGACTGCAATTGCAACAATCGGTGCTCTTATCCCGCTTGCATTAGGATTTGAAGGTAGTGGCTTAATTTCTAAAGGACTTGGCGTAACGGTAATTGGTGGATTAACAAGTTCAACGTTATTAACACTTCTTATTGTTCCAATCGTTTATGAAGTATTAAGCAAATTTAAAAAGAAAAAAACAAAATAACAAAAAAATAACCTCGCTAACTGCGAGGTTATTTTTTATTTCCAAACAAGATTAGGAAATCGCCATATCCTTCTTTCTCTAATTCCTCTTTTGGAATAAATCGAAGAGCTGCGGAATTAATACAGTAACGAAGGCCATTTGGTCCTGGACCATCTGGAAATACGTGCCCAAGATGTGAATCTCCTTCTTTACTTCTCACTTCTGTACGTGTCATATTATGACTCACATCCATCTTTTCTTTCACACTTGCTGACATCACTGGTTTTGTAAAACTAGGCCATCCACATCCACTATCAAATTTATCTAGAGAAGTAAACAACGGCTCACCTGAAACGATGTCTACATAAAGACCTTCCTCTTTATGGTTCCAATACTCATTTCGAAATGGTGGTTCTGTACCATTTTCCTGTGTTACATAATACTGCATCTCATTGAGTTTTTCTTTTAAATGAGCATTATCCTTTGGCCAATGTTGCTTAATAAAAGCATCTCGTCCTGAGCCTTTACGATATAACTCATAGCGGAATGTGTTTTTCTTATGGTATCCTTGGTGATATTCTTCAGCTGGATAAAATGTAGCTGCTGGTAGTATTTTTGTCGCAATTGGTTTTGAAAAGCGTCCACTCTGCTCAAGCTCTTCTTTTGAGGCCTCTGCTTTTTTATGTTGTTCTTCATTATGATAAAAAATCACCGTTTCATAAGACTGTCCGCGGTCGTGGAATTGTCCACCAATATCGGTCGGATCAATTTGTCTCCAATATATATTTAACAATTCCTCATACGGCATTTTATTTGCATCAAATGTAATTTGTACTGCCTCATAATGTCCCGTCGTTTCTGAACATACTTCTTTATACGTTGGATTCTCTTTATGACCACCTGTATAGCCAGAAACAACCTTTATAATCCCTTCCATCTCTTCAAATGGCGAAACCATACACCAGAAGCACCCTCCAGCAAATGTAGCCAATTCTATCTTTTCATTTACAGCCATTACTTCACCCCTATTCTATGTTCTGCTTACAGTATGGCATAAGAAACATCATATTATAAAAGAAAAAGCACCGAACATCGATGCTTTTTCTTTACTTCACTTTATTTTTTCCAACATCCTTCTCCATTTCATCACTTGTCACGTCTAAAACATCTAATAAGAAGATGAAGATTGGAATACCGATAATTAATCCCCATACACCTAAGAAGTGTTCTGAGAAGATTAATACCATAAATGTATAGAAAATCGGTAAATTTGTTTTTTGCGACATAAACTTCGGGTTTAATACGTAACTTTCAAGCGCATGAATCACTGTTACGATAACCAAAATATAAACAACGTACATGATACCGCCAATATTGTAAGCAATCATACAAAGTGGGAATAACGAAATGATAACCCCCGCTACTGGAATTAAGCCCAGCAAGAAAATCATTAACGCTAAACCTAATAATTGTGGGAATCCTAATATCCATAATGCGATAACTGAAAGAACACAGTTAACAACAGCAATTAAAAATTGCGCTTCGATTACCTTTCCAAATGAACGTGCAAATTTCTTTCCGAAGTACTCAATTTCAGTATAGAAAATTGCAAGCCTGCTTTCTTTAAACTTTGCAGTAAAACCGACAATACGAGATTTTTCTAATAAGAAAAATAAACTCAAAATTAAAGAAAGTAAAACTTGAAGGCCAAATTTACCAACATTCGTAATCGATTTATACAAAATGTCTACGCCTTGTCCTACATATTTAGAAAGCTCCATATGATTGACAGCATTAACTGCATACTTAATTAGTTCACTATCTGGTGGGTTTCTTAAAAATACATTGAATTGGTAAATCAGTTGTGAAATTTGTATCGTCAATACTGGTAAATATTTAAATAGCGTAATAGCAATTCCACCAATTAACATTACATATAGAAATGCTATAATAATTTTTCGATTAATAGGCATGAAATGATCTAATTTGCGTGAAATAAACTTTTGGAATCGATCCATTAAATACGTGAGAATAAACGTAATTAATATTAAATTCAACATACTTTGCAGCCCGTATAACACGAGAGCAAGTATTACTAATACGAGTAACCTCTGAAATCCTTTGCTTTGAAACAGGTTTTTTATTTGCATAATCGACGAATACTCTCTCCTGTCCTATAAACTAAAACGTTAATAAGTAGATTTCTCTCTCTTTTCTACTTTTAATTATTCATTCATATTAAGATTTTTATAAACTCATTATATGCCTACCTTACCAGGTATATAGTAGCCTACTTCTTATTTTACAATACAATGACCTAATTCAAAACGTATTCTACATAGTATTAATGAAGATTTAAGGAAACTTACATTTTTTAATAGGTCTTACCACTACTGTAACATAAAAAGCAAGCTATCAGTAGAAATCTGTTCTACAAATAGCTTGCTTTTCTTATTTTTTAAGTAAGTTTTACTATCCAATGAATGGCATGAACATTGGGATGACAACTACTGTTACAACCCCAACTACCGTTACAGCAATACTTGCCATCGCTGCCTCTACCTCACCCATTTCAATTCCTACTGCAACTCCTAATGCATGACCCGCTGTTCCAAGTGCTAAACCTTTTGCAATCGGATGTTTCACTCTAAATGTTTTTAAGAATAATGCTCCTAATGCGTATACGATAACTGCGTTGAAAATAACTGCAAACGATGTAATTGCTGGAATACCACCAATACTTTCTGAAATTGGTAACGCAATTGCTGTTGTTGCTGCTTGTGGTAGCATTGAATTCATTACTGCTGTATCTAAACCGATTGCTTTTGCAACAATGAACACGACAATTACTGAGCAAATAGATCCAACCACGATAGCTGATAAAATTTGCCACCAATATTTTTTCAACTTATCAACTTGTTTATATAGTGGGATAGCGAATGCAATTGTTGCTGGCTCTAAGAAGAAACTAATCATTTTTCCGCCAGTATTATATTCTTCAAAAGTAAAGTTACCTACCTTTAGAAATACAATCCCTAATACCATCGCTACGAATAATGGTGTAAATAGGAAGAACCCTTTTGAATGCTTGAATAATAATGTTCCGATTCCGTATGCGATTAATGAAACGACGATTCCGAAATATGGAGTCATTGTGCTTGCCATGTTCATTACCTCCCAACAATATATAAATACAATGTTTACGCAACCTTTCCGTGCTTGCGTCCTTTATTTACTACTTTCAATTCTTTTATATCTTCTGTTTCTTTTTCATCTTTTCCTAAAATAAATTGTGCAAATAATCCTGTTACAGCGAGTAAAATAACTGTCGCTACAACAATTACAGTTAAAATTTGTACAAAGTATTGCCCCATTACACCAAGAGAATTAATAACTGAAATACCTGATGGGACGAATAAGAATCCAATAATACCTGTTAAAGCTGTTCCGAGTGATTCAACTTGCTCCAATTTAATAACTTTTAAACATAATAGACTAAATAAAATAACTAACCCGATTACCGATGAAGGCATTGGAATTGGTAAATGTGTTGCAATAATATTAGAAATTAACATAATAGCTGAAAATATGAATGCTTGTGATAAGAAACTATATACTTTTTTCGTACTCATTTTGGCCACCTCTTTCGATTTGGTACCTTTATTGTATAGGATACAACCGCCCAAGTAAGCGTTTACATAACGGAACGTCAAATATACAGAATCAGTTACAAATATAAAAGGATGAAATACAAAAGCTGCTTCTTAAATACGAAGCAGCTTCTTGAGTTCTTTTGCATATGTACGACTAACAGGTACTTTTGATCCTTCTTTCATAATTAAATTATAAGTAGAGTTAAACCATGGCTGAATTTCAGTAATATGATTAATATTTGCAATAAAGCTACGATGAACACGCATGAAACTTACTTGCGGCAACTTCTTTTCCAAAATCACAAGTGTATCGTGTGTTACATATGTTTCCCTCATTGTTTTTACTGTCACTTTTCCGTCCACAAGTCCTACATATACAATATCTTCAATATTAACAAGTACGATTGATTCTTCAATTGGTAATGCTAATTTATGCATCTCTACTGTTACATCTGTCCCCTTTATTTCGTGCTTCGTTTCTATTTGCGATTGTTTTTGTTTTTTATACTTCTTTAATGTCTGCACAATACGCTCTTCATCAAATGGTTTTAAAATGTAGTCTAACGCATCTACTTCAAATGCTTGCAGTGCATATTGATCATAGGCAGTAGCAAATACAATTGCAGGTGGATTTTTCATCTTCTTTAATATATTGGCGATTTCAAATCCGTTATCATCGGATAATTGAATATCTAAAAACACAATATCTGGTCTACTTTGCATTAGTTCTTCTAATGCGTCTTCCACACAATCAGCCTCACCAATTATCTCAACTTCTTTCGTTCTCTCTAATAAATACTTTAGTTCATCACGTGCTAACATTTCATCGTCAACTACTAATACTTTTAACACCCGGCTCTTCCTCCCCTACTTTTTTTGGAATAACAAAAGTAATCTCTGTCCCCTCATTTAATTCACTTTCGATATGAAGCATCGTTTCTTTTCCAAATAATCCAATAAGACGTTCATTAATATTATATAAAGCTGTTCCAGTCCCTTTCTTTGACGAAACTACCATCTTTCCTAATTGTTCTAAACGTTCTTCCTCAATTCCCTGTCCATTATCTTTTACTTCAAAATGAACCATACCCTCTTTTTCAAAAACATGCACTTCTACTTCACATACTGGTTGCTTCTTCGGAAAAGCGTGTCGCAATGCATTTTCAACCAATAGTTGAAGAACAAATGGTGGTACTAAAGTTGTCTTTAGCTCGTCCTCAATATACATCTTTACCTCATACTTATTTGGGAACCTTGCTTGTTCTAAGGATAGATATGCCTGTACATGGTTTAATTCTTGTTCTAGTGGAATCAATAACTGACGTGCCCCTTGCAAATTACATCGGAAATATACGCTAAGCTGTAATAATAACTTCCTTGCTTTTTCTACATCTGTTCGGCATAAAGCTGATACTGTATTAATCGCATTAAATAAAAAGTGCGGGTTAATTTGCGCTTGTAATGCTTTTATCTCCGCATCTTGAAGTAATTTACTTTGCAACTCAGCTTCTCCTAACTCTAACTGCGTGGAGAATATTTTTGCTAACCCTTCTGCTAATTCTTCTTCAACGCGACTTAACTGGTTAGGATTTTTAAAATACAGTTTTAATGTCCCTATCGTATTTCCATGCGAAGTTAGTGGAATAACAATCGCCGCTTGCAAAGGGCATCCTTCATGTTGACAATTAATGACCTCACGTGATTTTGCTTTCATTATTTGCCCTGTATGTAAAACTTCTTTCGACAAACCAGTTATTAAACTATGTGAAGGAATATGGTGATCTGATGCTAATCCAACATGAGCTAATATTTTCTCTGTATCTGTTAAGGATACCGCATCTGTTCCTGTAAAACGGTGAATAATTTGTGCCACATGCTTACATGATTCTTCTGTTAAGCCTTGGCGAAAATATGGTAACGTTTTATCTGCAATACGTAATACCTTATGAGTCTGAAGTGCCTTTGCGTTCTCTTCCTGACGCAAAATAGCTTGTATCATAGAAAGTAAAATAAAACTTCCAAAACTATTTACAAGGATCATTGGTATCGCAATTGTTTTCACAATGCTCATTCCATCCTCTACAATTAATAGGATCATAATCATTTCTAAAGAAACGATAAAAACACTTAAAATCGCTGAAAACTTAGGAGTAATTGTACGATTATACTTTTTGAAAATGTATCCAATATACCCCGTTATAACACCTGCTAAAATTGACGAGATTGCACAACTTAGAGCTGTCGTCCCTCCAAGCATATAACGGTGAATACCAGCAATTGATCCTACCCCAATTCCGACGATAGGACCACCAAGCAATCCACTAATTCCAACACCCATAATACGTGTATTCGCAATGGTACTCGATGATGAAACACCTTGTAACCAATTTTCATTCATAATCGTATTTCCTGCTATTTCAATCCCAGTGTAATTGCTTACAATTGTAAATACCGAAAAAATACAAATAAGCTTAAGCTTATCTACATAGCCATCCTGTTTATGAAGGAGGCGTCTGAAAGTTTTAATATGAGAGAGTAAAAATCCTAAAATAACTATAAGTCCGACTCGTTCAATCATCATGAGTACTAAATTTAGCATCTTTGATTCATTCCTTTTTATTTAGTTAGTTTTATTATGGGAAAATAATGAAGTCGGCGTCAAGAAGAACGAAATGTTTTTTGAAATATTTTACACATAATAACTTCCTCTTTATTTGACAAGACATATAGAAGAGTGCTAAAAATAAAGTAATATAATACAGTCCTTTAACCCAACCCCGTGAGGTTGAGAAGGAAGTCGGAATACAATATACGTATGTTCTTTTCTTGGGGATACGTATGCTTTTTTGGCCTTCTCATCATATCAGGTGAGAAGGCCTTTTGTTATTCTTCCATAGCGACTGTAGAAAATAAGGAGGAGTAATAATGAACGTCACTACTGATGTACAACAAACAACAGAGGAGACAAAAGCGAAAAGATATAAAACATTATTTGGTTCTGCGCTAGGATATGCAGCAGAAGGTTTAGATATGTTGCTATTATCTTTCGTACTTGTCTATATTTTAAAAGAGTTTCACTTAAGTCCTGTTGAAGGTGGAAACTTAACTTTAGCTACCACAATAGGAATGTTAATTGGTTCTTATTTATTTGGATTTATTGCTGATTTATTTGGCCGTATTCGTACAATGGCCTTCACAATCTTACTGTTTTCACTAGCAACCGCACTCATTTATTTCGCAACAGACTACTGGCAATTATTAATTCTGCGCTTTTTAGTTGGAATGGGAGTTGGTGGTGAATTCGGAATCGGAATGGCCATCGTAACAGAAACATGGTCTAAAGAAATGCGCGCTAAAGCGACATCTGTTGTTGCACTTGGATGGCAATTTGGTGTACTGATTGCTTCACTCCTTCCAGCATTTATTGTCCCACACTTTGGATGGAGAGCCGTTTTCTTATTTGGATTAATTCCAGCTTTACTAGCTGTCTATGTCCGTAAAAGTTTAAGTGAACCGAAAATATGGGAGCAAAAACAACGCTACAAAAAGGAACTATTGCAAAAAGAAGCTGCAGGTAAATTAACAACTACTGAAGCAGAACAACTAAAACATATAAAAAAATTTCCACTTCGAAAGTTATTTGCCAATAAAAAAGTAACAATTACAACAATTGGTCTTATTATTATGTCGTTCATCCAAAACTTCGGATATTACGGAATCTTCACATGGATGCCCACTATTTTAGCAAATAAATATAACTATACATTAGCAAAAGCAAGTGGCTGGATGTTCATTTCTACCATCGGTATGCTAATTGGAATTGCAATCTTTGGTATTCTAGCTGATAAAATTGGTCGCCGTAAAACTTTTGCAATCTATTATATTGGCGGTACAGTATACTGTCTCATTTACTTCTTCTTATTCACAGATTCAACATTATTATTATGGGGAAGTGCATTGCTTGGATTCTTTGCAAATGGAATGATGGGAGGATTTGGAGCAATTTTAGCTGAAAACTATCCTGCTGAAGCTCGCTCTACCGCCGAAAACTTTATTTTCGGTACAGGACGTGGATTAGCTGGATTTGGGCCTGTTATTATTGGCTTACTTGCTACAGGTGGCAACCTACTTGGAGCATTGTCCTTGATTTTTATCATCTACCCAATCGGGTTAATTACAATGCTACTATGTGTACCAGAAACAAAGGGAAAAGTATTAGATTAAACGTAAAAGAGGAAGCATCTCATTTAAGATGCTTCCTCTTTTACGTTTTTATTTATTTTGATTTACTAGCCTTCTGAAATAAGAATGCAGTTTTATCTTCTTCTTTTACAATACCTTGTTTTAATGCTAATTCTCCCGCAACTTTAGGCGCTAACCATAGCATTGGGAATAACAAAATTGATACCGGAACTGCCGTCACCACGATAAATGATTGTAGCGCATTAATACTTCCTTCACCCATATATAAAAGAATTGCTGCAACTGCGCCCATAATAAGCGACCAAAAAATTCGCAAACTAATTCTAGGATCTCCGTCTCCAGTCACTGCCATTGAAATGGAATATGCCATTGAATCTCCTGTTGTCACTACAAATAAAATTGTTAATAAAAGAAATGCTGGTCCAATAATATTAGAAAGTGGCAATTGCCCTGTAATTGCAATCATAGCTGCCGGCATACCAGATTCACTTAATGCGTCCGAGATAGACCCTGGATTCATCAACTCATAAAACACGCCTGATCCACCTAATATAGTAAACCAAAATGTTGTAATAATAGGTGCGATAATTCCAATTGCAACGATGATTTCTCGAATCGTTCTCCCTCTTGAAATTCGACTCACTAAAATTGCCATCATTGGTCCGTATCCAATAAACCATCCCCAGAAAAAGATTGTCCAAGATCCTAACCAACTTGTATCACCACGGTATGTGCTCATCGGTATAAACTCATTTACATAAAATCCAAACGAAGAAACAAACGAATCAATAATAAATCCACCTGGCCCAAATAGTAATATGAATGCCATTAACACAATTGCTAATCTAACATTTAAATTACTTATAATTTGAATCCCTTTATCAATACCTGTTACTGCCGATATGGTAGACACGGCCACCACACAAACAATAATTGCTAATTGAGTAGTAAACACATCAGAAACTCCAAATAATTCTTGTAATCCATAACTTGCTTGTAAACCTAAAAATCCAATTGGGCCAATTGTACCTGCAGCTACTGCAATAATTGCAGCTGCATCAATTATCGTTCCAAGCAGGCTCTTTCTTAATTTTTCCCCAAAAATAGGATATAAAAGCGTTCGAGGTTTTAGCGGCATATCTTTATGATAATGTCCATACATCATAACTACCGCACTAATTGTACCTAAAATCGTCCATGCTAAAAATCCCCAATGCATATAACTTTGTGCTAAAGCAGGCATGACTGCTTCTTTCGTTCCAGCAGATATACCATCATGTATTGGTGGCACCGTCATCAAATGATACATTGGCTCTGCTGCTGCCCAAAAAACGCCACCTCCAGCAAGTAATGTAGACATAATAATAGCAAGCCATTTTGCCGTACTAATCTCAGGTTTTTCTAATCCCCCAAGCTTAACTCTCCCATATTTGGAGAAAGCCATACACATCGCAACAATAAATGTACCTAATAATAAAACTTGCCAGAAGGCACCGAAATATTTAATTGAAAAAGCGAAACTTTTATTAATCGCACTCTCTACATAATCCTTGTTCAAAAAAACTGCAATTACAAATAATAAAAGTGAACCACCACTAATAATAAATACAGGCCAATCAGTTTTTCGACTCTTCATCCTCATTTATACTTCCTCCTTCCTCAGCAATCTAAAAAAACAACTTTATTATGTTTTATTGTTTAAACCTAAAACATAATAATTATATATGCATAACATTTTATCGACTTCCCACATACTTATGTTGTCCCTAAAAATATGCCAAATCCCTTATTAAAAAGAAAAATTCTCTTCCTCTTACATAAAAAAGCAAAACAAAAGACCTTATATTTCTATAAGGTCTTCGAAACAGAAATTTGATTATAACATAAGGTACTCCTTGGTTCAAAAAGCCTCTTCCAAAAATAACCGAGAGTAAAGGCTTCCATTTGCTACATAACAGTAATTAAAAAAAATATATTTTGCAGAAAAAAACTGCACTAAATATTATTTATGAAAGAAATTTGGCTTCAAAATTTCATTCGGATACGGTTTATGATAAATGTGAGTGGTAGCTGGAGATAATGGCGGAATAAGCCATACCCAATTACCTGTTACAACACGACCACAAGCAGCTTCTTGCTTCTCAAATTGCTGAAATTGTTGTGCAGCAGTATGGTGATCAACAATACTAACTCCTTGTTTTTTAAAGGAGTGTAGTACGGCAATATTCAACTCAATTAGCGCCTTATCTTTCCATAAGGTACCGTTTCTCGATGTATCTAAATCCATCATCTCCGCAACAGCCGGAAGTAAATTATAACGATCATGATCTGCTAAGTTGCGCGCCCCAATTTCTGTTCCCATATACCATCCATTGAACGGAGCGGCTGTATAAGAAATACCGCCAATTTCTAAACGCATATCTGAAATCATTGGAACACCATACCATTTTACTCCAAGTGATGAAATAGGGTATTCTGGGTGTTCAATTGGCACTTCTTTTACTTCTTCTCTCGGAATTTCTTTATATGTAGGTGCCTTCCCGTTTATAGAGAACACAAGTGGCAATACATCGAAATTCGTACCTTCTCCTTGCCAACCAAGCCCCTGACAAAAGTCCGTAAATGTAGCGGAATGAGAATCACCAATCACTCCCGTTTCTGTTTTATATCCTGCATATCGAATCAATTGGTGATTATAAATTCTTATATTATTTTCTTCACCTTGATATTGCTTAAAAATCGTAATGGTTGGTTTAACTTTCCCGTCGTTCGTTGCATATTTAATATGATGAATTAATGCATTATATACACCCTCTTCATCATTTACTTCGCGCGCATCTAATATGTGCATCTTACTCCAAAATAGTCTTCCAATACATCTATTACTGTTACGCCATGCCATTCGTGAACCATGAACAAGTTCTTCAAATGTATGCTCATATGTCCCTGTCTTCTCTATCTCAATTTGAATTTCTTTTATACGTTCTTCTATCAATTGTTCTTTATGAAGCTCCTTATAACAAATCGTAATAAAATTACTTGCTTCCTCTATTAATTGTTTCGTTTTACTCATAAACAATCTCCTTCTATTTCAACAAAACCCTGCTACTTTACAGTATAAGCAAAAAGGATAGGAGTCACAAATGAAAGTGAGAGTGTTACTTTTATTGTAATATTTTTCAGAAAATTAATGGACTTACTATTGACTTATATGGAAAATGGGTGTATTTTTGACTCAGGTAAAGTATTTTTACCTAGACCAACTTTTTAAATAGAAAGGAGGTAATGTTATGTCTTCATTTCAATTGCCAAAGCTTTCATATGACTATGATGAACTAGAGCCACATATTGATAGCAATACACTTTCCATTCATCATGGAAAGCACCATGCGACATACGTAAACAATTTAAATGCTACTTTAGAAAATTATACTGAATTACATAATAAATCTTTAGAAGAATTGCTATGTAATTTAGATACTTTACCGAAGGAAATTGTTACAGCTGTACGAAATAACGGTGGCGGTCACTATTGTCATAGTCTTTTTTGGGAAGTGATGAGCCCACAAGGTGGCGGTGAGCCTAATGGAGACGTTGCAAAAGTAATTGATTATTATTTCAATACCTTTGACAACTTAAAAGATCAACTTTCCAAAGCAGCTATTAGTCGTTTTGGAAGTGGCTATGGATGGCTTGTTCTTGACGGTGAGGAACTCTCTGTTATGAGTACACCAAATCAAGATACGCCTTTGCAAGAAGGGAAAATCCCCTTACTCGTAATTGATGTATGGGAACATGCTTATTATTTAAAGTATCAAAATAGGCGCCCAGAGTTTGTTACCAACTGGTGGCATACAGTAAACTGGGACCAAGTAAACGAGAAGTATTTACAAGCAATTCAATCACAAAAACATTAGTCATACGTATAAGGTAAATTTGGTAATGTAAAATCAGTATTGTCGAAATCCTCCAGAATCCCCCGGATTGCCACCGGGGGATTTATGATTACTTCATTGTATTTATATAATGTTTTAAAACATTTTTCATTTCTAGTTTCAGCTCTCGGAACAAAAATCCGAATTCACGAGCCTTTCCATTATGTAATGTACAGTTAGTTACCTCATTATAAGGAGCTATATTTTCCCCAGCTTTCTGAATGAGTGCTTTTATTCCTGTCTTCTCTTCTATGAAATGAATAATTTCTTCCGTAGAAACTACCCCGTTACTACAGGCGTTAATTGGCCCTTTCACATTTTCCATTCCGCACCAAGCTAGAAACTCTCCTGCCTCTTTTTCATGTATAAATGACAAAGTTCCATCTACATGATCCACAACGATAGGTTTTTGGTTCACAATACATTCAACGTAAAATTGTAACCTTTTCGTATAATCGTTTTCTCCAATAACAACTGGAAAACGAACTGCAACAACTGGGAATGTTGCTTGTTGAAATACAACGGCTTCAGCTAATCTCTTTCCTTCACCATAATTGAAGTCATTCCTATCTCCATACGCGATTGCATAATCGTACGGATTAAAGTCTTCTTCTGATAAGCTTAGGGCAGGTTCATAGACGGCCATTGAAGATGTCATAACATATTTCTTCGTTTTCCCTCGTAACACTTCACATATTATCTTCGCTGCATTCGAGCTATAGCATAAATTATCGTATACAATATCATAACTTTTTCCTTCTAGACGCTTTTCTAGTAGCTTTCCATCTTCTCTATCAATAATTATTCTTTTTACTGCGCTACCAAAAGAATCTTCAGTAACTCCCCTCGTCGCAATCGTTACATCGTGCCCCTCTTGCAAAAGTGCTTCTACTAAATGTTTACCAAAAAATCTTGTTCCCCCTAGCACCAATACTTTTTTCAACTTCATCATCCCCATTTTAGCAAATTGTAAAATACTACCTCTCTATTATAAGTGCCAACATATAAAAAGCATGGAATTCGTTTAACGATTCCATGCTTTTCTACAGAAAATATATTAACGTACTCGATATTTATAAATACAATAACAGAAGTACAAAATAGAAATTACTGATACATAAACCCATAGTTCATATACAAATCCCTCTCCCCACACTCCCATAAAATAAAAGAGTGAAGGTAAAGTCAATGTTACCCATGATTGTACGAAGGCAATCCTTCCAAGATATTGATTAATGTTCTTCTTTTGTGTATTTAATACAAAGAATAAATACCAAAGTAATGCCCACATAAACCACGTTAACGCATTAACAACATCATGGAATTGAACAAATGAAACAACCATATAGAATAAGGCTATAATTGCTACCCAAATACAAAACCATCCTAGACCACTACTATCCATTCCTTTTATAAAAGTAACACCTACATATAAATAAGTTAATCCAAATAAGAAAGTAGCCGCATATGAATACACTGTCCAATTGCTTTGGTCAGAAATCATGATCAAATAAAACGGAATAATAATTTGTAGTGCACCCACAAATAAATTAAAAACACCCGCACTTTTCATCTCTGCTTTCCCTAATATAACAAGACTATTTAAAAATAAAGCTGCCCCTGAAAGTAATAATCCTACATAACCCATATATATTCGTGTGAAAATCTTTACCTTTCACACTTTTAACCTCCCCACACTATAAAGTGATACTTATATTATTTTTCTTCCCATTTAAAACTACATACATAATTTTTCATTCAAATAAGTCAGACCTCCTACCTCAAAAAGGAGCGAACTTAAAACGCTTTCAATAATAAATAATCCTATTAAAACATGAACTAGGATTCCTTGATTATAAACGGACTCTAGCAATGATACAAGTGTTGGAATACTTTTCAATAATACGCTTTCAATTTCTATAAAAAATTAATAAAATAATACATTCCTCTATCTCATTCTACTACCTTCTAGCATAAGATATTATAAAATCACATCATTTAAAACAGCGAACGCTCTTTTCTAGGTTCGCTAATAAAATTAA
Source organism: Bacillus cereus group sp. MYBKT14-1 (assembly GCF_051915185.1). Lineage (NCBI taxonomy): Bacteria > Bacillati > Bacillota > Bacilli > Caryophanales > Bacillaceae > Bacillus > Bacillus cereus group sp. MYBKT14-1. The sequence continues at coordinate 46,379 of NZ_JBQAEF010000003.1, read as the reverse complement.
TAAAAAATGACCTCTTGCTTTTATGCAAAGGTCATTTTTTTATATTCATCATTAAACTTCTAAATAGCCATTTTTATTATTTGATTGCCATTTCCAAGAATCTGCACACATTTCTTCTAATCCGCGTGTTGCCTCCCAGCCTAATTCACGCTTTGCTTTCGATGCATCAGCAAAACATACTGCCACATCACCTGGGCGACGCTCTGTAATTTTATAAGGAACTTTCTTACCCGAGACTTTTTCAAACGCTTCAACCATCTCTAGTACACTATAGCCCATACCTGTGCCCAGGTTATAAGCATCTACTCCCGTTGTACTCAGTACTTTCTCAAGCGCCTTTACGTGACCATTTGCTAAGTCCACAACATGGATGTAATCACGGACTCCTGTTCCATCTTTCGTTGGATAGTCATTTCCGAATACGCTTAATTCTTTTAACTTACCTACCGCTACTTGCGTTACATATGGCATTAAGTTATTTGGGATTCCATTTGGATCTTCTCCGATACGCCCACTTTCGTGTGCACCAAATGGATTGAAATAGCGAAGTAATGCGATACTCCATTCTGCATCTGCAAATGCTACATCACGCATAATTTGCTCAATCATTAATTTCGTTTGACCATATGGATTTGTTGCACTTAATGGAAACTCCTCCGTAATCGGTGACGTTTCCGGGATACCATATACAGTTGCAGATGAACTAAAGATTATCTTCTTTACATTATGTTTCTGCATTACTTCACATAGCACTAACGTGCTTGTAATGTTGTTATGATAATATGTTAATGGAATCGCTACTGACTCCCCTACAGCTTTAAATCCTGCAAAGTGAATAACTGCTTCAATTGCATTTTCTTCAAAAATTGCGTCAAGCGCTTCGCGATTTAAAACATCTTCTTTATAAAACTTAAATTGTTTTCCTGTTATTTCTTTCACTCGATTTATAGATTCTACCGAGCTATTCGAAAGATTATCCACTACTATAACTTCGTAACCGCTATTTAGTAATTCTACACATGTATGACTACCAATATATCCTGCTCCACCTGTTACAAGTATTGCCATAATTATAGTCCTCCATATTTCATTCATTATAAACTTCTCAAAGTATATCACATATTTCTTATCCTATGTTTAACATGCGAACACAGAAACTTACATTTTATCCCATAATAAATTTATAACATATACGATTCTAATCAGGTAATAAAAAAACGCCACATAATTTTTATTATGTGGCGTTTTTTTATTAAATTACATAACAATATACACTTAGAAAATGCGCAAGACTACCTAATAATACAAAAACATGAAAAATTTCATGATGCCCCATATATTTAAACTCTAACCATTTTGGCTTTGTTCCATAAATAAATCCACCAATTGTATAAAAAATGCCCCCAAGTACTAAGAAAATAATGCCTCCTGTACTTAAATTCTCAGCTAACGGTGCAAAGAATAACACAATTAACCAACCCATCGTAATATAAATTGCTGTCGATAACCATCTTGGACAATTAAACCAAAACATTTTAAATACAATGCCACAAATCGCAGTTGCATAGACTAAACAAAATAATAGTAAACCACTTGCTGAATTTAATGTAATTAAGCAAAAGGGTGCATATGTACCTGCAATTAATATAAAAATCATAGAATGATCTAGCTTCCTAAAGAAGTAAATAACACGTTCATTGGCCACAACACTATGATACACAGCTGACGCCGTATAAAGGACCATCATTCCAATACCAAACAAAATAACAGCTGTAATTGCAGCAAATGATGGCATCTTGATAGAAACTTTCACAAGCATAGCTAATAAGGCAATAAATGATAATATTGCTCCACCTAAGTGAGTAAATGCATTAACCGGTTCCCTTACATAAGCATTCATAATAACACCCCTCATATAATTACATGTAGTTTTGATAACTACATGTAATTATATACACATTTCTTTTTAAGGTCAACATTTACAATTCATTTGTTTCGTAATACCATATTTAAAGATATATTAAACATTAAGTTCCACTAAGTTATAAAAGTGAGGGATTCTACGTGGAAAATATAAATGAATTACTTGAGACATTGCATTTAGAAAAAAACATTAAACTTGAGGATATTCCAAATGTTGACTTATATGTAGATCAAGTTGTTCAACTATTTGAGAATACTTATGCAGATACAACGAGAACTGATGATGAAAAAGTATTAACCAAAACGATGATTAATAATTACGCAAAAGGAAAACTATTCATCCCCATCAAAAATAAAAAGTATTCAAAAGAGCATATGATTTTAATTAGCCTAATTTATCAATTAAAGGGAGCTCTCTCCATTAACGACATAAAAAGTTCATTAGAAACTATAAATGACTCCTTATTAAATGATGATTCATTCGAATTAAATACGTTATACAAAAATTATCTTGCTCTTACTGAAAGTAATGTCGAAAGCTTTAAACAAGACGTAAATAACCGTGTTACAGAAGTAAATGAGATTTCTTCCTTAGAAGATACAAAACTAAAAAAATTTCTACTACTAACATCCTTCGTGACTATGAGTAATATGTATAGACGTTTAGCGGAGCAACTAGTGGATGATTTAAAAGAATCATAAATAAAAAACTATCCACCTATTAAAGTGGATAGTTTTTTATTTACTTAATTGCTTCATGAACTTTTAGTTGTTTCCCTTTAATCGTTGTAGTCTTCATGACTTTCAAGACGAGTGGGCCTTTTCCATTTAATATTTCAACATAAGAAACATTATCTTGTATCGTAATAATACCTATATCTTCTGCTGTAACACCTTTAATTTTAGCAATTGTACCGACGAAATCTACCGCCCTAATTTTCTTTTTCTTCCCGCCATTAAAGTATAGCTTCATAATGCCTTTGTTGATGTCTGCATTTTTATCTTTCTTTATAATTGGTTTAGCATGTATCTTTTCTTCAAATGCAGCTTTCTCTTTCATAACTTCTTCTTTTGAAGGTCCAATTGCCTTTGGAATTTCAAATCCAATATACTCCTCAATCTCTTCTAAAAATCTATTTTCATATGGTGTTATAAATGTAATAGCTTTTCCACTATTTCCAGCTCGTCCCGTTCTTCCAGTACGATGTACATAGCTTTCTTTTTCAAGTGGAATATCATAATTAATAACATGTGTAATATTATCAATATCAATTCCTCTCGCAGCTACATCTGTTGCTACTAAATAGCGGAATTTTCCTTTTCTAAAATCATCCATGACTTCAAAACGATCTTCTTGTACCATACCACCATGTATTTTGTCACAGGGATAGTTAGCTCGTTTTAATTGTCTATATACATGATCTACATTTTCTTGTGTACGGCAAAAAATAATACAGCTATCAGGATTCTCAATCGTTGTTACATCTTTAAGTAGTGAAAGCTTCTCGTCTTCTATCACCTCAAAAAGAGTATGTTCAATTTTATCCGTCGTAATCCCAGCCGCTTTAATTTCAATATGAGTTGGTGAATTCATATATGTACGAGACAATTTCTCAACATCTTCTGGAAGTGTTGCTGAAAATAACATCGTCATTCTTTTTGTAGGTAATTCATCAATAATTGCCTCTACTTGATCGATAAAGCCCATATTTAGCATCTCATCTGCTTCATCAATAACTAAATACTTCAAACACTCTAAAGAAAGGGTACCCTTCTCAATATGATCCAACACACGACCAGGAGTCCCAACTACAATATGTGTCTTTTGCTTTAATTCTAATTTTTGACGTGCAAATGGAGATTTCCCATAAACTGCCGCAGCCTTAATCCTTTTGAATCGACCTATATTTGTAATATCTTCTTTTACCTGTACCGCAAGCTCTCTCGTTGGTGTTAAAACTAATGCTTGTGGTTTATTCTCTTCCCACTCCACCATTTCACAAAGTGGAATACCAAATGAAGCTGTTTTTCCACTTCCAGTCTGGGACTTCACAACAAGATCCTTCTTTTGTAATGCAACTGGAATAACCTCACCTTGTACTTCTGTTGGATGATCATACCCTAACCCAGTAAGTGCCCTTACAATTTCCTTACTTAATTTATAATCAGAAAAACTTTTTTTACTCATATATTAACCTCATTTTATTCTGTATTATTTTCTTTTTTATCTTTTGTATACGTTACTATCACCCTACTTATTATACTTGAAACCTCACATAAAAGGTGAATCATGCCAGATTCATCTTTTTATATAGAAATAAACCTTTTCATTTCATATATTGTTCAACTACTTGATAACATCTTTTGCTCGTATTATTAGCATTAACCTTTTTATAGTATCCTACATCCAATCAAAAAAATAAAAAGAATACATACAACCTTGTATAATTATCTTAATTTTTCAACCCTTCCCATAAACGAACAATAAAAACAAAAAAATGTTTTAAATTCGTTTTTAACGTTGTTTTTCAGGTATAAAATCTATTTTTTAAAAAAATGTTAAGAAATCCTTTGACTTCTTAATAAAAATAATGTAAATTATCCTATGGACGAACATTTTTGATTAATAAAAATAAAATATTCGTATTTTAGGGGTGTAAATGATGGAAAACGTATTCGACTATGAAGATATTCAATTAATTCCTGCAAAATGTATTGTAAATAGCCGCTCTGAATGTGATACAACTGTCACTTTAGGAAAACATAAATTTAAATTACCTGTCGTGCCTGCAAATATGCAAACGATTATTGATGAAAGAATTGCAACTTATTTAGCTGAGAACAACTACTTTTATATCATGCATCGTTTCCAACCAGAGAAACGAATCTCATTCATTAGAGATATGCAATCACGTGGATTAATCGCTTCTATCAGCGTTGGTGTAAAAGAGGACGAATATGAATTCGTACAACAATTAGCTGCTGAGCAACTTACACCTGAATATATCACGATTGATATCGCACACGGTCATTCTAATGCTGTGATCAACATGATTCAACATATTAAAAAACATTTACCAGAGAGCTTCGTTATCGCTGGAAACGTTGGAACTCCAGAAGCGGTAAGAGAATTAGAAAATGCTGGTGCCGATGCAACAAAAGTTGGTATTGGACCTGGTAAAGTTTGTATTACTAAAATTAAAACAGGCTTCGGAACTGGTGGTTGGCAGCTAGCTGCACTTCGCTGGTGTGCAAAAGCTGCAAGTAAGCCAATTATCGCTGATGGTGGTATTCGTACACACGGCGACGTAGCTAAATCTATTCGCTTTGGGGCAACTATGGTCATGATCGGTTCTCTATTTGCTGGTCACGAAGAGTCTCCAGGGGAAACAATTGAAAGAGATGGAAAACTTTATAAAGAATACTTCGGTTCTGCTTCTGAATTCCAAAAGGGTGAGAAGAAAAACGTTGAAGGTAAGAAAATGTTCGTTGAGCATAAAGGTTCTTTAGAAGATACGTTAATCGAAATGGAACAAGATCTTCAATCTTCTATCTCTTACGCTGGCGGAACAAAATTAGACGCTATTCGTACTGTAGATTATGTTGTCGTGAAAAACTCGATTTTCAATGGTGACAAAGTATATTAATTCTTAAATTAACTCGAAGGACAAGCATTTTCATGCTTGTCCTTCTTTTTTGTATATGAAAATGTAAAACATTTTAATTTAACTGAATTTTCTAGTATTATGTGTTTAGATAGTCTTAATAAGGGGGAGATACGACTTGAAAAATGTAATAGAAAATCGCCTTAATCGCGCAGAGGTACCCGCTGAACTAACATGGGATTTATCCGATTTGTATAATTCTGATGCCGAATGGCATACTGCATTAAACGCATTGGAAAATGATATACAGAAACTTGATTCATTTAAAGGGCATTTACATACTAGCTCCCAAACTTTATTAAATTGCCTACTTTTAGAAGAAGAGCTTTTAATGACGTTAACAAAACTGTACTCATATGCAAATTTAAAAGAAGCTACTGATCGTACAAATCCAAGTATTCAAGCGAACTCTTCCAAAATTTCTGCTTTATGGACGAAAGTACATACTGCACTATCCTTTATTCATAATGAAATCCTCTCATTCGACGAAGGAACAATTGAAAGATGTTTAACTGAAGAAACAAAACTCGAACCTTTCCGTAAATCTTTACTAGAAATACTACAAAAAAGACAGCACACACTCTCTCCTGAAACAGAAGAAGCACTTGCTGCACTTGGCGAAGTTCATAGTTCTCCATACAAAATTTACGGCATGACTAAATTGGCCGATATGGATTTCATTTCTATACAAGACGAACAAGGAAACGAACTTCCTGTTTCATTCTCATTATTTGAAAGCAAATATGAATTTTCTCCAAGCACATATATACGTCGAAAAGCATATTCATCATTTGTTTCCACACTAAAACGATATAAAAATACAATTGCCACAACATATGCTACTGAAGTAAAAAAACAAGTAACACTTTCTCGTTTACGTAAATATGAATCCGTTACTCATATGCTATTAGAACCACAAAAGGTTCCACTTGAAATGTATAACAACCAACTTGATATTATTTATAAAGAACTAGCACCTCATATGCGCCGTTTTGCAGATTTAAAAAAGAGAGTATTAGGACTCGATCAAATGCTTTTCTGTGACTTACATGCACCTTTAGATCCCGAATTTAATCCGGCGATTACTTATGAAGAAGCAGGCACGCTCATTCAAGATTCTTTAAAAGTATTAGGCGATGAATATAGTTCCATAATCCAAAAAGGATTCAAAGAAAGATGGGTAGATCTTGCAGATAACGTAGGCAAATCAACAGGGGCATTTTGCTCAAGTCCATACGGCTCTCATCCCTATATTTTAATTACATGGCAAAATACGATGCGTGGATGCTTTACATTAGCACATGAATTTGGACATGCTGGTCATTTCTATTTAGCAAATAAAAACCAACGTATCATGAACGTACGCCCATCTATGTACTTTGTTGAAGCACCATCAACCATGAATGAATTACTATTAGCTCAGCATTTACTAGCGACTACTGACGATAAGAGAATGCGCAGATGGGTCATTCTACAACTACTTGGCACATATTATCACAACTTTGTTACTCATTTACTTGAGGGTGAATATCAACGTAGAGTATATGCTCTAGCAGAAAAAGGACAGGCCCTTACAGCTACAACTTTAACTGAGATTAAAACAAATGTCCTTTCGACATTCTGGGGAGATTCTGTAGAAATCGATGAAGGTGCGGGCTTAACTTGGATGCGTCAGCCTCATTATTATATGGGTCTATATGCTTATACATATTCCGCAGGCCTCACTGCATCCACTGCAGTAGCTCAAATGATTAAAGAGGAAGGACAACCTGCTATTGATCGCTGGTTAGATGTGCTTCGTGCTGGTGGTACAATGAAACCACTTGAACTAATGAAACATGCCGGAGTAGATATGTCAAAACCAGATGCAATCCGTAAAGCTGTTTCTTACGTTGGTTCATTAATTAATGAATTAGAGCATTCTTATCAAGAATAAAAAAATAAGCCCTCGCTTTAATGAGGGCTTATTTCATATTTACTTTCCAAATCTTTTACGGTATCCACATTTTCTACATAGCTCTTCAACCGCAACTCTTCTGGAAAATCCATCAACAATGTTTGTTGCTCTTTCACCTTCTATAATGTTAGAAAATGAATCATTATTAATATTTCCAAGGTTAATAATCCCTTCACCATCTAAACAACAAGGAATAACTGTTCCGTTCGCTAAAATACCAGCTTGATTTCGAAGCCCATGACAGAATCCTTTTCCATCATCCTCTTCTTCATGCAATGCTGGCCACTGGAATTCATAGTCTTGATTAATAAAGACACGTTCCGCAATTTTTATACCTTTTCCTGGTGTAAGCTTCTCTTCAATTTGATAAGATAAATTAAACTCATTTTCAATGATAGATAATAACTCTCTATTCTTCTGGATTTCAGCATTTGTTTTATTATCCTGAGTTAAATTCCATAACCTTAACGATACAATTAAATCTGATTGACTTGTCGCTTCCCTAATGAAGGAAAGTATACTCCTTACATAGCCCTCTTTATCTTGCGAACCTGGATGTCCATCAAAACTATGCAGTGAAAAATTCATTTGTCTTAAAGCAGGCTTATTTAACAATCTATGCCTTCTCTTATTAATTAACGTTCCGTTCGTTGTAATATTAACTTTAAACCCTTTTTCATGGCTTAAATCTAACAATTGATCTATTTTTGGATGCAGCAACGGCTCACCCTTCACGTGCAAATAAATGTAGTCTGTGTGTGGTTTAATTTGGTCTAATCTTTTAGCAAAATCCTCCACAGAAATGAATTGCTTCTGTCTTTCCGTCGGCGGACAAAAGCTGCACGCAAGATTACATACACTCGTAATCTCCAAGTAAAATTTCTTAAACTTCTTCACCTTTAACTCCTCACTTCTATGACTACTTGTACTTTTTTCCTCTTCATATTACATCACACTTTTTTAGAAATAGAAACATACTTATTTTAGGAAATCTATATAACACCTATTAATGTGAAAAAGACCATCGGTAATTTTTGTCCAATGGTCTTTTTATCCTTTTATATACAAAGAATAAATTTATTTATGATACGGTTCACCACGATTAATCCGAAACGCTCTATACACTTGCTCAAGCAACACTAATCGCATTAATTGGTGTGGTAATGTCATCTTTGAAAAAGAAAGTGATTCATTTGAACGCTTCATCACTTCTGAGCTTAGTCCAAGTGATCCACCAATTACAAATGCGACTTTACTCTTTCCGTATGTAGCAAGGCGATCTAGACTTATCGCGAATTCTTCTGATGACTTTTGCTTTCCTTCTATAGCTAATGCAATCACATGCGTGTCATCCGAAATTTTATCCAGTATACGTATACCTTCTTTTTCCTTTACAATTAACATTTCTGCTTCACTTAAATTTTCTGGCGCCTTTTCATCAGGCAATTCAATTACTTCTACTTTTGCGTATGCAGATAATCGTTTTAAGTATTCTGCTATACCTTGTTTCAAATATTTTTCTTTTAATTTCCCAATTGAAATAATCGAGATATTCACACGTATCCTCCACCTTACAAACATGTTATCCACAAAACTTATCCACATATCCACAAACGCTACCCACATATTGTGTGAGAATCTGTGTTCGATACAACATATGTCGCCTCATTTTGACAAAATTCACATGTTTTTTTCTCTTTTTTCGAGTTATCCACATTGTTGATAACTGGCGCAACTTCACACTCATCCACAATAATATCTAACGCTAATTCAACATGCTCTAAACAACAAGGTAAATTCATTTTCTTCACCTCACTTTTCTACAATAGAAAACAGGAGGTAGGCCCTCCTGTTTTTAATACTTTTGAATGCCTAATTTCACTGTTGTTGTTACTCTTTTTGTGCCACGATAAAACGTAAGAGTCATTTTATCATTAATTTCCTTATCATATAAGGCCGTACGGAATCCAATAATATCGCGAATCGGTTTTCCATCTACCGCCACAATAACATCATGTTCTCTTAAACCAGCATCCGCACCTGGCGAAGGACTTTTCACATCCAAAATACAAACTCCCTCTGTTACAGTACCTGGTAAATGTAATGTTTTTGACCAATAATAGTTTGGAATTTCATTTAATGACCTAAGTTCAATCCCAACATATGGTCTTCTTACTTTTCCATACTTCTCAAGTTCATTCATAATCGGAACAGCTCTAGTCACCGGAATAGCAAGGCCGATTCCTTCTACTTCTTTTGCAGCAATTTTCATTGAATTAATACCAATTAATTGTCCTGCTGCATTTACAAGCGCACCGCCACTATTCCCGGGATTAATCGCTGCATCTGTTTGTAACACTTCTACTTGCCAATCATAATGTCCATCTTGATCTAAATCTACAGGGACAATACGTTCATTAGCTGAAATAATGCCTTGTGTAACTGTTCCAGAAAATTGCAGTCCAAGCGGGTTTCCAATCGCAATAACTGGCTCTCCTCTGCGAACAGTATTAGAATCGCCAATTTCAATTATTTTTTTCACATGCTTTGCATCTATTTCTAATACAGCTAAGTCTGTGACTACATCGGTTCCTAATACTTTTCCAGGAACCTTCTTACCGTCACTTAGACTTACTTCAATACGATTCGCTCCAGCTACAACATGATTATTCGTTACAATATAAGCTTGACCATCTGTCTTTTTATAAATTACTCCTGATCCTGTACCGGCCTCTGAATCTGCCTCTGAAAAGTTATCTCGTTGAATGTTAATAACACCCACAACAGCTTCAGATGCACGATCAACAGCATCTACAAAGCTAATCTGTTTAATCCCTTGAGCTTCGGCCATATTACTTCCGCTTGCTTCAGCTTGCGGAAGCGTATCAGCAGAATTTGAAAATAAAGGCGCTCCAAACGCGAATAAAGAAGCTCCTACAATTGTTCCCGCTATACTAGAAAGAACTATACCTTTGTGCTTCTTTTTTCCTGCACGTTTCATACGATAATTTTCTTCATCAATAAAGGACATATTTGTTCACCTATCTTCCTGAAAACAACTATATTCACCTTTATTGTTTACTAAAATGAAGAATTATACGTATTGAATTTTTGTAGGCATTTTTGGATCTGTATCGTGAATTTCAAAGGATTCACCCACTCCAAATCCTTTTTCCTCTAGTACTTGTGATACTGACATACGCGCTAGTTCTTTCATGTTATTATCTAAGCTTAAATGGGCTAAATAAATATGCTTTGTCTCATCTGTAATTACATCTGCCATCGCTAATGCAGCATCCTCATTACAAACATGCCCAACGTCACTTAAAATACGTCGTTTAATGCTCCATGGATAACGTCCCATACGAAGCATTTCTACATCATGATTACTTTCAAATACGAAAGCATTAGCTCCCTTAATAACGCCTTTCATACGGTCACTTACGTATCCCGTATCTGTAATAAGCGCTAACTTCCTATTATTGTTATGGAAAGCATAAAACATCGGTTCTGCCGCATCATGAGAAACTCCAAATGACTCGACTTCAATATCACCAAAGGTTTTCACATCACCAACTGAGAAAATAAACTTTTGTTCAGTTGGGATATTTCCTATTAAATGTTCCATTGCATTCCATGTTTTCTCATTCGCATAAACAGGTAAATCATATTTACGTGCCAGTACACCTAAACCTTTAATATGATCACTATGCTCATGCGTTACAAGAATACCTGATACATCATTTATATTCAGTTCTGCTTGTTTAAATAAAGCCTCTGTTGCTTTACCACTTAAACCTGCGTCGACTAGTAATTTTTTTTCATCGGTTCCTACGTATAGCATATTTCCTGTACTTCCACTTGCAAGTACGCTAAAATGCAACCCCATTCTTTCTCACTCCAGTATGTTCATCAACCACTTGATTTTCCTTTTCTCCTAATTCCATAACTTGTCCTTCAATTGCATTCACAAAGAAGTCCTGCTTCTGCTCCGTTTTCAAATTCCACGTTGGAGCCAGTACTTGGTTATTAGAAGTAGATGCGGTAAGAGTGGCATAACCAATTTGCGCTTCTTTAACATGCGTATTTCCATGAATTTTATTTTTTAAATACAAATTTTCTAAAGCTGTTTGAGCCGTAATAATTTCTTGCTCTTTCGTTTTTTCACCTTCGCCCATTTCTTTTAAATCAGTTAGCATTGTCTGCGTATATGAAACAAGTTCATTTTTTTCATTTAATTCCACAACAATCATCGCCTGATTATTATAGAAAATAGGCTTATCTTTATATTTTTGGAAGAAATAAATTTTAGAGTCTTTCACCGCTCCAAATTCATACTTTTGTCCATCCAATACATAGTTCTTCAAAAATTCATTATACTTATCTTTTGATAATGATTTCGTATTTAAAAAAGGCTCTTTTAGCTTACTTTCTATCTTGTACATATTTTGTATATGCACCGTTTGATTTTTCAAAGACTGTATATCTTCTTCTTTAAAGGCTTTATTTTCCGCTCTAATAAATGACTCTTTTTTCGGTTCTTTAGGGATATTTCCCATCGTAATTTTGTTTGCTTTTAATTCTTGATCTATCTTTGTTTCTGCAATAAGCTCCAATTGATTACTATCTTGCTTTTGAATGAATTGGAAAATGAGAAAGAGGTCCAAAACAAAAAAGGTCACAATAAATATGGTTTTAATCCGATCCCAATCCATTTAGTCCTCCCTCACTCCACTCATAGATTTTCTGTTTACCTGTTTCATCTTCAACAAGCTTTACATACCAAATTGGTTGTAATCGAACTACTTGTCCATCTAGTGATAACTTGTATCCAATACCAATATCCTTAATTACTTGTTTCTTTATCTCTGGATTATTTTCTAGGGATGCTATTACAACATGCCCTGACGGAAGAGTAACCTTCTGTTCTATACCTTTAGTATTTAAAGACAGCAACGGTCTTTCATATTCCATTACTTCTTCTGATCCCCATATTTGTCTCAATTCAGCTAATCCATCTTCATTGAATACTGAATATCCATCTTCATTTAAACGAAATACTGTCTCTCCTTTATTCATATAGTCCAAACGATATGAATCCAAACTTCCACTGTGACCACTTACGAATTCAAAGCTTTTTTGTAAAAGCATTAAATTATCTATCGTTTTCTCAGTTAAGACAGAAGAGTTTTTATACTTTAGCATGTGACGATCGTTTTCAATTTCCATGGATCTAATACCATCTGTAAATGTTTCTTTCGACATCTCGGTAATCGGACTTAAATAACGAGGATCACTAAACAGAGCATTCTTAAACGTATCAACTGCTAAATTAGATGAAATATATGTTATATTGTTTAACTCTGTCGTTCCATCTGGTAAAAATAACTTTTTCATATCATTAAGTTGATAATCAAAATAAGGCTTTGCTGATACTATAAATTGATTTTGGGCATTTACAATATCTTTTAAATACACGCCACTTAATTTTGCCTCGTATATTTTAAAGTTATCACCATCAGAAACAAAGTTAATTTTAATTTCTTGATCCTTACTTCGAGAAGGATCGAGGAGAATACGATTAAAATGTTTAGGCTTATCTGTACTCTTCTCTTTCATGTTAAACATGGATTTTACTGCATCAAATGGGATATCGGTAGGGAAAACAAGTTCAACTTTCCCTTCACCATGCACATATGAAAGGAAATCACCCTTAGTGATTGATATCTCTTTAAAATCATGTAGTTCCCCTACTTCCAGAGGCTTATAGATTGATTCTATATCTGCCTCTCTTCTGCTCCCATAATGATTTTTATCTTTATGCACGATGATAGAAGTAGGACGGACAACATCGGAAATTTTAGTTTGGTTCATTCCTTCATTTCCCTGCACAAATTTCGCGTTTTGCATGGATGTAGAATCTGGCACATACGTCCATAGGTTAAAAGTAAGAAATAGGCTAATTACAACTAGGTTAATTAAAACTATTGTTTTAAAGTTTTCCATACTCATTCCCAATCGTCCTCTTCATCTGCTGCCATTGGTAACGTGAAATAAATAGTTGTCCCTTTTCCTTCTTCACTCTTCGCCCAAATAGAGCCACCATGTGCCTCAATCATTTCTTTTGCAATTGCTAATCCAAGCCCAGTACCACCCATTTGTCTTGAACGAGCTTTATCTACGCGATAAAAACGTTCAAAGATTTTATCAACGTTTTCTTTTGGAATACCCATTCCTTGGTCACTTACACTAATTTCTAATAAATCACCGCGATCACGTAAACGATATGTTACTGTTCCACCTTCTGGTGAATACTTTAATGCGTTAGAAATAATGTTATACAGCACTTGAGTAATTTTGTCAGTATCCATATCAATAAATCTAGATTTCTTAGAGAAAGATCGTTTGAAACTTACATTTTGCTCTTTAGACATTTCAAAGCGATCAATAATATTATTAAAGAAATCAGTAAAGTCGACCCATTCTTTCATTAAACGATGCTCTGTACTATCAAGTTTAGATAGCTGTAACAACGCATTTACAAGTCTAATCATTCTTTCTGTTTCTTCTTGTGTAACCGTTAAAAATTGTGGTGCAATATTTGGATCCTGCCATGCTCCATCTGTAAGTGCCTCTAAATAACTGCGCATCGTCGTTAATGGCGTCCTTAATTCATGAGAGACATTCGCCACAAACTCACGGCGTTCCCGTTCTATACGCTCCTGCTCTGTTACATCATATAGTACAGCAATTAAGCCGTTTGCCTTCCCTGTTTCTTTTTGAATAACAGAGAAACTAGCACGTAAAATATATGGTTCGTTTCTCGTACTAAAATCTAATAAAACAGAATCTGGCTCTTCATATAAATGATCGAGCGTAAATTCTTCCTGTATCCCTAATACCTCTAAAACAGATTGATCGAGCGCTGTTTCACGAGAAACATTTAACATCTTTTCCGCAGGATCATTTAGTAAAATAATATCCCCTTTTCGGTCAGTAGCAATTACTCCATCTGTCATATGTGATAAAACAGATGATAATTTACGCCTTTCACTTTCTGTAGAAGAACGAGCTTGTTGTAATTTTTTTGATAAATTATTGAAGGATAATGCCAGTTGTCCAATTTCATCATGGCTATGCACTTTTACTTTTCTCGAATAATTTCCTTTTGCCATTTCGATTGCTTGTCTCCGCATATCTGAAATTGGTCTTGTAATTGTTTGAGCTAATAAAATCCCAAGTACGGCTGTTACTAATAAAGCAATTACTGTTCCCGTAGCAAAAATTTGATTTATATCCTTCATTTGTTTATATACATCTTCCATAGATGCCACAATGTAAATAACACCAAGCGCATCCTTACCGTTATCATCTAGAATCGGAGTAAGCATAACTTGAACACGATGACCTGTACTACCATCCTTCTCAATTTTCACTTCCGGCTTTTTTTGTACTAACACTCGCTGAACAGCTATATCAGTTGATGTTCGATTCACCTTATTCTGCTTTGATTCATCTGAAATAGCCAGTAACTTTCTGTGCGAATCAAATACACTTACCTCTTGTATAACTTTCTTCTGATCAGAGGCAAATTTTCGAATTGAAGTTTTAATCGTTTCATCTGTTGACTCTGTTTCTGCTTTTGTATAACTTTTTTTAAACTCTTGCTTCAAATTATATGATAATAAGTTTGTTTGCTGCGTTAAAGAATCCCTAAAACCTTGTACTAAGCTCTTCTCTAATTCCCTTACGAAATATACTCCAATAACTTGCATCGCTATTAATATTAATAGCATATATATAAGCACAAATTTTAAATGAATAGATTGAAAAAAACCAACTTTCTTCATATACTATTCCTGCTCTGGGTCACGCAAGTAATACCCTACTCCACGTCTAGTTACAATTAAAGTAGGATGGCTTGGATTATCTTCAATTTTTTCACGCAAACGACGTACTGTAACGTCTACTGTGCGCACATCTCCAAAATAGTCATAACCCCAAACTGTTTGTAATAAATGTTCGCGTGTCATAACTTGGCCTAAATGTTTCGCTAAATAATGTAGCAACTCAAATTCACGATGTGTAAGCTCGATATTTTCCTCACGCTTCGTTACACTATATGCATTTGGATTAATCACAATTGGTCCAATAACCATTTCTGTATTTTCTTCTTTTTCCGCAGCACCACCTTGTTGATGGCGGCGTAAATTCGCCTTCACACGAGCAAGTAATTCCCTCGTACTAAATGGCTTCGTTACATAATCATCTGCCCCAAGCTCGAGCCCTAATACTTTATCAATCTCAGAGTCCTTTGCTGTAAGCATAATAATCGGCATTTCTGAGCTTTTACGTATTTCACGGCAAACCTCTAAGCCATCTTTACCTGGTAGCATAATATCTAATAAAACCATATCTGGTTGCTCTTCATTAGCCTTTTCAATTGCTTCATCACCATCATGCGCCATTACTATTTCAAAACCTTCTTTTTCTAGGTTAAACTTCAAAATATCTGCAATCGGCTTTTCATCATCAACTACTAAAATTTTCTTTCCCATCATCGTCTATTTCCTCCTTATAAAAATATGGTCAATAATCCCTAAACATATTGATGTTTACATAGTATGTCCTATATGACCGCATCCTTTGTTTAAGTATTTTCTCCTCTATTCTCATAGACTCATGTATGATCCACTTTTACACGGCATCCTATACGATCTATAGAAAAACCTCTAGCTTCAACTGCTAGAGGCTCCTCGTTCTATTTTAAAATAACTACTCAGTTTTGTAAAATTACATAAATAAAAAGGATATTAAGTGGGCCCACTTAATATCCTGAGAGTGGCTCGGGACGGAATCGAACCGCCGACACGAGGATTTTCAGTCCTCTGCTCTACCGACTGAGCTACCGAGCCAAAACTATATATAAAACCACTAATGGTGGTATAAACAAAAGTGGCGGTCCCGACCGGGGTCGAACCGGCGATCTCCTGCGTGACAGGCAGGCATGTTAACCACTACACCACGGGACCAAAAATAAGCAAAAAAAAACATGACCCGTACGGGATTCGAACCCGTGTTACCGCCGTGAAAGGGCGGTGTCTTAACCACTTGACCAACGGGCCACGAAAAATAAAATGGTGAGCCATGAAGGACTCGAACCTTCGACCCTCTGATTAAAAGTCAGATGCTCTACCAACTGAGCTAATGGCTCATACTCACCAACGTCATATTTTCGTGACGACAAGATGTATCATAACATGTATTCTGTATTTATTGCAATACTTTTTTTGTTTTTTTTATAAAAGAATAAGAAAAAAACTCATGCAGACATGAGTTTTTTTCAAAAAATGTTAATTAAGCTTCGTATACGTTACGTACAATATTTGTTTGGTTACGATCTGGTCCAACTGAGAACATAGATATTTGAATTCCTGTTAACTCAGAAACACGTTCTACGTATTTTCGTGCATTTTCAGGAAGTTCATCTAATGATTTTACACCAGTAATATCTTCTTCCCAACCTGGAAGCTCTTCATATACAGGCTCACATTTCGCTAAAATGTTTAAGTTAGCTGGAACTTCATCAATAACTTCGCCATTGTATTTGTAAGCTACACAAATTTTAAGAGTTGGAATACCTGTTAAAACGTCGATAGAATTTAATGATAGATCCGTTAAACCACTAACACGACGTGCATGTCTTACAACAACGCTATCGAACCAACCTACGCGGCGTGGACGACCAGTTGTCGTTCCATACTCGCGACCAACTTCACGAATTTGATGACCAATTTCATCATGAAGCTCAGTAGGGAATGGACCATCACCAACGCGGCTTGTATATGCTTTACATACACCTACAACGCGAGTAACTTTCGCAGGACCAACTCCAGTTCCAACTGTTACACCACCAGCAATTGGGTTAGAAGATGTAACGAACGGGTACGTACCGTGGTCAATATCAAGCATAACACCTTGCGCACCTTCAAATAATACACGGTGATTATTATCTAATGCATCATTTAATACAACAGACGTATCACATACATATTGCGCGATTTGTTGCCCGTACTCGAAGTACTCTTCGAAAATTTCTTCTACAGTGAAACCTTCTGTATCGTACATTTTTTCAAATAAACGATTTTTTTCTACTAAATTGCGCTCAAGCTTCTCTTTAAATGCTTCACGGTCTAAAAGATCAGCCATACGAATACCAATACGAGCAGCTTTATCCATATATGCAGGACCGATACCTTTTTTCGTTGTACCGATTTTGTTATCACCTTTACTTGCTTCTTCTAACTCATCTTGTTTTAAGTGGTAAGGTAAAATAACATGTGCACGGTTACTTACACGTAAATTATCAGTACTTACACCACGATCGTGTAAGTATTTTAACTCTTCAAGTAATGCTTTTGGATCTACCACTAATCCGTTTCCGATTACACAAATTTTCTCTTTATAGAAAATACCAGATGGAATTAAGTGTAATTTATATTTAACTCCGCCGAAAACAATTGTATGTCCCGCGTTATTTCCACCTTGATATCTTGCAACTACTTCCGCATGCTCAGAAAGAAAATCAGTGATTTTACCTTTTCCTTCGTCGCCCCATTGTGTTCCTACAACTACTACTGAAGACATTATTAAAGCACCTCCGCAATTTTCAAACGATCTATTCAAACAATATAATTGTACCAAAACCGAAAGAGAAGTCAACCGAAAAGCGAACATTTTTTCACAAAAAAACATTTTCGTTCGTAAGAATTATATATTTAACTTATGAAAGCCTTATCTTTCTTATAAAAAAAAAGAAACACATCTTATTATAAGAAATGTGTTTCTTTTTTATACTGCCTTTATGCCGGTGGAGCATGTCCATCCTCAAAACGACGTTCTAAGTTAACGAACTTATTGAACTCTTTGACGAATGCAAGTTCCACTGAACCTACTGGACCGTTACGTTGTTTTGCAATAATAATTTCAATTGTATTTTTGTTTTCCGTTTCTCGATCATAGTAGTCTTCACGATATAGGAAAGCTACAATATCAGCATCCTGCTCAATACTTCCAGATTCACGAATATCAGACATCATCGGGCGTTTATCTTGACGAGATTCTACACCACGAGATAACTGTGATAAAGCAATAACAGGCACTTGCAATTCACGCGCAATCCCTTTTAAGGTACGAGAAATCTCAGATACTTCCTGCTGACGGTTTTCTCCTGATTTCCCACTTCCTTGAATAAGCTGCAAATAGTCAATCAAAATCATACCAAGACCTTGTTCTTGCTTTAATCTACGGCATTTTGCTCGAATCTCATTTACTTTAATACCTGGCGTATCATCAATATATATACCAGCATTTGAGAGACTCCCCATTGCCATTGTTAATTTTGCCCAATCATCGGAAGTTAATGAACCAGTACGAAGTCTTTGTGCATCAATATTCCCTTCTGCACAAAGCATACGCATAACAAGCTGATCAGCACCCATCTCCAAACTAAAAATCGCTACATTTTCATCCGTTTTCGTCGCTACGTTTTGTGCAATATTTAATGAAAATGCCGTTTTCCCTACTGATGGACGTGCTGCCACGATAATTAAATCATTTCGTTGGAAACCTGCTGTCATCTTATCTAATTCAGTAAACCCAGTTGGTATCCCAGTAACTTCACCCTTTTGATTATGCAAAAGTTCAATTTTGTCATAAGCATCCACAAGAACATCTTTAATGTTTTGGAATGCTTTTGCATTCGTTTGATGGGATACTTCTAATATTTTTTTCTCAGCCTCGTTTAAAAGACCATCCACATCATCTTCTCTCTCGTATCCATCCGATACAATATGAGTCGCCGTGCGAATTAAACGACGTAAAAGCGCCTTTTCAGCGATGATGCGTGCGTAATATTCTACGTTAGCTGCAGTTGGCACAACTTCTGCTAACTCTGCTAAGTAAGAAACCCCACCAACCTCTTCTAGTAATCCTTGATCAGCCATTGCTGATGTCATCATTACTAAGTCGATCGGCTCTCCCTTATCAGATAGCCCAAGCATGACTTCAAAAATCTTTTGATGTTTCGTTCGATAGAACGAATCAGGTACCAATAACTCTGATGCTGAAGTTAACGCATCTTGATCAATCAATATGGCCCCTAAAACCGCCTGCTCAGCCTCTATATTATGCGGAGGGGTACGATCAGCAAGTACATCACTCATACGCAATCCTCCTTGCTTAATTTATTTTTATTGTTCACTAACATGAACTTTTACTGTTGCTGTTACTTGTGGATGCAATTTCACAGTAACGTTTGTATAACCTAGCGCACGGATTGCATCGTCCATTTCAAATTTACGTTTATCAAGTTTAATCTTGTGTGATTTTTGCATTGCATCTACGATTTGTTTGCTTGTGATAGAACCAAATAAACGGCCACCTTCTCCAGATTTCGCCTTTAATTCTACAGTTAATTTCTCTAAAGTCTCTTTTAACTCTTTTGCATTTTCAAGCTCTGCTGCTGCATCTTTTTCTTCTTTACGCTTTTGAGCTTCTAAAGTTTTCATACTGCTATTTGTTGCTTCAGCAGCTAATCCTTGTTTTAGTAAGAAGTTGTTTGCATAGCCATCTGGTACGTTTTTTACTTCTCCTTTTTTACCTTTACCTTTTACGTCTTTTAGAAAAATTACTTTCATGATTGTGTGCCTCCCTGTAAATAGTCATCAATAACAAATCGAAGCTTCTCCTCAGCTTCATCTACTGTAACATTTTTCATCTGTGTGGCTGCATTCGTCAAATGCCCGCCACCGCCTAAGTTTTCCATAATTAGCTGCACATTCACTTCACCTAAAGACCTGCTGCTAATTCCAATGAGATTCTCGCCACGTTTCGCAACAACAAATGATGCAATAATCCCCGTCATCGTTAATAACGTGTCTGCCGATTGCGCAATAAGCACTTGATCGTAGTAATCATCACTATCAACTTTAGCAATCGCAATTCCATTTTTATAAATGTACGCATTTTTTATAGCTTTTGCAACCCGTAAATACTGATCCATATCTTCCTTTAAAAGTTCTTGTACAAGTACAGTATCTGCACCATGTGAGCGTAAATAAGAAGCAGCATCAAATGTACGAGCCCCTGTCCGGAATGTGAAACTTTTCGTGTCGACAATAATACCCGCTAACAATGCCGTCGCTTCTAACATTGTCATCTTTAAATTTTTAGGTTGATACTCAAGTAATTCTGTAACCAATTCTGCCGTTGAAGAAGCATATGGTTCCATATAAACTAGCAATGGGTCTTCAATAAAATCTTCTCCACGGCGATGATGATCAATAACTACTACATTTTCAATTTTATGTAACAGTTTTTGCTCCATCACCATAGAAGGTTTATGCGTATCGACAACAACAAGTAACGACTCATCATTTGCAAATTCCATCGCTTGCTCTGGAGTAATAAAATGAGACCATAACTCCTCATTTTGTTTCACTTTGTCCATCAAACGCTTAATTCCTTTATCGGAATCATTTTCATCTAACACAATATATCCTTTACGCTCATTTAATTGAGCCACTTTTAAAATACCAATCGCAGCACCAATTGCGTCCATATCGGGAGCCCTATGCCCCATAATAATGACATTACTACTTTCTAATACTAAATCCTTTAACGCATGCGAAATGACCCTGGCACGTACACGGGTACGTTTTTCAACCGGATTTGTCTTACCTCCATAGAACTTAACTTTACCTGTCGCTTGTTTAATAGCTACTTGGTCTCCCCCACGCCCAAGCGCAAGATCTAAACCAGATTGAGCCATTGCTCCAAGCTCTGATAAAGGTAAATCACCTGATCCGACACCCACACTTAATGTAAGTGGTATATTCCTTTTAGATGTTTCTTCACGCACCTGATCTAAAATGCTAAATTTCCCTTTCTCCATCTGCGTCAAAATACTTTCATTTAGCACAACGAAGAATCTTTCTGAAGATGCACGTTTTAAATAAGCACCATACTTAAGTGCCCATTCATTTAGTCGCGATGTCACAAGACTTGTTATATTCGTACGTAATTGATCATCTAATCCTTGTGTAACTTCATCATAATTATCCAAATAGATGACAGCTAAAACAGTCCTTTGATCCTCGTACATCTTTTCGATTTCTGTTTGTTCCGTTACATCAAAGAAATAAATTAACTTTTCTTCTTTCCTTACAAAAACGCGAAACTTTCGATTATTTAAAGAGACTATATCATCAGAAGTTTCTCCTTTAATGAAAAGAAGTAATGTTTCTGATACATCGTAAAGGTGCCATCCAGCTAATGCGTGCTGTCCCAGACATGAAGATAAATAAGGATTTGCCCAATCAATCCCATAATCCTTATTGTATAACAAAATACCAATCGGCATTTGGTTAAATGCTTCATTACTTACTTTCTTTACTCTTGTAATCATATCTGTCGTATGCTTTTCGAAATTCCTTTGAAAATTAAGTTCAAATCGTATAACGATAAAGAATACGATACAAAAAATGACAAAAGCAGCTATACCCATAATTAAATGAAAATAACAGAGAATTGAAATGAGCACAAACACAAAAAATGCCAGTACATAAACAGGATATAAAAACCACTGTTTCTTATCAAATTCAGGCATGTATACAACTCCTATAAAGTAAAACTAACTTACCTTCCAGTTAGTTAAACAGATTAAAATAGTATAAGGAATATTATTTTATCCCCCTATTTTAGAACGCAATGAAATCCCTAAGTCAATTATACCTAAGATTGTCACAAGAGGAAACAGCATCGGAATAAACATGCATGCAATAAAACTAATAATAGGAACCCCTTTAGTAAAACCTTTTCTATACGCTAAAAAGGCGATAAATGTCAGACCTTGCAGTACAAGCAATAGTGCAAATATGACATTTAGGTTAGAAAATACCATATGTAAATATGATGTTGGTTCTACTTTTATAAAAGTTGCTAACAAAATAAATATAACGTAATACCAAATGATACTCTTTGGTAATTGTATATCTTTAAATTTAGGCCAAGATATAACTTCATGTTTTAACTTTTTCAAAACACTACCTGATATTATCACTGTAATCCAAGAAAAACATACTGAAACTAGCACAAGTATACTTGGAAGTAACGATTGTAATATATCATTCATTTGTGCAAGTAACTCTTTTTGTTCCTTACTAATCGGCATACCTGTAGCACTTACTATCTTTTCGCTTTTCGCCATACTTTCACTAAACATACTTTGCATTTGCTTCATTATATCTATGTTGAAAAACTTTATACTCGCAACATAAATAAGTACAAAACCAATTAAGTATGCAAGCGTCCCCGCTATTAAGATTTCCACTGGCTTTTTTCTTGTTTTATACATATATCCTAAAACAATCCCTATCAATCCAAACATAATTGTCTTCACTAAATTCAGCGGTTGACTCACAATAATAGTAACAAAAAGTGCCGCTACAAAAATCACGAGCACATTAGATAGTTTATGTCTTATCATTAATAGTATAAATGGTAACGGCAACGCAAAAGTTACAACTGTACCCAAAATCGGAACATACATAGATATAAGCAATAAAATTGCATATATAGCTAATAATGCTGCACCTTCTGTAATAAACTTTGTTTGTTTCACATTTTAACCTCTCTTTCAAAAAGAAAAGCATAGCAAAATGCACAGTAGAGTCCCACTCTACTGTGCATTTCATACGCTATTATTCACCAACATATGGTAAAAGTGCCATTTGACGAGCACGTTTAATTGCAACTGTAAGTTTGCGTTGGTATTTTGCGCTTGTTCCTGTTACACGACGAGGTAAAATTTTACCACGCTCAGAAACGAAACGTTTTAATAAATCAACATCTTTATAGTCAATGCGAGTGATGCCGTTAGCTGTGAAGAAACACACCTTACGACGTTTCGCACGTCCACCTTTGCGTCCTGCCATGTCTATTTCCCTCCATTCTTTGTTAAAACTAACAAATTTACTGTATTAGAACGGTAAATCGTCGTCGGAAATGTCGATCGGTTGACCTACATTTGAAAATGGATCGTCATTCTTCGTAAATCCAGAGTTACCTTGGTTACCTGAATTACTAGATTGACCAAATGGGTTAGAGCCTTGGTTACCGAAACCAGCTCCTGATGGTTGCTGATTAAATGAACCACGTTGCTCCCCACCGCCATTACGCGGCTCTAAAAATTGCACGCTTTCCGCAAGAACTTCTGTTACGTATACACGTTTACCATCTTGTCCCTCGTAATTACGAGTTTGAAGACGCCCATCTACGCCTGCTAAGCTACCTTTTTTCAAATAATTTGCTACGTTTTCTGCTTGTTTACGCCATATTACACAATTAATAAAGTCAGCTTCACGCTCACCTTGCTGATTGGCAAATGCGCGATTCACAGCTAACGTAAAAGTAGCTACTGCGACACCATTGGGCGTGTAACGTAAGTCAGGGTCCTTAGTTAAACGACCAACGAGGATAACACGATTCATCAATCGAACCACTCTCCCTTATATATCAATTATTTTTCTTCTTCTTTAACAACGATATGACGAAGGATGTCTTCGTTGATCTTAGCTAAACGGTCGAATTCGTTAATCGCTTCTGCGTTAGATTTCACGTTTAAGATCATGTAGAAACCTTCACGTAAGTCGTTGATTTCGTAAGCTAAACGACGCTTACCCCACTCTTTCGTGTTAATGATTTCTGCACCATTGTTTGTTAAAACACCTGCAAAACGTTCAACTAAAGCTTTTTGAGCTTCTTCTTCAACGCCAGGACGAATGATGTACATAATTTCGTACTTTCTCATTACACTTTCACCTCCTTTTGGTCTAAACGGCCCGTAATGGGCAAGGAGCAATTAATTTATAGTAATTACTCACGAGTTTAGATTATATCATAGTAAGTTATATGAATCAACTCACCAATACATAAAAAACTTGGCAAACATATAATATATTTGCCAAGTTCATATCTTTATTTTTCCTAGGAAATATTAAATTAAACGTTAAAACGGAAGTGCATAACATCTCCGTCTTTTACGATATATTCTTTTCCTTCTAAACGTACTTTTCCAGCTTCTTTTGCAGCTGTCATAGAACCGTTTGTCATTAAATCATCGTAAGAAACTGTTTCTGCACGAATAAATCCACGCTCAAAGTCTGTATGAATAACACCAGCACATTGTGGTGCCTTCATTCCTTGTTTAAATGTCCAAGCACGTACTTCTTGAACGCCAGCTGTAAAGTACGTAGCAAGTCCTAATAGGTCATATGCTGCACGAATTAATTGATCTAAACCAGACTCTTCAATTCCTAATTCTTCAAGGAATACTTTTTTCTCTTCTTCGTCTAATTCAGCGATTTCTGATTCAATTTTTGCACATACAACGATTACTTGAGAATTTTCATTTGCTGCAAATTCTTTTACCATTTGTACGTATTTATTTTCCGAAGGATCGATAATATCGTCTTCACTTACATTCGCTACGTATAACATTTCTTTTGTTGTAAGTAAATGAAGGCCTTTAACAATCTTCATCTGCTCTTCTGTAAATTCAACAGTACGAGCTGGTTTTCCCTCTTCAAAAGCTTCTTTTAAACGAACTAAAATTTCATGCTCATATACCGCTTCTTTATCTTTTTGTCTTGCTAATTTTGCAACACGCTCGATACGCTTATCAACAGACTCTAAATCCGCTAAAATTAGCTCTAAATTGATTGTTTCAATATCATCAATTGGATCTACTTTCCCTGAAACGTGCGTAATATTTTCGTCTTCAAAACAACGAACAACTTGGCAAATTGCATCTACTTGACGAATGTGAGATAAGAATTTATTTCCTAAACCTTCACCTTTACTAGCACCTTTTACGATACCTGCAATATCAGTAAACTCGAATACAGTCGGAACAGTCTTTTTCGGTTCTACTAATTCCGTTAATTTATTTAAACGCTCATCTGGTACTTCTACAATCCCTACGTTTGGATCAATTGTACAGAATGGATAGTTCGCAGATTCTGCTCCTGCTTGTGTAATTGCATTAAATAAAGTGGACTTCCCTACGTTAGGTAATCCAACAATCCCAGCCGTTAATCCCATATTTTTCACTCCTATGTCTCAATCTTTCATCATTATAGATAGTAACGAAAAAAATGACAAGTTTCCGCCAAACGAAAAAAAGTAACAGTTACCTACTGTAACTGTTACTCTCCCTCTATTCTTCGTGCTTCACAAGTATTTTTTTTACCTTACGATCAAACTCTCTTCGAGGAATCATTACTGAATGGTCACACCCCTCGCACTTAATGCGGATATCCATTCCCATACGAATAATTTTCCAACGATTCTCGCCACATGGATGGGCTTTCTTCATTTCCACAACATCATACAAGTTATATTCCTTTTGCTCCATTCTCCAAACTCCTCTCCATACTAAATTGCTTTTCCACTAACTAATTCTTCACGATTATATAAAACCATACGTGGATATGGAATTTCAATTCCATGTAAATCAAGACGATTTTTAATCTCTTTACGAAGTGCCCTTGCAATAACTGCATGTTGCATCGGTTCTACTTCAGCAATAACACGTAATATAACTTCTGATGCAGCTAATGTTTGCACACCTAATAATTGAGGCGTTGTTACCATTTTTTCGTACTTTGAAGGTAATTCTACTAATAAATCTTCAATAACTTGCTCTGCTTTCGCAATATCAGCCTCATATGAAATAGATACATCAACAAACGCTACACTATTACTAACTGAGTAGTTAGTAACTTGAATAATACTTCCATTTGGTAAAGTATGAATTTCACCTGTCCAACTCTTTACTTTCGTTGTACGAAGTCCAATTTCTAAAACGACTCCTTCAAATTGACCGATTTTAACATAATCGCCAACTGAAAACTGATCTTCTAACAAAATAAATAAACCTGTAATAACGTCTTTCACTAAACTTTGAGCACCAAATCCGACTGCTAAACCAATTACCCCAGCACCCGCTAATAAACCTGATGCATTAATATCAAACACACCTAAAATCGCAATTAGCATAATGAACATAACAACGTACGCTACAATATTTTCAAGTAATTTCGCTA
The DNA here is from genome assembly GCF_051915185.1 of Bacillus cereus group sp. MYBKT14-1. NCBI lineage: Bacteria > Bacillati > Bacillota > Bacilli > Caryophanales > Bacillaceae > Bacillus > Bacillus cereus group sp. MYBKT14-1. The sequence continues at coordinate 19,668 of NZ_JBQAEF010000003.1, read as the reverse complement.
CTGTAACTGTACGACGTTCTGAAATTTGAATTGGAGAACGACTCCCCATACGAAACGCATTTCGTACAACCGCCCTTGCAATTCGCACAACAACTGCACCAATTGTTAAAATAATACATATTTTTAATGTCGCAACTCCAATATGAGCCCAACGATCAGCATCTAATAAATACTGTTTCATAGAATTAAACCACTTCGCTAATAAATCCATGTACCTCTACCTCTCTAGCTAAAATTTCTTTTTAGTTACCCTTATTATTGTATCAGAAGTCCCCTAATTGCTGAAAAAATTTTATGATTTTAATCCTATTTTATCCCCGACATCCAGGTATAAAATGGAATGAATATATATATACTAGTACTATTATTTCCGTTTTCATTCACATTTTGCAAAAATTACGCACTTATAACTTTCCATTTTCCTCACCATATAACATATATTGAAAATTTATTAAAAGGATGGGTGCTTCATGAATATTGGAAGTTTTCGCTTACCATTTTTTGAGAAAGAAACTCAAAACGTTATGCACCAAGATCTAGAAGCCTCTGAGATAATCAGTAATTTCTTACTTACCCATATTCCTATTAAAACTAATATACCACTCATTCTCGTTTGTATCGGCACAGATCGCTCTACAGGTGACGCACTCGGCCCATTAGTTGGTACAAAACTTGAACAAATAGACATCCAAAACCTCCAAGTATTCGGTACACTAGATGAGCCAGTACATGCGCTAAATTTAGAAGAGAAAATTCAGAATATACAGAAAGAATATCCTACTGCATTTATAATTGCTGTTGATGCATGTTTAGGAAAGTCCCAAAATATCGGATCAATCACTACTGGAAAGGGACCTAGTAAACCTGGAGCTGCTATGAATAAGAAATTACCTGCAGTTGGTGATTTGCACATACACGGTATCGTCAATCTAAATGGGTTTATGGAGTTTTTCGTTCTTCAAAATACAAGATTAAGTTTAGTCATGAAAATGGCTGATGTAATCGCAAAAAGTATAAAAGAGACGGATCAAAAATTATCCGCATTAAAAAAAGCAAACCATCTATAAATAATAAGATGGTTTGCTTTTTAATTTTTCTGTGCTAATAGTTCTAAAATACGATTTAAATCTTCTTTATTAAAAAATTCAATTTCGATTTTACCTTTTTCTTTTTTCGTCTCTTTAATTTTCACATCTGTGCCAAACTTTTCTCTTAAGAACGTTTCACGTTCTACGAAAAATATATTTCGCTCTTTTTTCACTTTTTTTGTTTCACGTGAAACGTGTTGATTAATCTCTTGGACGATTTTCTCTAATTGACGAACATTTAATCCTTCTTTTTCAATGCGTTTCAATAAGGACTTCAATTGTTCTTCATCTTTTATCGTAAGTAAAGTTCTCCCATGAGCCATTGAAAGTTGACCATTTGCAATCATATCTTGTACGAAAGAAGGTAGGCTTAATAACCGAGTATAATTTGCAATGTAAGGTCTGCTTTTACCAAGACGTTTCGCTAATTGTTCTTGCGTTACATTTAGCTCATTCATTAACATCTGGTATGCCATTGCCTCTTCCATAGGATTTAAATCTTCTCGTTGTAAGTTTTCTAACAAAGCAAATTCCATCATTTGCTGTTCAGTTAATTGTCTTACAACCGCAGGTACTTTTTCTAAACCAGCCTCTTTTGCAGCACGAAATCGTCTTTCACCTGCAACAATTTCATATCCTTTAATACTCTTCCTAGCAATTAATGGTTGTAGAATACCGTGTTCCTTAATCGAAATTGCTAATTCCTGAATCGCCTCTTTATTAAAGTGTTTACGCGGTTGATATGGATTCGGCCTTAATTCAGTTACAAGAATCTCCTGAATTGTTTCCTCTTCTTTCACATCTAAATCAGGAAAAAACACATTAATTCCTCTTCCTAATCCTTTAGCCACCTGCAATCACTTCCTCTGCTAAATCTATATACACTTCTGCTCCTCTTGATTTAGCGTCATACTGCATAATAGGTTTCCCATGACTTGGAGCCTCGCTCAAGCGTACATTACGCGGAATAATCGAGCGATATACTTTATCCCTAAAATACTTTTTCACTTCATCTATAACTTGAATCCCTAAATTTGTACGGGCATCCAACATTGTTAACAATACACCTTGAATTGCTAAATTTTTATTTAAATGTTTTTGTACAAGTCGAACTGTATTTAATAGCTGACTTAACCCTTCTAGTGCGTAATATTCACACTGTACAGGAATAATAACAGAATCTGCTGCTGTTAATGCATTAATCGTTAATAACCCTAAAGATGGGGGACAGTCGATAATAATATAGTCATATTCATCACGAACTGGTTGTAATGCTCTTTGCAAACGTACTTCCCGGGAAATAGTCGGTACCAATTCAATTTCAGCACCAGCCAATTGAATTGTAGCGGGTAGAACATCTAAGTTTTCAGTTGCGGTTTTCTGTATAACCCCTTGAACATCTGCATCTTCCACAAGAACGTTATAAATACATTGATCTAATTCAGATTTTTCAATTCCCACACCAGTCGTTGCATTTCCTTGAGCATCAATATCTACAAGAAGGACTTTTTTACCTACTTGCGCCAATCCAGCCCCTAAATTAACAGATGTTGTTGTTTTTCCAACACCGCCTTTTTGATTAGCAATAGCAATGATTTTTCCCATGATGTCACCTACTTTCAACCTTTCTATCTTATTCTAGTAACAATTACGTTTATTGTAACATGAAATAAAACTTTTTCTTTTACGTCCTTTATTAAACTTCAAAATTTATTTCTAAACTCCTTCTTCATTTAACAAGAAAATATAGTAAAAGAGACCTCTCCAATAGGATAAGGTCTCTAGCACGTCATTATTATTTTTTCTTTGGAATTTTAATTGTAATTTGATAGTACTCATCAAATTCTTCTTCCTCAGAATTAACATTCAAACCACTTTCAGTAACCATTTGTAAAGATTGTCTAATTGTATTCATAGCAATCCTCGTATCTCGACTTACTGCTTTTTGCTTTGCCTTACGCTTCGGTTTCGCTTCCTCTAGTAACTTCGCAATTCGTTCTTCTGTTTGCTTTACATTTAGTTGTTTCTCAACAATTTCCTGTAAAACCTTCAGTTGTAATTCCTCATTTTTTAAAGGAATGAGAGCGCGGGCATGACGTTCTGTAATGCTTTTTTCTAATAATGCACTTTTTATTTCTTCAGGCAACTTTAACAAGCGCAACTTATTTGCGATTGTAGATTGTCCTTTTCCAAGTCGTTGTGCCAATGCTTCTTGTGTTAAATTATGTAACTCAATCAGCTTTTGATATGCCACAGCTTCCTCGATTGCCGTTAGTTCCTCACGTTGCAAGTTTTCAATTAAAGCTACAGAAGCTGTCTCTGTATCATTTAAATTCTTTATAATTGCAGGAACCTTTTCCCAACCTAACTTTGTTGCCGCGCGAAAACGTCTTTCTCCAGCAATAATCTCGTACTTATCATCCTCATATTGCCTTACAACAATCGGTTGAATAAGTCCATGTGTACGAATTGTTAATGCTAGCTCATCAATACGCGCATCATCAAAAACTGTTCTTGGTTGATAACGGTTAGGGGTAATATTTACTATCGGAATTTCTTGTATTTCTTCATATACCTTTTTATCTATCTCTTCATGGCTTTCGTCTTGTAATTCGAATTCGCTCTCTTTATCTCCAAAGCCAAATAAACGAGAAAACGTATTTTTCATACATATTCCACCACCTTTTAGGCCTATTGACTATTCTCCATAAAATGTTTCCTATGAAACATTTACGTTTTCATTTATATAATTTAATCTTACGTCTAATAAGATTTATTTTTCAATAGGTAATTTATTGGGTGTTCCCGGTTTGCGTGGATATTTCTTTGGTGTCTTGCGCTTTTTCTCGATTAATAAAATATTACGTTCACTCTCTTCAAATGGCAATTGGAACGTAGACATCTCTTTTAACTCTCCGCCTAGCACCTCTAAAGCATACTTGCCATTTTCAATTTCTTCGTTTGCTGCTGCACCTTTCATTGCAATGAATGTTCCTCCAACTTTTACAAGTGGTAAACATAGCTCACTTAATACAGAAAGACGCGCAACTGCACGTGCCATTACAATATCGTATGATTCACGTACACCTTCTTTTTTCCCAAATGTTTCAGCACGATCGTGACAAAATGCAACATCACTTAATTCTAACTTTTGGGCTAAGTGATTTAAGAAATTAATACGTTTTTGCAATGAATCTACAATTGTTACTTTTAAGTGCGGGAAACAGATTTTTAAAGGAATACTTGGGAATCCAGCCCCTGCACCAACATCACAAATTGAGAATGGTTTTGAAAAATCATAATAAAAAGCAGCTGTAATGGAATCAAAAAAGTGTTTTAAATATACTTCTTCTTTTTCTGTAATAGCCGTTAAGTTCATTTTTTCATTCCACTCTACTAATGTTTCAAAGTAGATTTTGAACTGCTCTAACTGTCTAGAAGAGAGGGTGATTCCCTTCTCTTCTAGCATAGATTGAAATTGTTCTATGTTCATCTAGCAATATCTCCTTACTATTTATTGGTTCGATACGCGTGCAATTTTTCCTTGTTCTATATACACAAGTAAAATGGAAATATCCGCTGGATTTACGCCAGAAATACGTGAAGCCTGCCCCATTGAAAGTGGACGAACATCTTTCAATTTTTGTCTAGCTTCTGAAGCAAGGCTAGAAATCGCATCATAATCAATATCTACAGGGATTTTTTTACTCTCCATTTTCTTCATACGCTCTACTTGCTGTAAAGATTTTTCAATATACCCTTCATACTTAATCTGAATTTCAACTTGTTCTTTAACTTCATCACTTAATTCTACTTCACTTGGTACTAAAAGATGAATATGCTCATATGTCATCTCTGGACGACGTAATAAGTCACTTGCACGTATTCCATCTTTCAATTCACTTCCGCCAATATTGCGAATTAATTCTTGAACTTCAGGACGTGGTTTAATAATAATGCTGCTTAAACGTTCCTTTTCCTGTTCAATTTGTAATTTTTTATTTGTAAATCGCTCATAGCGCTCTTCTTTAATTAATCCAATTTCACGACCAACTTCAGTTAAACGAAGATCAGCATTATCGTGGCGTAATAATAGACGGTATTCTGCACGAGACGTTAATAAACGATATGGTTCATTTGTACCTTTCGTTACAAGATCATCAATTAAGACGCCAATATAAGCATCCTCGCGACCTAAAACAACTTCTTTTTTACCTAAAGAACGGCATGCTGCATTAATTCCAGCCATAAGCCCTTGTCCGGCCGCCTCTTCGTAACCAGAAGTTCCATTAATTTGTCCTGCTGTATATAAATTTTTAATCTTTTTCGTTTCAAGTGTTGGCCATAGTTGTGTTGGCACAATTGCATCATATTCAATTGCATAACCTGTACGCATCATTTCAACATTTTCTAGGCCTGGAATTGTTCTAAGCATGTCACGTTGTACATCTTCTGGTAAGCTTGTGGATAAACCTTGTACATATACTTCTTGTGTATTACGCCCTTCTGGCTCTAAGAAAATTTGATGACGTGGTTTATCATTAAATCTTACTACTTTGTCTTCAATAGAAGGACAGTATCTAGGGCCTGTTCCTTTAATCATACCAGAATACATAGCTGAACGATGTAAATTTTCATCTATTAAACGGTGTGTTTCTGTACTTGTATATGTCAACCAACATGGAATTTGATCCATAATAAATTTCGTTGTTTCAAAAGAGAACGCACGTGGCTTATCATCACCTGGTTGAATTTCTGTTTTACTGTAGTCAATTGTATTACTGTTTACACGCGGAGGTGTCCCTGTTTTAAATCTAACAAGATCAAATCCAAGTTCCTCTAAATGCTCAGATAATGTAATAGACGGTTGCTGATTATTTGGACCGCTTGAATATTTTAAGTCGCCCATGATAATCTCGCCGCGTAAAAATGTTCCAGTTGTAATTACAACGGTTTTTGCTGTATATTCTGCACCAGCTTGTGTAACTACCCCTTTACATACACCTTCTTCAACGATTAAACGCTCTACCATTCCTTGGAACAACGTTAAGTTTGGTGTTTCTTCAATTGTTTTCTTTAATTCATGTTGGTAAGCGAATTTATCAGCTTGCGCTCGAAGTGCACGTACGGCTGGTCCCTTACCTGTATTTAGCATACGCATTTGAATATGAGTTTTATCAATATTACGTCCCATTTCTCCGCCTAATGCATCAATTTCACGAACAACAATCCCTTTTGCTGGTCCACCAACAGAAGGGTTACATGGCATGAATGCTACCATATCCAAATTAATTGTTAACATTAATGTTTTTGAGCCCATTCGTGCTGCCGCAAGACCAGCTTCACATCCTGCATGACCTGCACCGATTACTATGACATCGTATGAACCGGCATTGTATCCCATTATTTATTCCTCCTAATAATCTCTATCTTTCTACAACTTCACTATATTATTTTCCTAAACAAAATTGAGAGAACAACTGGTCAATTAAGCTTTCATGCACTGTGTCCCCAGTAATTTCACCAAGTATTTCCCACGTTCTTGTTAAATCAATTTGTACCATATCAATTGGTACACCATTTTCAATCGCCTCAACTGCATCACCGATTGTTTTTCCTGCTTGTGTTAATAATCCAATATGTCTCGCATTAGAAACATATGTCATATCTGCAGAATCGATTGTTCCTTCAAAGAATAAATCAGCTATTGCCTTTTCGAGTTCATCTATTCCTTGTTCCTCAATTAAGGATGTTGTAATAACACGATTTTCCGCGGCTAACTCTGTAATACGTTCCATATCAATCGCTTGCGGTAAATCAGTCTTATTCACAATAACAATAAAGTCTTTTCCTTGTACCGCACGGAATAGATCTTCATCCTCATTTGTTAAAGCCTCGCTATAGTTGACAACAACTAATACTAAATCCGCTTGGCTCATCATTTCTTTTGAACGTTCCACACCAATTCGTTCAACAACATCTTCTGTCTCCCGAATACCGGCTGTATCTATAAGTTTAAGAGGTACACCACGCACGTTAACGTACTCTTCAATAACATCACGAGTTGTTCCTGCAATATCAGTTACAATTGCCTTTTTCTCCTGAACAAGACTATTTAATAACGATGATTTCCCAACGTTAGGTCTACCGATAATTGCTGTAGCAATACCTTCACGTAAAATTTTCCCCTGTTTTGATGTTTCTAATATTTTTTCGATTTCCGAACGAACATGCGTCGCTTTCTCAATTAAAATATTATGTGTCATCTCTTCTACATCATCGTATTCTGGATAATCTATATTTACCTCAACATGAGCTAATGTTTCTAATATTTCTTGACGCAAAAGACCAATTAATTTAGATAATCGCCCTTCCATTTGATTAATTGCTACATTCATCGCACGATCTGTTTTTGCTCGAATCAAATCCATAACAGCTTCTGCTTGTGATAAGTCGATACGTCCATTTAAAAAAGCACGTTTTGTAAATTCGCCCGGTTCTGCCAATCGTACTCCTTGTGCTAGAATAAGTTGCAATACTTTATTTACTGAAACAAGTCCACCGTGACAGTTAATTTCCACTATATTTTCACGTGTAAAAGTCCTTGGTGCGCGCATAATAGACACCATAACTTCTTCAATAACTTGATTTGTATCTAAATCAACAATATGACCATAATGAATAGTGTGAGAAGGAACCTCTGTTAAATCCTTCCCCTTAAAAATACGATCAACTTTCTCAACCGCATCATCCCCACTTACTCGAACAATGGCAATTGCACCCTCTCCAAGCGCTGTGGAAATCGCAGCAATTGTATCAAATTCCATGTCCTTTCACCTCACTTGCTTATTTATCTCTATTTCAACATGATTATTTCTTTCACTAAATTATTAGGATACCATAACGAACCTATCTACAAAAGAAGAATAACTCATTTTATTATATCCCCATGTAAAAAACACTAAACTTATTCACAGTGGATAAGTTTAGTGTTTTTTAGTTATCCACATCTATTTTCCGCTCAAAAAAACCGGCACTCATTTGAGCAACCGGTCATTTAGGAGATATTACAACATGCCGATGTGGTTCATTTCCTTCAGAAGTTGTATTGATACCTTGATGATTTGATAATGCCTGATGAATAATTTTTCGTTCAAAAGATGGCATCGGTTCTAAAATAACTCTTTTTTTCGTATTAAATACTTGTTTCGCTAATCGATAAGAAAGTGATTCTAACGTACTTTTTCTTTTACTACGATAATTTTCAGCATCTAGTGTAATACCGATATACTGCTTCGTGTTACGATTCGCGACAAGTTTTGTTAAATACTGTAAAGAGTTCAATGTATTACCTCTTTTCCCAATTAAAACACCTACATTATCACCAGAAATTGTAAATTCGATTTCGCGTCCTTTTACAATTTTACTAATCTCGACTTCCACACCCATATCGTGAATAACATTTCTTAAATATTCTTCACATTCTTGAATTGGATCTTTCTTCAATACAACTTCTACTACTGCAGGGCGATTCCCAAATAAACCTAAGAATCCCCTTTTACCCTCATCGACAATATTTATATCTACTCGATCTTTTGATGTATTTAATTGCCTTAAAGCATCCTCTACTGCCAGCTCGACTGTTTGTCCTTTAGCAGTAATTACACTCACTTGCTTGAGCCTCCAGCCTTACCAGCCTTACTAGCCTTAATCTCTGGTCCTTTAATAAAGTACATTTGAGCAATACCAAAGATATTACCAACAACCCAGTAAAGTGATAATGCAGCTGGGAAGTTAATTGCAAAGATTAAAATCATAATCGGCATAAGCCAAAGCATCATTGCCATTTGTGGATTTTGACCAGCTGTTCCTGCCATTGCAAGCTTTTGCTGAATAAATGTCGTAATTGCTGCAACGACTGGTAAGATATAGAACGGGTCTGCATGTCCTAAATCGAACCATAAGAAACTATGTTGTTTAATTTCAGCTGTTCTCATAATTGCATGATAAAAAGCGAACAGAATTGGCATTTGAATAAAGATTGGTAAACAACCAGCTAATGGATTTACACCATTTTTTTGGTATAACTGCATCATTTCTTGCTGCAGTTTTTGCTGTGTCGCTTGATCTTTAGAGCTATATTTCTCTTTTAACTTCACCATTTCCGGTTGTAACGCTTGCATCGCTTTCGTACTCTTCGTTTGTTTAATCATTAATGGTAATAACGCAAAACGAATGATAAGAGTCGTAACAACAATTGCTAAACCATAATTACTGTTAAATAAGTTTGCAAAATACGTGATTAACTGAGAAAGCGGGTATACGAAGTATTCATTCCAAATTCCAGTGCTTTTTGGTGTAATTGGCTGATTTACTTCACTACAGCCAGCAGTAATCGCCATTAATGCAATAAGCATGGCTAGTAAACCTAATTTCTTTTTCAAAGCCTACTCCTCCTTGTATCGGTATGTATATAGTGTAATTCATTTCCTTACGCTACTTTTTTATTCTTTTCATACCAGAGCGTTTAAAGACATGAATTAAGCTTTTCTTTACTTCTTCATATGTCATCTCTGCACAAGGCTTCCTTGCTATTATAACAAAATCTTTTCCAGAAGCTATCTCATCTTTTAACTCTGTAATAGCCTGACGGACCATGCGCTTAATTCGATTACGAACTACTGCATTTCCTATTTTCTTGCTAACAGAAAGGCCGATGCGAAAGTTTGGCTGTTCTTCTTTATCTAATTGGTATACAACAAACTGACGATTTGCATTTGATTTTCCTTTTTGAAAAACCGCCTGGAATTCATCATTCTTCTTTATACGATGTTTTTTCTTCATATCAATTGACACTCCTGTATTTCATCAGCGGAAATTCACTATTATTAGAAAAAAAGACCACTGAACGATCAGTGGTCTACGCAGATAATACTTTTCTTCCTTTACGACGACGAGCTGCTAGCACTTTACGTCCGTTCGCTGTGCTCATACGGCTGCGGAAACCATGTACTTTGCTGCGCTTACGTTTATTTGGTTGGTAAGTTCTTTTCATTATATGACACCTCCCTGAGGAATATCTGTTAAAGACAGTCCTATAAATTATAGTTAATTAACTAGGAAAATGTCAATGGTTCTAGAAATTTTCATCAAATATTCATTTTGAACCTATTCACATACTTTTTCACAGCACCTATATTTCCTTGTGGATAAATATTTTTTCACGCTTTTTATATCCACAAACTTTTTTCGCACTTTTACACAGTATATCGTGTTGTGGACAAGTTTATTCCACAAGGTATTGATTTTGTGGATAACTTTCTTAAATTCATTGCTATAGCCACTTTTTTTTGATATTATAGTTGTGTTTTCACTTTGAATAAGTTTTCCACACCTTTATCTTATCCACAATTTGTGTATAACATGTGGACAGTTTTAATCACATGTGGGTAAATAGTTGTCCACATTTGCTTTTTTTGTCGAAAACCCTATCTCATATACAAACGACGTTTTTAGGTTTTAAAATACGTTTCGTATAAATATACATTTTATATTTATTAGGTTGTACATTTGTTGCGCAACCTTATTCTTTTACCAACTTAGTAAAGGAGGGACACCTTTGGAAAATATCTCTGATTTATGGAATAGTGCCTTAAAAGAATTAGAAAAAAAGGTAAGCAAGCCTAGTTATGAGACATGGTTAAAATCCACAACGGCTCATAACTTGAAGAAAGACGTATTAACGATTACAGCTCCGAATGAATTTGCTCGTGACTGGCTAGAATCTCATTACTCCGAACTAATTTCAGAAACACTATACGATTTAACAGGGGCAAAATTAGCAATTCGCTTTATTATTCCCCAAAGTCAAGCTGAAGAGGACATTGATCTGCCTCCAGTTAAGCCGAATCCAGCACAAGATGATTCAGCTCATTTACCACAGAGCATGTTAAATCCAAAATATACATTCGATACATTTGTTATTGGCTCTGGTAACCGTTTTGCCCATGCAGCTTCATTAGCTGTAGCTGAGGCGCCAGCTAAAGCGTATAATCCACTCTTTATTTACGGGGGAGTTGGACTTGGAAAGACACATTTAATGCACGCAATTGGTCATTATGTAATTGAACATAATCCAAATGCAAAAGTTGTATATTTATCATCAGAAAAATTTACAAATGAATTTATTAACTCTATTCGTGATAATAAAGCTGTTGATTTTCGTAATAAATATCGTAACGTAGATGTTTTATTGATAGATGATATTCAATTTCTTGCTGGAAAAGAACAGACTCAAGAAGAGTTTTTCCATACATTTAATGCATTACACGAAGAAAGTAAACAAATTGTAATTTCTAGTGACCGACCACCAAAAGAAATTCCAACTTTAGAAGATCGTCTTCGTTCCCGCTTTGAATGGGGACTTATTACAGACATTACGCCGCCAGATTTAGAGACACGAATTGCGATTTTACGCAAAAAAGCAAAAGCTGAAGGGCTTGATATACCAAATGAAGTTATGCTTTATATCGCAAATCAAATTGATTCAAATATTCGTGAATTAGAAGGTGCACTTATCCGAGTTGTAGCTTATTCATCTTTAATTAATAAAGATATTAATGCTGATTTAGCAGCTGAAGCACTTAAAGATATTATTCCAAATTCTAAGCCGAAAATTATCTCTATTTATGATATTCAAAAAGCTGTCGGGGACGTTTATCAAGTGAAATTAGAAGATTTTAAAGCGAAAAAACGTACAAAATCAGTTGCGTTTCCTCGCCAAATTGCAATGTATTTATCGCGCGAGCTTACAGATTCCTCTTTACCAAAAATAGGTGAAGAATTTGGTGGACGTGATCATACAACAGTTATCCATGCCCATGAAAAAATCTCTAAACTACTAAAAACCGATACGCAATTACAAAAGCAAGTTGAAGAAATTAATGGTATTTTAAAGTAGTAGCTGAATAGTGTGAATAACTTACCTTGTTTTACGCACAGTCTATCCACATGTAGATAGACTGTTTTTACATCCTTTAGCGGGGTTATCCACATATCCACAAGCCCTATTACTATTACTACTATTTTTTATCTTTATTAATTAAATAAAATCTTATACTTACCGGAGGTTTTTCTTTATGCGTTTTACAATACAAAAAGACTATCTTGTAAGAGGTGTACAAGATGTAATGAAGGCAGTTTCTTCTCGTACAACAATCCCAATTCTTACGGGAATTAAAGTTGTAGCAACTGAAGAAGGAGTTACATTAACAGGAAGCGATGCTGATATTTCTATTGAATCGTTTATTCCAGTCGAAGAAGATGGAAAAGAAATCGTAGAAATAGCTCAATCAGGAAGCATTGTTTTACAGGCAAAATATTTTAGTGAGATTGTAAAAAAACTACCTAAAGACACTGTCGAAATTTCTGTAGAAAATCATTTTATGACAAAAATAAAATCTGGAAAATCAGAGTTTAACTTAAATGGTTTAGATTCTGCAGAATATCCGTTATTGCCACAGATTGAAGAACATCATGTATTTAAGATACCAACAGATTTACTTAAACATATGATCAGACAAACTGTATTTGCAGTTTCTACTTCTGAAACAAGACCAATCTTGACAGGTGTAAACTGGAAGGTATATAACAGCGAGTTAACTTGTATTGCAACAGATAGTCATAGGCTGGCACTTCGAAAAGCAAAAATTGAAGGACATAATATTGCAGATGAATTCCAAGCTAATGTTGTTATCCCAGGTAAGAGCTTAAATGAATTAAGTAAAATTTTAGATGAGTCTGAAGAAATGGTAGATATCGTTATTACGGAGTATCAAGTATTATTCCGTACAAAACATTTATTATTCTTCTCAAGATTGTTAGAAGGGAATTATCCTGATACGACACGTTTAATTCCGGCAGAGAGTAAAACGGATATTTTTGTGAATACAAAAGAATTCCTACAAGCAATTGATCGTGCTTCACTATTAGCAAGAGATGGCCGCAATAACGTTGTTAAATTATCAACTTTAGAGCAAGAAATGCTAGAGATTTCTTCGAATTCACCAGAAATCGGAAAAGTTGTCGAAGAAGTACAATGCGAAAAAGTAGATGGAGAAGAGTTAAAAATATCTTTTAGTGCAAAATATATGATGGATGCATTGAAAGCTTTGGATAGTACAGAGATTAAAGTTAGCTTTACTGGGGCGATGAGACCGTTCTTAATTCGTACAGTAAATGATGATTCAATTATTCAATTAATTTTACCGGTTCGTACTTACTAGGTAAGGAATAAGGGTTGCTAGTTTAAAGATGCTAGTGGCCCTTATTTGATTTTTGGGTATTACTTTCCTAATGCTAGTTTATTTAGTACAATGAAAGAATGAACACTTTCAGAAAGTGAGCGATTTTATGAAACGTATTAAAATTTCAACAGAGTATATTACACTAGGACAATTTTTAAAGTTAGCTGATGTAATTGATACAGGTGGCGCTGTAAAATGGTTTTTACAAGAATATGAAGTGTACGTGAACAACGAACTTGAAAATAGAAGAGGTCGCAAACTATATGCGAATGATGTTATTGAAATTCCAGGAAGCGGAACTTTCCAAGTTCAGGCATAAAGGGGGAGCCCTTTGTTTATTTCAGAAATACAATTAAAAAACTATCGCAATTATGAAAAATTAGAGCTTTCCTTTGAAGATAAGGTAAATGTAATTATCGGCGAAAATGCGCAAGGGAAAACAAATTTGATGGAAGCTATTTATGTTTTAGCGATGGCGAAATCTCATAGAACCTCTAATGATCGCGAACTTATCCGCTGGGATGAAGATTTTGGTCAAATAAAAGGGAAATTACAAAAAAGAAACAGTTCTTTGTCTTTGGAATTAAATATTTCGAAAAAAGGTAAAAAGGCAAAATTAAATCAACTTGAACAACAAAAGTTAAGTCAATATATTGGCGTGATGAACGTTGTCATGTTTGCCCCAGAAGATTTAAATCTTGTAAAAGGAAGCCCTCAAGTAAGAAGACGCTTTTTAGATATGGAATTAGGACAAATAGCTCCTGTATATTTGTATGAATTAAGTCAATATCAAAAGGTGCTCACGCAACGAAATCACTTGTTGAAAAAAATGCAAGGGAATAGTAAGAATGAGGAAACGATGTTGGATGTATTTACACTTCAACTAATTGAGCATGGTGCGAAAATACTGCAAAAACGTTTTGAATTTTTGCATTTGCTACAGGAATGGGCAGCTCCAATTCATCGAGGTATAAGCCGTGGATTAGAAGAGTTAGAAATTGTCTATAAACCAAGTGTAGATGTATCAGAATCAATGGATTTGTCGAAAATAAAAGAAGTATACTATGAAAGTTTTCAATCTGTGAAACAACGTGAAATTTTCCGTGGTACGACTTTAATTGGTCCTCATCGTGACGATTTACAATTCTTCGTTAATAGTAAAAATGTTCAAGTCTTTGGTTCGCAAGGACAACAACGAACGACCGCACTATCCCTAAAATTAGCTGAAATTGAATTGATTTATTCAGAGGTTAAAGAATATCCAATCCTTTTGTTGGATGATGTTTTATCAGAATTAGATGATTATCGTCAATCACATCTTTTAAATACAATTCAAGGAAAAGTGCAAACATTTGTTACAACGACGAGTGTCGACGGAATTGAACACGAAACATTAAAAGAAGCGAAAACAATTCATGTAACGAACGGCACTGTAGATTGTGAAATAGATAGGGAATAACCCCTGTTTAAATGGAAAAGTAGGTGATCTTTGTGTCAATGGAACAAAAGCAAATGCAAGAAAATGCATATGATGAAAGTCAGATACAGGTGCTTGAAGGACTAGAGGCAGTTCGGAAACGCCCTGGTATGTATATTGGATCTACAAGTGGAAAAGGGCTTCACCATCTTGTTTGGGAAATCGTAGATAATAGTATTGATGAAGCACTTGCAGGTTATTGTGATGAAATTAATGTTAGTATCGAAGAAGATAATAGTATTCGTGTAACGGATAATGGGCGTGGTATTCCGGTTGGTATACAAGAAAAAATGGGACGTCCAGCTGTAGAAGTTATTATGACTGTTCTCCACGCCGGTGGTAAATTTGGCGGTGGCGGTTATAAAGTTTCTGGTGGTTTACATGGTGTTGGGGCATCGGTTGTAAATGCTCTATCAACAGAATTAGAAGTATTTGTACATCGTGAAGGTAAAATCCATTACCAAAAATACGAAAGAGGTATTCCGGTTGCGGATTTAAAAGTCATTGGTGACACCGATCAAACAGGAACAATAACTCGATTTAAACCAGATCCGGAAATTTTCCAAGAAACAACAGTATACGATTTTGATACGCTAGCAACTCGTATGCGTGAATTAGCGTTTTTAAATCGTAATATTAAATTAACAATTGAAGATAAACGTGAACATAAGCAAAAGAAAGAATTCCATTACGAAGGTGGAATTAAATCATACGTTGAGCATTTAAATCGCTCAAAACAACCGATTCATGAAGAGCCTGTGTACGTAGAAGGTTCAAAAGATGGTATTCAGGTTGAGGTTTCTCTTCAATATAACGAAGGATACACAAATAATATTTACTCATTTACGAATAACATCCATACGTATGAAGGTGGTACACATGAGGTAGGTTTTAAAACAGCTTTAACTCGTGTAATCAACGACTATGGTCGTAAAAATAGCATTTTAAAAGATGCGGACAGTAATTTAACTGGTGAGGATGTTCGTGAAGGTTTAACAGCAATTGTATCAATCAAGCATCCAAATCCACAATTTGAAGGACAAACGAAGACAAAACTTGGGAATAGTGAAGCGAGAACAATTACAGAGTCTGTATTCTCAGAGGCATTTGAAAAGTTCTTACTAGAAAATCCTAATGTAGCGCGAAAAATTGTAGAAAAAGGTACGATGGCTGCACGTGCACGTGTAGCTGCGAAAAAAGCGCGTGAATTGACACGTCGAAAGAGTGCGTTAGAAGTTTCCAGTTTACCTGGTAAATTAGCTGATTGCTCTTCGAAAGATCCAGCAATTAGTGAAATTTACATCGTAGAGGGTGACTCTGCGGGTGGATCTGCAAAACAAGGACGCGATCGTCATTTCCAAGCGATTTTACCGCTGAAGGGTAAAATTATTAATGTGGAAAAGGCGCGCTTAGATAAGATTTTATCAAATGATGAAGTTCGTACAATTATTACGGCAATCGGTACAAATATTGGTGGAGACTTCGATATTGAAAAAGCACGCTATCATAAAGTTATTATTATGACCGATGCCGATGTTGATGGTGCACATATTCGTACCCTATTATTAACGTTCTTCTATCGTTATATGCGTCAAATAATTGAGTGTGGTTATATCTATATTGCACAGCCGCCATTGTTTAAAATACAACAAGGTAAAAAAATTCAATATGCTTACAACGATAAGGAACTTGAAAAAATCTTAGCTGAGCTACCAGCCCAGCCGAAACCAGGAATTCAACGTTATAAAGGTCTTGGGGAGATGAATCCAACTCAGCTATGGGAGACGACAATGGATCCAGAAGTACGTTCGTTACTTCAAGTTTCTCTTCAAGATGCAATAGAAGCAGACGAAACGTTTGAAATTTTAATGGGTGATAAAGTAGAACCGCGTCGTAACTTTATCCAAGAGAATGCAAAATACGTGAAGAACCTTGATATTTAAATGAGTAATGACAGGAATCTAAGTATTCCTGTCTTCTACATATAAATCAATGTATGTGTAACGGAAATGTAAGAGGAGGTGCTCGTTGATGTCAGACAATCAACAACAAGCACGAATTCGAGAAATTAATATTAGTCATGAAATGCGTACCTCATTTTTAGATTACGCAATGAGTGTTATCGTATCTCGTGCATTACCAGATGTTCGTGATGGATTAAAACCTGTGCATCGTAGGGTTTTATATGCGATGAATGATTTAGGAATTACAGCTGATAAAGCGTATAAGAAATCAGCACGTATTGTCGGTGAAGTAATCGGTAAGTATCACCCTCATGGTGATTCAGCCGTTTATGAAACAATGGTACGTATGGCGCAAGATTTTAGTCAACGTTATATGCTTGTAGATGGGCATGGTAACTTCGGTTCTGTAGATGGAGATTCAGCAGCAGCAATGCGTTATACAGAGGCAAGAATGTCTAAGATTTCTATGGAATTAATACGTGATATTTCAAAAAATACAATTGATTATCAAGATAACTATGATGGTTCCGAAAGAGAACCGATAGTACTACCAGCGCGTTTCCCTAATTTATTAGTAAACGGTACAACAGGTATTGCTGTTGGTATGGCAACAAATATACCGCCGCATCAGCTTGGCGAAGTAATTGATGGTGTGCTGGCATTAAGTCATAATCCTGATATTACTATCGCAGAATTGATGGAATATATTCCTGGTCCAGACTTTCCGACGGCAGGTTTAATTTTAGGAAGAAGTGGAATTCGAAGAGCTTATGAAACAGGTCGCGGTTCCATTATGCTTCGTGCTAAGGTTGAAATTGAAGAGAAGTCAAACGGTAAACAATCTATTATCGTAACTGAACTACCTTATCAAGTTAATAAGGCGCGATTAATTGAAAAAATCGCAGAATTAGTTCGCGATAAGAAAATTGAAGGTATTACAGATTTACGTGATGAATCAGATCGTAATGGTATGCGTATTGTCATGGAAGTACGTCGTGATGCTAATGCAAACGTACTATTAAACAATCTATATAAACATACAGCGCTTCAAACAAGTTTCGGTATTAATATGTTGTCTCTTGTAAATGGGGAGCCACAAGTACTAAATTTAAAACAAAATCTATATCATTATTTAGAGCATCAGAAGGTAGTAATTCGTAGACGTACTGCTTATGAATTAGAAAAAGCAGAAGCACGTGCTCATATTTTAGAAGGATTACGAATTGCTTTAGATCATCTTGATGAAGTTATTACGTTAATTCGTAGTTCAAAAACGGCAGATATTGCAAAGCAAGGCTTAATGGAACGTTTTGGTTTAAGTGAGAAACAAGCGCAAGCGATTTTAGATATGCGTCTGCAACGCTTAACTGGATTAGAACGTGAAAAAATTGAGCAAGAATATCAAGACTTAATGAAGTTAATTGCTGAATTAAAAGCGATTTTAGCAGATGAAGAAAAAGTTCTTGAGATTATTCGTGAAGAATTAACAGAAGTAAAAGAGCGTTTCAATGATAAGAGACGAACAGAAATTACAATTGGCGGTATGGAATTTATTGAAGATGAAGATTTAATTCCTGAACAAAACATTGCGATTACGTTAACTCATAACGGTTATATTAAGAGGTTACCAGCTTCTACGTACAAAACACAGAACCGTGGGGGACGTGGTGTGCAAGGAATGGGTACGAATGATGATGACTTTGTTGAACATTTATTAACAACGTCTACTCATGATCATATTTTATTCTTTACAAACAAGGGTAAAGTATACCGTACGAAAGGATATGAAATTCCAGAGTATAGTCGTACTGCAAAAGGACTACCAATTATTAACCTATTAGGGGTAGATAAGGGTGAGTGGATTAACGCTATTATTCCGATTCGTGAATTTGGTGACGATCAGTTCTTATTCTTTACGACAAAACAAGGGGTTTCTAAGAGAACGCCACTTTCATCATTTGCAAATATACGTACAAATGGTTTAATTGCAATTTCTCTTCGTGAAGAGGATGAAGTAATATCTGTACGTTTAACATCGGGTGATAAGGATATTATTGTCGGGACAAGTAACGGTATGCTAATTCGTTTCAATGAACAAGATGTTCGTTCTATGGGACGTAATGCTGCAGGTGTTAAAGCTATTACGTTGGGCGATGAAGACCAAGTTGTAGGTATGGAAATTGTCGAAGAGGATGTAAATGTTCTAATTGTAACGAAAAATGGTTACGGAAAGCGTACACCGATTGATGAATACCGTCTGCAAAGTCGCGGTGGTAAAGGTCTGAAAACTTGTAACATTACAGATAAGAACGGTAAATTAGTAGCTGTTAAGTCTGTTACAGGTGAAGAAGATATTATGTTAATTACAGCGGCAGGCGTTATTATTCGTATGCCAGTTGATCAAATCTCTCAAATGGGACGTAATACACAAGGTGTTCGTCTAATTCGATTAGAGGAAGACCAAGAGGTAGCGACGGTAGCAAAAGCACAAAAAGATGAAGAGGAAGAAACGAGTGAAGAGGTTTCTTCAGAAGAATAAGAGAGGGGATTTTCCCTCTCTTTATTTTTTTATAATAATACTTGCATAGGGAAGAGAAAGCCTATATAATAGGCAGAGTCAGCAAATGAGAGATACAACTTATCAAAAAAACTTGTTGACCAAAATAATATAGTATGATATATTATAAAAGTCGCTGAAACGCGATGTTGAACTTTGAAAACTAAACGAAACAAACAACGTGAAACGTCAATTTTTATTTTAGATGCTAGACAAACTAACTTTATTGGAGAGTTTGATCCTGGCTCAGGATGAACGCTGGCGGCGTGCCTAATAC